>JAHCIP010000320.1 GCA_026129165.1 Anaerolineae bacterium
CCCGCGAGCTTCAGCGCACCATTCGCGCCACAGTTCAGGACGTGCGCCGCCTCGTCCACGACCTGCGCCCGCCCGCCCTGGACGAGTTGGGGCTGGTGGCCGCGATCCAGGAACTCGCCGCTACCTTCCAGCGCCACCTGCTCATCACCGTCCAGGCTCCACCCTCCTTGCCACCGCTGCCCGCCGCCGTCGAGGTCGCCGCCTACCGTATCGCGCAGGAGGCGCTGACCAATGTCGTGCGCCACGCCCAGGCCACCCATTGCGCAGTCACCCTCAGCCTGGGGCCAGATGAACAGGCTCCCACCGCGCTCTGCCTGGACATTGTGGACGACGGCATCGGCCTGCCCGACGGCCACTCTACGGGCGTGGGCCTGCTGTCCATGCGCGAACGCGCCGAAGAACTCGGCGGCGCCTGCGCCATCGAGCGAAGGGCAGAAGGCGGCACTGCGGTCCATGCCCGCCTGCCCCTAACATGACGCAGGATGGAGGACGGAAGACGGAGGGCAGAAGGCAGAAGGCGGCCGGCAGAACCATAACGGATGACAAAATACGAAATACGCATCACGCATCACGCCCCACCCACTACCCACAGGAGTTCTTGAGTATGCCCGCCCTGCGTATCCTACTCGCCGACGACCACCCCCTGTTTCGCCACGGCCTGGCGGCCTTGCTCAAGCAGACGCCCGACTTCGAGGTGGTGGGCGAGGCGACGACAGGCGAAGAGGTGGTCGCCCTGGCGAACAGCCTCCAGCCCGACCTCGTCCTGATGGACATCCGCATGCCGGGCGTCAACGGCATCGAGGCCACGCGCCGCATCCTGGCCGCCCGCCCGACCACGCGCGTCCTCGTCGTCACCATGTTCGAGGACGACGCCTCCGTGTTTACAGCCATGCGGGCCGGGGCGCGGGGCTATATCCTCAAGGACGCCGACAAGGACGAGATGTTGCGCGCCATCCGCGCCGTGGGCAGCGGCGAGGCCATCTTCAGCCCGGCCATCGCCACGCGCATGATCGAGTTCTTCGCCGCGCCGCGCCCGGCCGCCGCCAGCGACGCCTTCCCCGACCTGACCGAGCGCGAGCGTGAGATTCTGAACCTGATGGCGCAGGGCATGAACAACGTTGAGATTGCCCAACGCCTGGTGCTGAGCCACCCCACAGTGCGCAACTACGTGTCCTCGATTTTCAGCAAGCTCCAGGTGGCCGACCGCGCCCAGGCCATCGTCCGCGCCCGCGAGGCCGGCCTCGGCCACGACAAGGGCCGCTAGTGGCGAAGGCCACCTAGAATAGTGATTGGATGAGGCGAAAGAAGAAGATGCGGCTGATAAGCCTACTGGCAGCCGCGCTGTACTCCGTCCTTTGGCTCACTTTGTCAATGGCCCACCCACCACCCATCACTCACTACCCACTACCCACTGTGTACCACGCCCGCGCCGACCTGGCTGTCCAGGCCCACCTGCTGGCCTTCTGGCGCGGCGACGAGCAATACCTCCGTGCCGCCGTGCCCGACAGCGGCGACTTGACGGGCTACTGGTCCTACGCCCAGGCGCTGCACCTGGTGGCTGATAACGCCGCCCGAACCGGCGGCGCGCACTACGCCGGCCTGCTGGAGAGCCTGTTTCTGGGTCAGGAGGCGCGGGGCTGGCCGCGCCTCTACTACGACGACGAGAGCTGGATGGCCCTCGCCCTACTCCGCGCCTACGATGTGGTCCATGACAGCCGCTATCTAGCCCAGGCGATTTACCTGTTCAACCACATCCGACTACAGTGGGACACCACCTGCTGCGGCGGCCGTCCGGGCGGCATCTGGTGGGACTTCTCCCACTCCCAGAAGGCGACGGCGTCCAATGCCGGCCCGGCCCTATTGGGCGCCCAGATCTACCAGCGCACGGGCGACCCCCAGAGTCTCGCCTTCGCCCACCAGGTCTACGCCTACTGGCTGCAAACGATGGTAGACCCCATCACCTACCATGTCTTCGACCACATCACGCCTGACGGCACGCGGGTAGATTGGCAGTACACCTACAACGAGGGGCTGATGATCGGGGCCGCCGTCGAACTCTACCAGGCCACGGGCGATGAACTCTATCTAGAGCAGGCCCACCGCTTCGCCCGCTATCTGATTACCTTCCAAACGATCCTCACCGCCTACGGCCCGGTCCTGTTCGACGGCACGAACGACACCTGCCGAGGCGACTGCGAGCAGTTCAAGGGCGTCGCCTACCGCTACCTGGCCCAGTTATACCGCCTGGACCCCAGCCACGCCGAGTACTACGCCGTCCTCCAGGCCAGCGCCGAGGCCGTCTGGAACCTGGCCCGCGACCCCGCCACGACCACCTTCGCTACCGACTGGGCCGGCCCGCCTCTGCCGACAGCATCCCACTACCGTAATAGTTCAGCCGTTACGGCCCTGACCCTGTTTGCCGACCTCGAAGGGCCATACCCCGTTTGCGCCGACTGCCCGTACCAACGCTATGAGGCCGAGGACGCCACCATCCAGCATGTCGCCCTCGAAGCCCTGTACCCTGGCTTCACCGGCTGGGGCTATGTCGCCGCCTGGGCCGGGGACGGCCAGGGGGTGGAGTTCAGGGTCAATCTGCCCGCCGACGGCGTCTATCACCTGACCTTCCGCTATGCGGCAGGGGCGGGCGAGGCGCGGCGGCTCCTCCGCATGGACGGCTACGACAGCGCGCCCGCCTTCACCTTCCCGGCCACGGGCGGCTGGGACCAGTACGCCGACCACCGCCTGACGGGGTACTTCACCGCCGGCCGGCACACCATTAGTCTGGTCTTTGACAGCGCCAGCGGTAGCTACAACTTCCTCAACCTGGACAACCTGACCATCACCGACAACCGCGTCTTCTTGCCGCTGCTTCTCAACAATGCGGACCCATCCCATAATTTGCCAAAAAGGTGATAGATGGTATGATAGCTCTGAGACCGAGGGTGGAGCTTGAGACATGGCGCGACGATTAAGACTCTCCATGGCGATAAGCTTGGGTCTGCTATTACTCGGTGTATTGGCCGGTTGCGGTGTCTCCGGTCTGGCAACGCCAGCTCCATTGACCCCTCAGCCCACCCATCAACTCGATAACCCAGCGCTACGCTCACTCCAATCCCCTACCTCGGCTCAGACGCTGACGCCCGGCACGCCGATCTCTGGGCCTGAGTATGGCTCCATCCCCTCCACCTTATCCCCCCTGATGACCGCGCCGCCTGGCGCTTTCCCAACCGACGCGCCGCCACCTGGGCCAGGAGCCATCCTACCGGCGGGAACCCCGCGCGAGTTCCCGATCGGAGCACTTCCCTCATTCCCCACGACCGACCTGCGTACGCCGTCCGCGACGATGGACCCTAATGTGCGGCCGGTAGGGATGTGACGCCAATTTTCAGAGATCCTATCTTGCCGACACCACCGCTGCCACCGCTGCCGCCCACCCTGTCACCCTCAACGGTAACGCCCGTGCCGTGATCGGTGGTGGAGGCACACGATGAGCGAATATCAGAGAGAGCTAGAGGAACAGTTTGAACAGTTCAAGCGGCAGCGCTTGGCGGAGGAATGTGCTAAGCTGGACCCAGAAGCGGAGAAAGCCCTGGCCGAGGAAGGCATGGCGGTGGAGCTTGAGATATGGCCCGAATACTAAGCTGTGTTCAGCGTCGAGACCAGACTGTGTAGCTACTAAGTACAAGCAAGAAAGTTATGCGGCATGGGCCGCGCCGATGATCGAGAGCACCTTCTGGGTGGTGGTAGGGGTTGTTTCATCTCGCCCTCCTCTCCCCTATTATACCCGCTTAACTTTTTTGCTTGTACTTAGATGGTTTCGGTACGCAGCTTCTCGCGTAATCTGTCAATGACCACGAAAGCCCCATCCGCGTCCTTATAATACCAGTGTTCCCAGCCATTGCAAGCCGGGAGGCCGCGCAGCAGCGCGCCGAGCTTGTGGATGGAGCCGCGCGTGCCGTCGGGCAGGCGCAGGGAGCCATCGGCCAGGACGGTCGCGGCCTGGTCGGGGTGGCGGTCCAGGTAGAGGGTCTGGCCGGGCTGGAGTAGGCTATTTTCCAGCAGGGCGGCGAAGGGGATACGCGGAGCCGAGCGACGAGTGGGCCAGCGGCCAAGGGCGTCGTCGTCCAGGCTGGTCGCGGCTAGGGTGTCGAGGCGGGCGCGGGCAGCTTCGATGTAGCCTGCCTCGCGCTCGATGCCGACGAAGTGGCGGCCCAGTTTGCGAGCGACCGCGCCCGTCGTCCCAGTCCCAAAGAACGGGTCCAGAACTATGTCGCCCGGGTTCGAACTCGCCAGGATGACGCGATAGAGCAGGGCTTCGGGTTTCTGGGTCGTGTGCGCCTTCGCGCCATTGACCTTTAAGCGTTCCGCGCCCGTACACAGGGGTATCTCCCAATCGCTCCGCATCTGCTTGTCATCATTCATGCTCTTGAGGGCGTGGTAATGAAAAGTGTACCTCTTCTGGTCACGCGACTTCTTGCACCAGAGCAGGGTTTCGTGGGCGTTGGTGAAACGGACACCGCGAAAGTTGGGCATGGGGTTGGTCTTGACCCATACAATGTCGTTGAGGAGCCAGAAGCCTAGCTCCTGCAGGATCGCGCCGACGCGGTAGATGTTGTGATAGCTGCCAATGACCCACAGGGTGCCCGTATCCTTGAGGACGCGGCGGCAGGCGGTCAGCCACTCGCGGGTAAACTGATCGTAGGCGGCGAAGTCCTCAAACTGGTCCCAGGCGTCGTCCACCGCATTCACGCGGGTCTGGTTGGGCCGCCTTAGCTCGCCGCGCAGTTGGAGGTTGTAGGGCGGGTCAGCGAACACCAGTCGACATCTTTTCGGGCAGCGTCACTTCAGCACCTCGCGGCAGTCACCGTGATAGATATGATCGAGTTGCATGGGGAGGAGTTCTTACTCATGCAAGAGCGCGCCGTGGCCGAGGGCGGCGAGGTCGCGGCGGGTAAGACGCTCGCCGGCCAGCAGGCGCGGCAGGACGAGGTCCACGACGTTGGTATGGCGCGAGCGGACGCAGCCGGGAGCGCCCAGCACCGGGCGGTCGCCCAGGTAGGCCAGCAGGAGCAGGTTGCCCGGCTCGGCCGGCGCGCCGTAGCCTTCGACTACGCCGCCCGCCTGCCTCACGCCCTGCGGCGTAATATCATGGGCGTCCATGATGGATGTCTCGCCGCCGATGATGATGGCCTCCGCGCCCTCGTCGGTCAGCTGCCGGATGGCCCCCGCCACAGCATCCTCGGTGTGGGCGACAGGCAGGACGGTGATGACCTGGCTGCCCAGGTCTTCGACGCGGCCCCGAATGGGCGGCTCCAACGTCTCAACCGTCTTGGCGCGGCCATTGTCGCTGCTCGTCAGCACGACACCGACGCGGCGGGCGGGCAGGGGACGCACACCGACAATGGGGCCGGCCAGGGCTTCCGCCTGGCGCAGGTGCGCTTCGGGCACGGCATAGGGGATGACCTTGACGGTGGCGACGATGGTGCGCGGCTGGACGACGGTGTGCTGGCGGAGGGTCGCCACGGTCAGCCCATCGAGGACATTGATGTGGTCCAGGCGGTCCAGGTCAAGGGCGAGCACCCCGCGTTCCAGGGCGATGAGGTTGACGCGCCCGCCGGCCGCCGGCCCCTGGCGAACACCCTCGCCCACCACCGTCTCGGCGAGACGGCGCGCCGCCGCGTCCTCGTGGACATCGTCCGGGTCGAGTTCAGCCACATAGACGCGTTCGCCCACCAACTCTTGTAGGGCCGGCACGTCCTGGGCCTGGACAACATAGCCTTTGCGGAAGGCGCGGCGCCCATCGGGCGAGGTATGATTGTGGGCCAGAATTTTGCCCACCGCTTGCTCAACGGAGACCGGACCAAATTTCATAGGCGTGGCTCCAGAGTTAACTAATCGTCGGGTCGTCCTGGACCTGGGCGCGCGAGTCCCAGGTTTCGGGGCCGGGCCGCCAGGTTTGACCGTACTTGACCGCGATCATCTCGGCCAGCACACTAGCGGCGATCTCTTCCGGCGTGCGTGCGCCGAGGTCCAGGCCAATGGGCGAGTGGATGCGCGCCAGACTCGCGTCGGTCAGTCCGGCCTCGCGCAGTCGGGCAAGCCGCTTGGTGTGCGTCTTCGGGCTGCCAATCGCGCCAATGTAGCGGGCTGGGCTGGCGAGCGCCGCGACCAGAGCCGGGTCATCCAGCTTGGGGTCGTGGGTCAGGACGGCGATATAGGTGGAGCGGTCCAGGCCCAACTCGCTGAGCGCCTCGTCCGGCCAGCCGATGACAATGCGGTCGGCGTGGGGGAAGCGGGCTTCACTGGCAAAGGCCGCGCGGGCGTCCACCAGGAGGATACGGAAGCCAAGGACGCGCGCGTACTGGGCCAGCGGAATGGCAATATGGACGCCACCGACGATGACCAGTTTGGGCGCGGGCGGGTAGACTTCGATGAAGACCTCGGCCTCG
>JAHCIP010000321.1 GCA_026129165.1 Anaerolineae bacterium
TCAGTACCCTACAATCGGGCAGATGGGAATGAAGGGGGCGAGGCATGGGCCGTCCAGTTTGCGCTCAGGACACTGTTTCAGTACCCTACAATCGGGCAGATGGGAATGAAGGGGATAGTAACAGCGTCTTCCGCCTGGGTGAGATTAGCGTTTCAGTACCCTACAATCGGGCAGATGGGAATGAAGGGCCGCTTTGTTAAAGACCAGGGTGGAGGGAAAAATGACCTAATGCGGCTTGAACGTGGCTCCTGAGGCTTCCGGTGCGGTTGCTCAGATTATCATCCACCCCGCTTTGAGCCTCCCGGCCCCCTCCGGTCGCAAATCGTTTTTTGCGCCAATGACGCGGCGATTTGCGACTCGCCTAGCCCCTCAATTGGCCTGATTTTCCCCGTCAAGGGCTATTATCCTCGTTTTTTGCCCCCTGTCAAATGCAAAGGGGGTCTTCGTCAGGGAGATTTGCGAAGACCCCCTTCCGGTGGCCTAAATTTCCCTATCCCAGGTCCGCGCAGTAGCGGCGAAACTCGCAGTCGGCGCATTTGGCCCGTTGGCGTGTCGGCGGCGGCTTCGCCTCCGTACGCAGCGCCGTCCGCAACTCGGCCAGCGCCGTGACCACCTGCTGACGCAACTCCTCGGTGAACACCACAGTTTGGGCGCGACGGGACGGGATGAGATAGATATAGCCCCGCTCGACCGGCCGCCCCCACCGCTCCTCCACCAGCAGCCCATACGCCGTCAGTTGCAGCCGGTGGTTCAAGCTCACGCCCGCCGTCGTCTTGAACTCCACGGGCATGGCTGCCTGGGGCGTGAGAATCGCCATATCCAGCCAGCCCACCAACCCCAGCCGCGCCGACCGCAGCTTGACCCCGAACACCCGCTCCCCTTCCGTCAGGCCATAGGCGCGCAAGCTGCGCCGCTCCTCCAGGTCCGTCACGTGGACATGCGCCCCCTGCCCCGCCTCCATCTTGAACGTCGTCGGGCGATGGGGCGCGAAGGCCATGTAGTACGGGACACGTGGGCAATACACCCAGTTCTTCAGGTCCGTCACCGTCAACTCTGGCTCAGGCAGAGCGACGACCGAGGGCATAGCCATTGACAATCACCTCCTTCTGAAGCTTGGCTTCCCGCTCGCCCAGAGCAATCAACCGCACATTCGCGTCCGCCCGCCCCACCCGCCGCCGGATTTTGAGCATCATCTCCTCCTGGCGGTTACGCGACAGGTCGCCCATAAAGGCCGAAAACTGGACGCGCTGGAGGCCATAGTCCAGGCAAATATCGGCCACCTTCACCCGCACCTTGTTCTGAGGAATATCATACATGACGAGGCACAGCATTGGCCCCTCCTTCTGCCTGGCCGCTATTACACGGCCCCACGCCAGATGCCATCCTCGCCGACCGCCACGCGCTGCCCCTGGTCTAGCGTCGCCCCAGGCGCCCAGCAGATGCGCGCCGCCAGCAGTTTCGCCCCGAAGCCGGGCCGCTCATCAATGCACGTCTCCCGCCCCACGACTGGCTCGACCGGCCCGCTCACCCCCGCCAGCGGCGCTGCCCCGTTGAAGTCGGCTGCCAGGGTGTGGGCCAGCAGCGGCCCCGGCGTCCGCGCCTCGAGCACTGGCCGAGGCGTCGTGGCCTCGCTGAGATGGTACCGGCCGAACAGGGCATTGCCCGGCTGAGGGGGCGTCTCCACCTGCCTGAGCGCGCCCCAGCCATAGCGCCGCTCGCCGCCGATCTGGAGTCGCTCCAGCGCGCCCCGCCAGCCGGCCGGCCCCTCCCCCTTCACCAGGGCGTAGCCGACGAGATACACGGGCACGCCCAACTCGTCGGCCGCCGCGCCGAAGCTCCCCGCCAGCGGTGTGCCCGCCAGCGGCCGCGTGCGCGGGCGCAGCATCTCCGTCTCGTGCAGGCTGCCCGTCTCCGCCGCGTTCTGCCCGACGGTGATGGCCGTGCTGGCGTAGGAGTCGAGGCACAGATAATCGAACCTCTCCGCCGCCAGACCTTCCTCCCCGTACACCAGGCCCCCCGCCGTCAGCCAGGGATAGAGGGCCTGGGCGGGGTCCGCCGTCAGCGCCGGAAACAGATAGGTGAACACCAGGCTCTCCGCTACGCGCTGGCCCATTTGGTTGTAGTCCTCCGGAGCGGCCGCCTGCTCCTGCTGGGCCGCCTCGGCGCGGGTCAGCGCGGCTGTCAGCGCCCCCCATAGATTCCGGGCCGGGACGTAGGGCCGGGTCTGCATCAGGTTGCCCACCTTGCGCCAGCCGATGTGGAGCGGCGAGCGCAGCTGAAAGGCCAATGGCTCGACCGTCCACGCCGCCCCCTCGCCTGTGTCGTGTAGATTCATCATGTCTCCCTCGCTCCCTGCTGCCTGTGGCTCGCCGCCCTACTGCCGCGTGAGACCCGACAGGGTTAGCCGACCTGTCAGGTCTACCCGCCGGCGGCCTTGGCGCCGTAGCGCACGTAGATCAGCGTTTGCTCATACAACTCCTTGACCAGCAGCAGCGTGTCGAGGTCGTCGGTGACCTTGGCGATCAGGTGCTGCGACACGTCCCGCCACGACCTGTCCCCCGCATAGGCGATGCCGAGCGGCTTCATCTCTTCCGTCTTCAGCAGGTCCAGCAGCTTGCCGCGAATGACCGTCGCCTCCTCATCTTTAGGACGTGAGTACAGGAACAGCAGCCCGGCGTACACACCGTTCTCCTGCATCACCCCCAGCGCCTTGGTCGCCAGGGTCTCTAGCTTTTTGGCGTCGCCGCCCTGCTTCACAATCGTCTGCGCCGTGCGGGCCGCCAGCCGGTCCAGGTTATGCCCCGCGCTCATGGCTGCACCTCCTGCTGGGCTACCAGGCGGACGCGGCCGAAGCCTCGCGTCCCCATGCCGCCCAGGCCCAGCATCTCAGCCGCCTTCAGCCCCGCCCGCACCACCTCCAACGGCGTCTTCCAGCGCCGCGGATTCTTGGCGGGCTCCCACGCTGTCGCCTTGCCGATGTAGTCGTCCTCCACCACCTCCGCCACCAGCCACGTCGCGCGGGGCAGCGCCTCGTAGGTAAAGAGCGCGCCTTCGGTGGCGGCACCGGTCTCCGGGTTGATGCTCACCGACGTCCGCACTTCCAGGTTCGAGTTCACGACCTGGGAGAAGACCTTGTCCGTCACCAGCACAATGCGGCTGGCGACAGTGGCCCACGCTATGGGGCTGTCGTCCAGCCTCCACCCGGTCGGCGCTGTCACCGTCGCTGGCTGGGGCGTGTCCAGCATGAGCCAGCCCAGGTTCAGCGGCTTCTGCCAGTTCAGGGTGGCCGCTGGCTGGGCATCCGTCGGCGGCGCGCCCTCGACCCCTAAGCCATACTCCCGCAGCCGGTCGACGGTGCTGACCCACACCGGCCCCGCCATGGAGTAGACAGGGAACAGCAGCAGATGGGCGTCGAAGATGCTCACCATCCCCTGCTGGCCGCCCTCGTTCCCTGTGGCGGTACCGAAGGTGTAGCAGATGGGGCAGTCGGGCCGGCGGCAGTGGCCCTTCGCCCCCGCGCAGCCCAGGCTGCCCGTCTGCGCCGCCGCGTACTGACGAATCGCCCCGCCCAGGCTGGTACCGGGGATCTTCGGCAGGCGTGTCCCCGGCTCGCGCACGATGTCCATATCCACCCGTCCCAACCGCGTCCCTCCCGTCCCTACGTGCAGCGGGTCCAGGCACATCAACACGTAGCGCTGCTGCGTCACCTCAGGCATGGTTCTCCTCCTTCGCTCCCTTACTAGAAGCCGCGGCGCCCGGCTGCTTGAACAGGTCGAGGCGCTCGTACAATTCAAGGATATCGGTCAGTGTCCCCCGCGCCGCGTGGTCGGCCCAGTCGTCAAGGTTGGGCGGTGTCCCGTGCCAATCGGCCGTCGCTAGGGCGTCGCGGCAGAACTGCCAGAACGCCCCGCCTCCCTGTAACTCCTCGCCCTGCGGTTGCCAGGCCGCCCGCTTGCCCTCGATGGCGTCGCGCAGGGCATGCCGCTGCGACGCGGCTGGCAGGCCCGCCCCCAGGGCGTCCGCCAGCGCCTGGAAGCGCGGCAGGTCGTCCAGCAGATAGGGGCGGCGCGGCAGCGTCAACCGCCGCCCCGCGTCATCGTAGGCAACCTCGAAGCGCCGCGCGGCCGCGTCGAGCCATTGGATGTCCAGCGTGGCGGGCGTAAAGTATACCTCGTCGTCTTGCTTCAGATCGCCCACGTGAACCAGCCAGGTCGGCTCCGAGGCGCCCGGCCGCGGCGCCTGGAACTGACGCGCCCGCCCCGGCCCCGTGCGGTCGTCGCCGTCCGTCGCCACGAACACGTAGGGATACCACTCGTCCTTCGTCCCGTCGCCCATCTTCAGCGGCGCGCGCCAGGTCACCCCCCTCCGGCTCCCCCCGCTGGCGGGGGGAGGGGAGGCATCGATCTCCTCCAGCCGGACCACGCAATCGTCACCGTCCGTTGCGACCGCGGCCACCCGCCAGCGCTCGTCGGTGGGCCGCCCCGGATACGCCAGCATGCGGCGGCCAGCGTCGAGGAGCGCGCGGAGCGGCTGACGGGCATCGGCGAACACCAGGCCCAGGTGCAGGGGCAGCCGGTTGCGCACCTTGCCCATCTCCCGCTCGTACTTCTGCCGAATCACCTGCGCTACATCTAACGCCCTGTTCGCCGGGACGAGCGCCATGAACGTGCGTGGCTCAGCGAGGATGGGGATGACGGTGGCGTAGGCGTCCTCCTCGACGGCGATCCGCTCGATAGGGATAGCGCCAACAGGGGTGTTGGCTGCATCAGGGTTGAAGACGCGCCAGCCACCCTCGGCTGGCCGGTTCAGCCAGTCTTCGACGGCGATCGCCGACGCCGCGGGTGACGTGTAGATGCCTGCTTCGAGGCCCATCTGTCGCGCCACGCGCCCCAGGTTGTCCGCGCTGATGAGGCAGCCTGGCCTATTCTGACCTGGCTGCCAGACGACACTCATGCGCGTTGGCCCCAGGTCTAGGTCGTAGACGTGGTACGCGCCGAGGTCGAGATCGCGGCGCGGGTGGATGACGAGGCGGCGGCGGTCGTCTTTCAGCAAGCCGGCGAGATGGACCTGGGTCGTTTCCCAGAAATCCTGGGTCGTTCGCCACACCCGCTGAATACGGGCGAAGGTCGGCGGCTTGGCAAGTTGGGCGCCGTCGTTAGCCTTACCGATGGACAGACTGCGAATCAATGTCCCGTCCAACCAGGCGTCCAGGTCGAAGCGGCCCACGACCAGCGCCACCTGGCCTCTGTGGTCAGCAACCTCATCCAGCCAGATTGTCTCGTCGCGACGCGCCTCTGTCCACACTTGAGAGCGCCGCCCGCGACGCGCCAGGCAGACGCCGCAGACCCGGCGCTCTCGCGCTTTACTGGCGTTCACATAGCGTGGCAGGCCAGGCTCCATATAACCTTGAGGACGTAGCCCGCACACGCTGCATACCTCACCCGTAGCGTGCCACCAGTCGGCCATGCGCGCCGGCTCGACCATCGCCTGGGACGCCGGTCCGAGGCAGGCGCCGGGTAGAAGCTTCTTACCGCGCAACGGCTCCCCCAGCGTGACGACGGGCAGAGCATCGCTGACCGCCACATAGGCGCCCGCCGCGCGATCCGCTTCGTCCTGATCGGCCAGCGCCTGGCGAACGTGCGCCTCAAGCTCTGCCTTGTAGAGGTCGTCGTCGAGGTTCTTCAGCTGTGGAACAACCATCAACAGGCCATCCTCGTCTCGATAGACAGCGTTGCCGAGCGGCAATGTCACCTCGAGGGCGCGCTGCATGGCATCGTAGGCGCGGCTCAGGGCCGCACGTCGCGCCACCAGATCGGCCACCTGATTGGCCTGGAAAAGAAACTCGCTGCCGTCGAGGCGAAGGGTCAGGAAACGCCAGCGCATGTCAGATGGGGTGGGGATGCCACCGTCCAGCATGGCGCCCGCGACGCCAGCCTTGAACAGCGCGGCGATCGCCGAGGCGTAATCCCACAACGAGATTTCGTTGATGGGGCGCTTGGTGTCACCCAAGCCGACTCGCAGTCGCTCACGCGCCAGGCGAACAAAATCTGCTCGCCCCGACACCGGATTATTCCAGACCGACGGAACCTGAGCCAGCACCTCGGCGCGCCAGGCGGCCCACTCCGCCCATTGCAGGGCAGCGGCCGGCTCGTAGCCAAACGCTGTCGCCTGCCGCAGGCGGTCGAAGGCTGTTCCCACCTGGTTCGCTTCAGCGTACTTCCCATCGGGGGTATAGCCCTTCTTTTCCTGGCCCGACACCTCACCATGGGACAGGATGAGCAGGCGCGGCAGGTCGGTGCCCAGGCCAGGTTTGAGCCACGACTCTAGAGCGCTGTAGCGTGTGTAGTCAGTGTCGTCGGCGCCGCCCGGCTCGTAGACCGAAGTCTTATCCTTCTTGAAGAAATCATCCCAGAACAGGGTCAGCAGGTCGGGCAAGGGCCA
>JAHCIP010000322.1 GCA_026129165.1 Anaerolineae bacterium
CCGCAGCAGCTCGGCAACGTCCGTCGTTTTGGCCAGATGCACACTGGTGTTGGCCAGGGCAGTCAGATAGCCGGCCAGGTTGGTCGTCTTCTGAAAGACACGCGAGTTGTCGAGAGCCAGCCCGGCATAGGTCGTCAACTCCTGCAGGTCTATGACACGGCGCGCGTCGAAGTGATCCTCATGGCGGCTGTAGGCGAAGAGCGCCCCGATAATGCGCTCCTGTCCCAATACAGGCGTGGCGGCCAGCGAGGCCATGCCCAGCGCGCGCGCCCCCGGCAACAGATCGTCGGGGCGACCCAACGAGACCGGTCGGGCGTTGCGGCGAATCTCCTCCGCCAGGGCCTCGTCGCCCAGAGCGGCGCGGGTTAGGCCATCATTCGGCTCTGCATGCAGGTCGTGGCGCTCCCAGAGGTGCCCCTCCGCGTCGCGGAGCATGATAACAACCTCGTCGGCTTCCAGCAGCGAGGCCACGGCCTCCAGGATGCGCCGCAACGCCTCGCGGTGCTCCAGACCACGCATGATGTCGCGGCCCAGCGCGCGCTGCCGAGCCTGGTTGGCCGCACCCCGGATCAAGAGGGTCAGTTCGCCGGGCGCGACGTAGTCCTTTTCGACGTAGCGGAAGGCGCCGGCGGCCACGGCCCGTTGACGGTCGTCCGGGTCATAGCCGGTCAGGATGATGAACTCGATTTCGGGCCAGGCGTGGCGGATCTCGCTCAGCACGGTGATGCCGTCAGGCTCAGTGCCGAGGTGCTGATCAATCAGGATGACGTCGTACTCGCCGCCAACGGCCTCCACCCGGGCGATGGCCTCGCGCCCGTTGCCGGCCTCGTCGACAACCACGCCGAGCGCGTTGCCCAGAGTGACAGTCATCGCGCGGCGATAGTCCTCGTTGTCGTCGAGCAGCAAAACGCGGATGTGGTCTTGGGTCATAGTACCCTCACGGCGGGCAGTTCGGCGACAAAGGTGGTGCCCAACAGGCGCAGGCTCTCGGCCACGTAGAGGCGACCGCCCATTGCCTCGACCAGGCTGCGGGCGATGTAAAGCCCCAGTCCGGAGCCTCCTTTGTGGGTCGTCATGCCCATGTCGAAGACCCGCTCCCAGAGGTTGTAGTGGATGCCAGGGCCGTTGTCGGCAAAGCGGACACGCAGCCACGGCGTGCCGTCGCGATCCACCAATTCGACACTGACCCGCACCCGCCCCTTGCGCTCTGGCAATGCTCTTGTCCACCGGATGGCGTTGAGCATCAGATTAAGAAAGACGTAATGCAACCGGTTAGGGTTGGCCAGCGCCGGCGGCAAGTCGGGCGGGGCTAAGAGGCGTACAAGCACATTGCTGCGCTGGGCTTCTAAGGCGATCTGCCGTTCGGCCTGCTGCAGCGCCCAGAAGATGTCAACCGGCTGCTCCTGGCGCGCGTCCTTTAACTGGACGAGTGTCCAGGTGGTGGCCCGCAGGCCGTCGACCGTCCGGGACATCTCATCCAGCCAGCGACCGACCTCGCGCAGATCGGCTTCGTTGCCGCTGTCCGTGGCGTGCCCCACGGCTGTGCGCGCGTTGGCGATCTGGGAAGCAAGCGTAAGACGCTTGTTGCTGACTTCGTGGCTGATGGCCGTGGCCAGCTCTCCGGTCACCAGCAACTGGCCCACGGCCAGGGCACGCTCCTCCAGCATTTGGCTCTCCAGCAGGCTTTGGAACAGCAGGGCCGCGGCCGTCGCTTCGCGCAGACGCACGGCGTCAAAGGTATCGGCCCGGCCGGCGAAGAGAAACAGCGCGTGCTCCACCCGGCTAGCAACCTCGAGGGGGATGCCAATGCAGCTTTCGAACTTCAGCAGCGCCAGCAGGTTGGCGAAACGACTGACGTTGTCTGACATGACACGATTGCGCCACAGCGTCTCGCCCTCAACAATAACGTCCTTGACCGGACTTTCGGGCAGGCGGTAGAGGTCGGTCGGGTCGAGAGGTTGATTGCCGCTCTGGGCAACGATGGCCACGGTTCGGGCAGCGTGGTCGAGATAGAATATGACAGCTTGGTCGGCGTCCACCGATTCGCACAGCCGATCGAGGCCAGCACGATACCGGGCCGGCGCGGCACGCTCGACGCGCGTCGTGGCCGCCAGGGCGTTGAGGCCGACCACCTCTGCAGGCAGCGCGACCGCCCGGCGCGAGGACAGGCGTGGTCGCTCGCCTTGCGCTAGCCGCTGCAGATCGACCAGTATGTCGTCTTCCATATAGAGCTTGTCATAGGTCAGGGCCACGCCCAGGTCGCACAGCCGGTCGTACTCGTGGGCGATCAGATCAGGCACGCTCATGACGGCGATGGGCAGGTCGTGCCCTTGCTCGGCCAGCCAAGTGATGAGTTGCAACCCGTTGACAATCGGCATGTCCAGGTCAATAATGGCCAGGGCAAACGGCTGCTCCGCGCAGCGGGCCAAGGCCTGCTCGGCCGATTCCGCGCCGACGACCTCGTAGCCCCAGTTGCGCAGCCGGGCCATGAGCGAGTCGCGCACCTCGTCCTGGTCCTCAACGATAAGGATGGGCGCGCCCAGAGGCGCGGGCGTCGGCCGCTCGAAGGCGCTAGAGAAGTCTGAATCGCCGGGCAGGGCATCCAGTTCGACCCGCCGCTCGCCGCCCAGACGGTCTACCACGTCGTCGGCCACGGCCAGCCGGTCGGCCCAGCGGCGCACGCTGAGCAACAGCCGGCGGTTCCCCTGGTCGAGGTAGATGATGACGCCCTCGGTTCGGTCGCCGGTGTGCAGCAGCGTCTCCGGCGCAGCCAAGGTGTCGCCAGACAACAGTTCGTCAACCGGGATGAAGCCATCGAGGCCGGGTACATGTTCGACCAAGATGCCTTCGGCGTAGACGTGCTTGACAGTGACGGGGATAACATCGCCGAGGCGGGCGGTGAAGGATCGCCACGGGTCGGGGGCCAGGCGGCGTAGGCTCAGTTCCAGGCGGCGGCCAGGCCGCGCCGGTTCGATAACCACCGCCACGATCCTCTGGCCGACTCTCAGCACCTCGCGCGGGTCTATGTTGACCGAGAGGGTGACTTCGCGGCGGCGGACGTAGCCCTCAGTGCCATCGTCAAGCCGGACAAAGGCACCGAAGGACAAGATCTGTGTGACCCGGGCAGTAACAGTGGCGCCGATTTGGGTCGTGGCGGCCGTGCTGTTGGTCAATGAACTCTCCCACGATGCGACGTTACTGTTAGTGTAGCATGTTCAGCCGCTCGGGACTAACAGTTGGCTAACGAAAGATAAGTCCGGCCGGCCCGTTGGGCCACCCCCTTCCGCACGGGGCACAATATATGAAGTGTTGGCGGCTGGAGTGTCGCTCGGGTCCAACATCAACGGTATCGAATTCGTTTGTCTATTGCTACCAAACCGGAAGCAGTCGCCAGACGAACACCTAGAACGGCAACGGCCCCTCGGTCACACTCTCATGCCACTCCGCCAAAAACCGCATCGCCTCCTGAAAACGGCGTGCCGGCAACATCCTATAGCTGGCGATGCCAAACTTACGATAGAGCTCACCGTAGACGCCCCCAAACTCATTACGGCCGCTGGCCTTGCCCAGGGCCAGGGCAACTGTCTTAACCGCCTGGCTGATTTGGCTGGCCTGGTCCTCGGTCACCACCTGGCCGGGGGGCAGCTTCTGCTCCAGCGTGGTCACGCGCCGGGTCAGGTCGCCGTAGACCTGAGCCGCCCGTTCTAGCCGCGACTCGGCCGTTGTCAGCCGGCGCTCAAACTCCATCTGCTCTTCGGCCAGCTGCATGATCGCCCGCCCCATCTCGCGCACCTGGAGCAGCGTGGCCGTCGTCGGCGAAACGTCGCCGGCCGTGGGCTCCTTGACGAACGCCCGGGCCAACACGCGGTAGCACTCCTTCTGATAACGGACGAGGCGCTCGCGGATTTCTGGCTTGACACGCGCCGCGCTGACCCCAAACAGCCAACCGTTTAGCAAGTCCAGCGGCAAACAGAGCATCTCGCGCCGGCCACCGGCTTCTGTGGCAGTAACTGCCACAGAACGGGCCGCCTCTGACAGAACGGCATCGCCCACAATGCGCTTGCGCTGGGCCGACCAGTCCACGCCCAGGTAATCGCACAGCAACCGGATAGGTACGAAGACCTGCTCCTCTCCACCCACTCGAACCAGCACGGCCGTCAACTCGTCATCATAGAAAATGACGGTGCGTTCTTCATTTAGAACGGCAGTTCCCCCTGTCCCGTCACTTCGCCATGCCAGTCAGTCAAGAAGCGCATGGCCTCCTCGAAGCGGCGCGCCGGTAGCATCTTGTAGCTGGTGATGCCGAACTTGCGGTAGAACTCTCCGTAGACGCCGCCGAACTCATTACGGCCGCTGGCCTTGCCCAGGGCCAGGGCAACCGCCTTAACCGCCTGGCTGATTTGGCTGGCCTGGTCCTGGCTGACGGTGCGCCCTGGCTGATTTAGACTGTCCTCAATAGTTTCTAGACGGGTTTCCAGCTGCTGGAAGCGCGTGCTGGCGCGCTGCTCCATCAGGGCCTGGTTGCGGGCTAAGGCAAGGATAGCCTGAGCCAGGTGTACCGCTTGGGCGGTTTCGGGGGAGACACCGGCCAGGATGTCGGTGTCTTCCACAGTCAGGCGACCCTCTTGGAAGGCTTCGGCCAGGACGCGGTAGCAATGCTCTTGGTAGCGGACAATGCGCTCGCGCAGCTCTGGCCGAACGCGGTCGGCGCTAATGCCGAAGAGCCAACCGTTGAGGTAGTCAAGCGGCAGGCAGAGCATTTCCTGGGGACCCCCTGCCCTTTGGGTTGACGAAGGTGTGATCGTAACGATCACACCTTGGATCATTCGTTGCAGGACAGGGTCGCGCAGAATACGCAGGCGCTGGGGGCTCCAGGCAATACCCAGCAGGTCGCAGATGGGGCGAATGGGCACGTAGATCTTCCGGCCAGCGTCGGGCGTGTCGACTGCGATGGCAATAATTGCATCATCGTAAAAGAGTACCGATTTCTGCTCGACCGGGATGAGGGCGCTCATAAGTGTGTCCTTCGCTTGCAGTTGCTAAGTCTATGTTAGCAGGGTTCTAGCACTGGCGGTAGTTACGCCATTAGGTCAGCGATTTGCTTCTCAACGTCAAGTACCTTCGTCATTAGGCAGGCTCTGCGGCTGGCCTCCAGTCAGCAGTGAGTCGCCGCATGTCAGGCGGGGTATAAACCGCACCGCTATAGGCCTCAACGCCGAGAAGCGGGTCGATAGTGTGAATCTGGCCGATGAGGTCTTCAAGCAGCTGCGCGTGGCGCTGTTGCTGCTCGGCAAGTTCTCCGGTTATGTCAGTGTCCTCGTTAGGAAAAGGGCGACCGTTTAGAATCTGCCGGTGCTTGCCCTGGACCACGGTAAGGCTGGCAACAGCCTGCTGGCCGGCCGGCGTGATCACAAGCGCCGTGAAGGCACTGATCGGCCGCTCCACCTGCAAGCCGAGCTGGCTATTGACGGTTTCCTGCTGGATGAGCAGTTCGCCGTAGATGGTGACATGGCTCTGGCCACTGCGAGCCACGTTCGTCGCGAAGTCGTTAACGGCTGTAAGTTGGATGATCGGCAAGGCTTGGGTCATGGTTGCATTCTCCTGGTGTGTGTGGGTTTAGCGAATGTCGAACAACTGTCCCCAAAGGGCGATACTCTTGAGCCGGTCGTTGTGGTAGATGAGGGCGATGACATCTTCATGGCCGGCGGTGTGCTCACGTACTACACGCTCAGTTTCGGCCTTCGTCGCGAACGGCTCCTCGTCCTCGTTACCGGTAATGGCGCGCCAGTCGGCGCTGAAGGGCTTTTTCATGGCTTACTCCATGCAGTCTAGAAACTACGGTTGGGTTGAATCCCCAATGGCGTCCTCTATTAGCTTCTATTAGCCGCTAATAGTATAGGTGTTTGTTCGCCTGATGTCAATGCTAGGCTTCAAGGATGAAGCTGAAGGCGAGTGCCCGTTGTCTTGCGATGGTCGCGCCACAATTCGGGCAGACAAGCGGCGCTTCGGGATAGCCCTGGTCGAGCGGGCGCACCATGATCGGCCGACCATCCCGCCGGCGGCACCGGCCGCGGTGGTAGACGGCGAGACGCATAGGGGCCACTCCCCAAGCGTGCAGCAGGACCATCGCCGGCAGGGCGCTGTCCATGCCCTTGTAGATCGTGTAGGTCTTGCCCTCCGTGATGGCGTTGGCCACGGCCGCAGCGGCTTCTTCTTCAGTCATCGGAAGAGCGGCCGTCAGGGCGCTGCTGTACTGATGTTGATCAATCATGGCTATCTCCTATACATGTTGGAATCGAAATTGCTGTTCAGTTCTGGATGGCCCCTGCACGCCGCGGCGTGGTCACGGAGCGGGTGCATTGGCGATCGGCTTGGATGATGCAGTCGTGATGTC
>JAHCIP010000323.1 GCA_026129165.1 Anaerolineae bacterium
ATGAGGCGTAGTAACGGGCTGTCATCTCCCCTCTCCCCGTGGGAGAGGGGGCGGGGGTGAGGGTTTTGAAAGCCAGGCTAAACGGCTAAGACCCTTACCCTAACGCTCTCCCAGAGGGAGAGGGGACACGTCACCCCACAACTACCGCGCCGCGGCAACCAACTGTTCCAGCCGCGTGCGGCCGGTCATGGGCGCGGCGGCCGGTTTAGTTTCGCCGCTGCCCAGCGCCATCGCCTCAATCTCCGCCTTGTCCGTCATCATCTTCTCCACGTGGCCGTCGGCCATATAGACCACACGGTCTACAGTGCGGCACATGCGTAGGTCGTGCGTCACCATGATACCGGCATGGCCTTCCTCGTGGATAAGCTCCGCGAAGGTCTGGACCACCTGGAAGGCCCTTTCGGTGTCCAGGCTGGCCGTTGGCTCGTCGGCCAGCACGATGGCCGGGTTGTGGATGAGCGAGCGCGCGATGGCGACGCGCTGCTGCTGGCCGCCCGACAACTGCGACGGCAGGCTGTTGAGGCGGTCGCCCAACCCAAGCCGGTCCAGCAGGTCCATCGCCCGCCGGAGACCGGCCCGGTCGGCCTTACCGCCCAGCCGCAGCATCAACTCGACGTTCTCGCGCACCGTGAGGTAGGGGACCAGGTTGTTGGCCTGGAAGGTAAAGCCCACGTAGTCGCGGCGGAAGCGCGTCCGCTGGCCGTCGTTCATCTTAGTGAGGTCGTAGCCGGCGATGACGATTTGCCCATCCGACGGCTTGAGCAGCCCGGCCAGCATCGCTAGCAGTGTCGTCTTGCCCGACCCGCTCGGCCCGACCAGCGCGATAAACTCCCCGCGCTCCACGGCCATCGTCACCGCGTCCACCGCCGTCACCGCCTGTTGCCCCTGCCCATACACCTTCGTCACCGCGTGTGTTTCAAGCGCCTTCATCGTGTCCCCCCTATGACAACCTTAGGGCCGTCAACGGCTCAATCTTCAGTAACGACCGTACCGCCACAATGCCGCCCAGCGGCCCAATCAGCACCAGCGCGCCCACCGCCGCCAGGATGCCCAATGGGTTAAAGGCGATGGGGATAGCGCTCGGCAGCCCCAGGGCCAGCGCGGCCACACCCGCCCCGCCCACCGCGACGCCCAGCACCGTCACCAGGATAATCTGGAGGATGAAGGCGACGCCGATGGTGAAGTTGGACGCGCCGATAGCCTTGAGCATGCCAATCTGGTTGACGCGCTGGAGCATCTGAATCTGGAAGAAGCCGCCGATGACCAGCGCGCCGATCAGCAGCGAGAAGATCTGCTGCGTGTTGAGCGTGTTCTGCTGGGCGGTGTAACCCGGCGCGGCCTGGTAGGCCGTCTTGCGGTCTACGGCGACGATGTTGCGCACCTGGGTGGTCAGACGCTGCGCCATCACCGCCTGTTGCGACGGGTCGTCCAGTTGGACGGCCGCAATGTTGAAGATGACCTCGCCCGGCTCGTCGTCAATCACCGCCTTGGCCCGCACTTTGTCCCAGGCGCGGTAGGGCAGGAAAATGGAGGGCCGCAGGAAGAAGGCGCGGCCGTCGGACAGGCCGATGATAACTACGCGATGCTCCTTCTCGTCCGTCCCCTGCACGGTCTTGAGGGTCATGGTGTCGCCCACCCGCAGGCCAGCCTGGTCGGCCACGCGGCGGTCAATGATGGCTTCGGCCGCGTCGGAGCGGCCCAGGCTGCGCCCCTGAACCACGGGCGGCTCGCCTGGCAGCCCTGGTACGACGCCCACCAGCGAGATATCCAGTGTGCCTTTGCCGGTCGCGCGGACGATGGTCCCGCTACTGAAGGCAATCGGCCCCACCTGCCTGACGCCCTCGACGCGGCGCAGACTGCGAATGACGGCCTGGTCCATGCGGCTGGACGAGGTCTGAAGCTGGGCCGTGTCCTGGTAGACGATCAGGTCGCCGTCCAACTTTTCTAGGTACTCGCGGTTGCCCGACCCCAGCCCCTCCGCCAGCGCGGCGGTGAACAGGACCAGGATGGTCAGCAGGGCCACGACGCCGATGACCAGGGCGAAGCGCAGCTTGTTGCGCCAGATTTCCTTGAGCGTTAAGTAGATTGGTAAACCAAGTTTCTGTGCCATCACAACCTCTCGTTAGCGGGGAGAACCCTACGCCCCCATCCCCCCGCTTGCGGGGGGAGTAGAGGGGGGTAACACACCATCCAATAACACGTCAATCATCTTATTCGCCAGGACCTGGTGGGGGGTCTGGGTGAACGGCTGGACATCGTGGATCGCGCCGACGCTGGCGACGAACATGCCGGCCAGCAGGTAGGTGGTGTTCACGGGGCCGCCACTAGCCTGGAGCGCGGTCTGGAAGAGGCGGGCGATGGGCTGCATCACCGCCGCGTCCGCCGCCTGGGTCAGCCGCCGACCGTGCGCCTCGCCGATGGCCGGCATGTCCGAGCGCATCATCCGCCCCCAATCCATGGGCGGCTGAGACAGGAGCCAGCGGGCGGCTGCTCGCAGTTGGGCGCGCAGGTCGGCCGGCGCGGCGGCGATGGCGGCTTCCAGTCCGGCCTGGTGACGGGCTAGCCCGCGTTCCGTCACCGTGACAAACAACTCTTCCTTGCCGCCGGGGACGTGGTAGTACAGCGACGCCTGGCGCATGCCCAACTCAGCGGCGATGTCGCGCAGCGTCACGGCAGTATAGCCGCGCTCGGTAAACAGCCGCTCGGCTACATCAAGGACCCGTTCACGGGCCTCACTCGTCCCATCCATCATGGTCACCTATGCCTTCGCCTACCTAACTTTTGATAGGTATTATAGCATGATAGATAAGGTTTGTCAAGGGTTTTGTGAGGATTGTTCAAGAATTGGACAAAGTCGTGACGTGGTAGAGGTAGCGAGTGTGGGCGTTGGCTTCAATGGCCCGCTGGACGCCCACCGCTTCGCCCTGGTGGTTCTCGTAGAGGAACAGGTTCCCCTCGGCCTCGAAGGCGTCGCGGAGGTCCTCGGCGATGCGCTGTTTGCGTTGGGCGTGGGCGTAGTCGGCCTGGGTGTAGTCCCAGGTTCGGTAGGCGAGGCCGTGGGCCTGGAGGGCGAGGGCGAGAGGGGTGCGGTCAGGCAGAGTGCTGTCGCGGGGGAAGGCGTCCAGCGACTCCCAGGGAACCCAGCCGTGGGCGTAGAACAGGGCCATCTGGCCGCCGGGGGCCAGCACCCGCTTCATCTCACCGATGGTCTGGATCAGTTCGGTAAAGTAGAGCGTGTCCACCGCGATGAGAATGTCGAAGCTGGCGGGCGGGAAGTCGAGCCGCGCCATGTCGCCCTCCTGGAACCGCAGGCGGTCGCGTTTGGCGCGGGTGCGCTCCTCGGCCTGGCGGATGGCCTCTGGGATAAAGTCGAGGCCGGTGCAGCAGGCCCCGCTCTGGTCCGACAGGTACTCGGTGATGAAGCCATTGCCGCAGCCCAGGTCCAGGACACGCTGCCCCTCGCTCATCCCCGTGACCTCGATGAGGCGGTCCAGATCAGCCATTTCGGTGAAGTCATGCTGGTATAGGTTGCGTCCGGCCAGCCGCTCGCAGTAGAGGGCGTTGGCGCGGCTATCCAGAACAACCTGATAGTAGCGCGTATACCAATCAAGCATCATGATTGACCTCTACTAATGTATGTACTGGCACATTCATTGCTTGTGTCCTCATGCGGTGTTACTTTAGTGTTACTTCGAAGTGGGTTTCATTGGGTTTCATAATGAGGGGCAGCATGAGCTTTCAACGCGTGACCCATCAGTAAAGAAGTTATTGAGAAAGCGGACTATCTATGGTGTATTCAGTCATCCAACGCCCCCGGACCGAACAAATCCTGGCGGGGGCCTTGACCCATCTGATTGACGGGCTGACGGTCATCCAGGGTCGGGTGCGGCTGGCCGAGGCCCATTACCCCGAGCCGGCCGTCGCCCACCAGTTACAGCATATCCAAGGCCAGGTGGAACGGCTGACCCAGTTGGCGCAACTCCTCGATCGGTGGGCGGGCAGCGCCTATTCTCCGACGGAGATGCTCGATCTGAACACCCTGGTACGTCGAGTCGTGCCCGCGTGTCGGGATCGCTCTGAAACGCCGGTAACAATTGAGCTGGACCTGGCGGAGGTGGGGCCGGTAGTCGGGAGCCGCCCCGAACTCGAGGCGGCCCTGGGCGAGATTATTATGAATGCGCTGGAAGCCGAGCCGCAGAGCCGCGTGTGTATCCGCACACGGCGGGAGGGCGGCGTCATCCACATTGAAATCGAGGACGATGGAGGGAGCCTTCCGCCGGATAGCGTCACGCTGGCCTACCAACCCTTCTACACCACCAAGACCGGCCACTTTGGGCTGGGGTTAAACGTCGCGGGCGAGGTGTTGGCCCGCCACCGGGGTGATATTCAACTCCACAGTGAACCGGGCGCTGGCACCACGGTAACGCTCTCCTTGCCCACCCTCAGCGATTGATGAAGCTCGAAAAGGCGAGGAGCCGTCCGCAAATTCGAGGTTACGCATGTTCAGGCTGTCGGCGCTTCCGCCAACTCCGTCACACGGGTGACCAGGCGATCCAGGTCAATGGGCTTGACGAGCACCGCTTCGACGCCCGGCTCGCTGGCGCATCCATCCCGCGCCGCGCTGTGGTGGGTAAACACGAGGATGGGCGTCGTGGCGGTCACATCGCGCAGGCGGCGCGGCGCCTCCCAGCCAGGCTCTGGGAGGGCACGATCCGAAAGCTCGGTGACAATCACCGCCACTGGTTCACGGTAGAGACAGTCTACCGCCATTTCGACTGTCTGGACGACCAGCGGCGCCCACCCAGCCTCAGCCAGCAAGAGGCCCATTAACCCGCCCAACTCACGATCTGGCTCCATCACCAACACAGTCGGCATAGCGGCCTCCGTACACACGATTGCAGCAGCAGGGCTGCCATCACAGCAGGGTATGAGACCTCACGGGAGGGCCGACCGATGAATTATCGGCTGCGTGACGTAGTTCTCATTACATATAAACGCCGCCCACCCCGTTTCGTTACGCTCGCTCAACGTGGATAGAACACGATACAGACTGGCGTCATCACTGGCGTGACCGCGCCCGTCGGTGTCAACTGGCCGGTCGCCGTGTCAATACGGAAGGTGACCAGGGTATCGGTGTCCTGGTTGCCTGCGATCAGGAAGGCGCCTGTTGGGTCAATATTGAAGTCGCGCGGGTTGCGGCCCTGCGTAGGCGTGTGCCCAACAGGGGTCAGTGTGCCGTCGTCGTTGACAGCGAACATCGCCAGGCTGTCGTGGCCGCGATTGGAGCCGTAAACGAACTTGCCCGACGGGTGGATACGGATGGCCGACGTGGTGCTATGCCCCGTGAAGTCGGCGGGGAGGGTTGATAGGGTTTGCAGAGGATGTAGGATACCCCGTTCGCCGTCGTAGGCGCAAGTGGTCAGCGTCGAGGCCAGTTCATTGATGACGTAGGCGAAACGGCCGGAGGGGTGGAAGACGAGGTGGCGCGGGCCAGAGCCGGGCGGTAGGTCACACGCTGGCGGGTCGTTGGGTGTCAGCGTGCCATACTCAGGGTCGAAGTGGTAGACCAGTACCTTGTCCAGGCCCAGGTCGGCCACCAGGACATAGCGGCCCGTCGGGTCCACCGAGATCCAGTGGGCATGGGCGCTCTCCTGGCGGTCGGGGTGAACACTGTGACCGTGATGGTGGACGATCTCGACCGCGTCGCCCAGACTGCCATCCGGTCGGATAGGTAGCGAGACAACGTGGCCGCTGGTGTAGTTGGCGGTCAACACCCAGCGGCCGCTGGGGTCTACGCTGAGGTGACACGGAACATCGCCCTCGGATGAGACGTGCTGCTCCAGCCGGGTGAGGGCGCCCGTGGCCGGGTCCACGGCGAACGCGCTGACATTGCCCTGGTCAATCTCATCTACCGTGTAGAGATAGCGCTGGGTCGGGTCGAAGGCCAGGTACGACGGGTTCGACAGGCCGAGGACGTCGCCGGCGGGGGCAAGAGCGCCAGAGGCGCGGTCCATACGAAAGATATAGATACCTTCGCCCTTGCCCTTGACATGGGGTAGGGTGCGGGTATAGCTACCAACATAGACGAAGAGGGAAGTGTCAGAGGATTGAGTCATAGGGGCAAACCTCATGAGAAGAGTCTGCCCCTATTGTCTCCTAAAGCCGTCCGCTGTCAAATACAAAACTCCCAGGGCGGCACGCAGGCGCCTCCGCCCTGGGAGTTTGGCTGGCTTATGACCGCTTAGTAGCGACCGTAGCCGCCGCGGCCGCCGCCGCCGCCACGGCGGTCACCGCCGCGCCGGTCGCCGCCGCCACCGCCTTGCG
>JAHCIP010000324.1 GCA_026129165.1 Anaerolineae bacterium
AACCTCGACGCGCCGGCCGACGCGCACGCCCGAACCCACCCGCACGCTTAGAGCGACACACACGCCCGGCCCGACGGAGACGCCGGGGCCGACCGCCACGCGGCTGGCCCTGGCCCCGCACGACCCACCGCCCATGGACAAGTTCCCGCCGCGCCAGGCAGCGCGTGGCGGAAGCAAGCTTGGCCTGCATGTGATGCGGAATAATTCACCCGACATCCTGGAGTTTGTGCGCGTGACCAAGCCGGTGCTGGTGAAGGGCGTGGACGACCTGGGCTGGCTGCTTGAGGTCAAGCTGGCCTCGCCCTCGACTATCACCGTCGGCCGCGTCACTGTGGAGAGCCAGGACATTGAAGGCGACCCGGTGGAAGCAGCGCGGGATATGGTCAAGGAGCAACTCGGCGCGTATGACTCCAACCGCTATGGCGTGGACTATTGGGAGGGGTGGAACGAGCCGATTCTGAGGACGCCCGATGACATGCGCTGGTATGCGGCGTTCGAGGCGGAGCGGGTGCGCGCCCTCGCCAGCCACGGGCTGCGGGCGGCGGTGGGGACGTTCTCGACCGGCGTACCCGAGGCCGACACCTTCCCGCTGTTCCTGCCCGCGATTGAGGCGGCCAAGCAGTACGGCGGCGTCTTCGCGGTGCACGAGTACTCAGCGCCGACGATGCAGGCGGGCGTGGGCGTCCCCCTGCCCGGCTTCGCGCCCGCGCCCAATCGGGGCGTCCTGACCTTGCGCTACCGCTGGTGGTACGACCAGTTCCTCAAGCCAGCCGGCCTCGTGGTTCCCCTCGTCATCACCGAAGCGGGCGTGGACGGCGGTATCCCCAATCGCCCCGGTCCCGATGGCCTCGGCTGGCGCGATTTTACCGACTACTGGCGGCAGCAGGGGTTAGGCGACAACGGCGCGCAGGTCTACCTGGACCAACTGGCCTGGTACGACCAGCAGGTCCGCCAGGACCCGTATGTGCTCGGCTTCGCGGTGTTTACGGCCGGCGGCCCCGACGGCCAGTGGGCCAGTTTTGAGATTACCGATGAGTTACCCGCCCTCGCCCGGTATGTCGTGAGTCAGTAGGGGTACGTCTATGACAGCCGCTACGAGTCAGGCCAAGATGAGTCAAGTTCGCGTTAAATGGCTCTGCCTGCTGGGGATTACCCTGCTGGCGGCGTTCTTGCGTCTCTATCGCCTTGACCAGATCCCGCCTGGCGACGGCTACGACCAGGCGTGGTATGGCATTGACGCCGTCACCATCCTGCGCGGCGAACACCCCATCTTCTTCCCCACCAATAGCGGGCGCGAGGCGCTGTTCAGCTACCTGGTGGCGCTGCTGTACGCCGGGCTGCATAGCACGCTCGCCATTTACGCCGCGACGGCGCTGATTGGCATCCTAACGGTTCCGGCGGTCTACCTGGCGGGCGAGGCGCTGTTCGCCGACGAAGAGGAGCCGCTGCGTACCTGGGGGGGATTGGTCGCGGCCCTCGCCGTCGCCCTGGCCTACTGGCATGTCATGTGGAGCCGCTACGGCGTACGGGCGATTATGGTGCCGCTGGTGGCCGCGCTCACGCTGGGTCTGTTATGGCAGGGGCTACGCTCCGGGCGGCGAGCCGCTTTCCTCGGCTGCGGCATGTCCCTGGGTCTGGCGATGTACACCTATCAGGCCGCGCGGCTGCTGCCCCTGCTCGTGCTGCTCGGTTTCGTCTACACCCGCTGGGCCGACGCCAGGGCGGCGACCTCTCGTAGGGGCACCCCCCCGTGGTTGACCTCTTCCGAGGGTCTGCCCCGCTGGCGCGACCTGGGGCTGGTCTTCGTCGTCGCGGGCCTGATCGCCGCGCCGTTGGGCATCTACGAGATCAACCACCCAGGCGCCCTGAACGAGCGCGTCGGACAAGCCTTTGCCCTCACCGCGCCGACTGAGACGGGCAGCGGCTGGACGGCGCTACGCGACCAGGTGGTGACGGCGGCGCTGATGTTCACCGTCCAGGGCGACCTCCAGCCGGTCCACAACATTCCCGGCCGGCCAGCGCTCGACCTGTTCCTGGCCGCCGCCTTTGTGCTGGGGCTGCTAGTCAGCCTGTGGCGGTTGCGGCGGCCCGCCTACCTCTTGTTGCTGTCGTGGCTGGTCCTGATGACCCTGCCCGCTATGCTGGCCGCCCTCGGTACGGCGGAAAAACGGGGGCTGGGCGCGGTATCGGCCGTAGGGCTGCTCATCGCGGTGGGCATCCTGGTTAGTTGGGGGGTGGTGACGCGCTGGGCGGCGGCGCAGACCCCCGCCTGGAGGACGGCTGCTCCCGCCGCGCTGGCCCTGGTGGTTGGCCTCGGCTTTGTCTACAGCGGGGCGATGACCTTCCGCGACTACTTCCTGGTGTGGGGCGCTGACCCCGACCTGTTTGCCCGCTTCGAGGGCGAGGCGCGGGCCACGGGTCGGTACATCAGCCAGCTTGGCCCGCGCGAGGCGGTCTACCTCTCGCCCATCCCACCTGACCACGTGAGCATCCAGGCCAATTCGGGGCTACGGCCTGGCGTTCACGGCTACAATGGCCGGGTGTGCTTCCTCGCGCCAGGCCGCACCGACCGGCCGACGACTTATCTCATCGGCAAGGATGACAAGAATAGCCTGAAGCTGCTCCAACGGGTCTTCCCGCAGGGGATGGTCGTCCACGAGGGGCCGGTATACTACCAGGCGCCGTCGTTCCGGGCCTACCGCATCCCACCCGGAAGCCAGGCCCAGTTGGCGCCCTCACATACCCGTACTGCCGAGTGGAACAATGATATCGAACTCCTGGGCTACGACCTGGACGCGCCCGACTACGAGGCCGGGGACGACATTGCCCTCACGCTCTACCTGGAAGGGCTGGACGAGATTCCCGTCAACTATACCATCTTTACCCAACTGCTCGGCCCGGCCAAGCCGAAGGACCACTCCCCCCTCTGGGGCCAGGACGACAGCGAGCCGTGCGAGCGCTTCGTCCCCACGTCGAATTGGATGCCGGGTGAGATTCTAAGCGACACTTATACGCTGCCCATTCCCGACGACGCGCCGACGGCCGACTACCAGATCATCATGGGCTTCTACGAGTGGCCGTCGCTCCAGCGGCTGCCCGTCGTGAACGACGCGGGCCAGCCCGTCAGCGACCATGTGGTACTGGGCCAGGTTCACATCGAGGCGGATGAGTGATGGTGGGTGGTGGGTGGCGCGTAGGGTGGTTAGAGCGCGTCCTCGTCGTCCGGGGCGCGGGGCGGGAATTCGACCTTGCTGTAGACGGTCTTGAGGGGGATGGCGCAGTTGACCGAGCGCAGGGTCATTACGGCGTCCAGACGGTCGAGTTTGGTATAGGTCCAGGTGCCGTCCGACTGGCGGTGGTATGTCTCGACCAGCGGCTCATCCTGGCTGACCAGGACGTATTCCTCCAGCGACTCTATCTGCTGATACCAAAGGAATTTTCGAGTCCGGTCGTGGGAGGCAGTGCTATTGGATAACACTTCGACTACGAGATGTGGGTTGAGGACGACATCGCGTTGATCGTCGGCGAACTCCGTTTTGCCACAAATGGCAGCTATGTCCGGGTATAGATATTTACGCCTGTCGGGGATACGGACTTTGGTATTGCCGGGGTACACGCGACATGGCTTGTCCACAAAGTGGTCGAACAGGGCAGCCACGATGGCAGCCACAATCATTTCATGATTCTCGCTCGTGCCGGCCATCGCGTACATTACACCATCAATGTACTCGCTCTTGGTTTCGGCGCGGCGTTCGATGAGCAGATATTCGTCTGGGGTAAGATAACGCGGCTGAAGCGCCATTCCCTCCTCCTATCCCTTCGGTCTATCATAAGTGTACCTGCGTTTCAAGCACAAGGCAAGGCGACACCGCTTAGACCTGACAGGTTTCTGAAAACCTGTCAGGTCTATAGTTTTACCTTATGTATTTATCAGCGAGGCAACTTGGTCAGACTGGTCGGCAGCAGGCGGCGGATGAGGGTGACGCCGACCAGGGTGACGGCGAGGGCCGCCAGGGCGACGGCAGGGCCGAAACGCCAGCCGGGGAGGGGGATACGCGCCGCGACCTCGGCCGCCGCGGCCGCTACCAGCCCGACATACGAGCCGCTGATGAAGCGGGCATGGCGTGCGAGCCACCCGACGCGCGGTCGGCGCAGGAGGACCGGCCCGAGGCCGAGGGCGAGGCTCACCAGGCTGACCAGGGCCAGGGCGTGGAACACGTTGAAGCGACCCGTCAGGTGGTAGATGAACAACGCCGTGACGTTGAGACTTACCATACTAGTGACGTAGATATAGCCCAGCGTCCGATGCAGCCGCGTCCCCTTGCGGGTGAGCAGGACCGCCGCGCCCGCCAGCAGGGCGACCAGCGCGAAGACCAGGTGGGTCCAACCGAGAGAACTCATGTCAACCTCCCCTTCCCACTAGACTAACGTGTATATGAAGTGCAGAACCCAGGGGTTTTGTTACACCTGGTGGCTTTCGGTCGCCCGGCTTCGACAGGCGGGGCAAAGCGTGCTAGAATCAGGCGAGAATGCCTCTCCTACCCACACCTCCCACCGCCCTTATTGGACGCCAGGAGGAGACACGGCATGTCGTGTCTCTCCTACGCCGCGCCGACATTCGCCTGGTCACGCTGACCGGGCCAGGCGGCACGGGCAAGACGCGCGTCGCGTTGCGGGTCGGCGCGGAGATGGCAAAAGGCCCAGAAGTGGGCCAGCCTCAAGCGAACGGCTGGTCGCCCCACGTGGTCCATTTGGTGGCGCTGGCCTCGCTCAGCGACCCCCTCTTCGTCGGGTCAGCCATAGCGCAGGCGATGGGCGTGCGCGAGGCGGGCGAGGGGTCCATCCTGACCAGCATCCAGGCTGCGGTCGAGGGCCGGCCCACGCTCCTGATCCTGGACAACTTCGAGCATCTGACGCCCGCCGCCCCGTGGACCGCCGACTTGCTGGCCGCCTGCCCCGACCTCAAGCTGCTCGTCACCAGCCGCGAGCCACTCCGTTTGCAGGGCGAGCAAGAGTTTCCCATCCCGCCCTTGCCATCGGCCGACGCGGTGGAACTATTCATCCAACGCGCCCGCGCCGTCAACCCCCACCTGACCCTGGACCAGGCCGCCGAAGGGGTCATCGCCGATCTGTGCCGCCGCCTCGACGGGCTGCCGCTGGCGATTGAACTGGCCGCCTCGCGCACCCGCCTGCTCGACCCGCCCGCTATGCTGGCCCGATTGAGTGGAGCCGCTGGTCGGTTGCCCCTGCTGACCGGCGGCGCGCGTGACCTGCCGACCCGCCAGCAGACGCTCCGAGGCGCCATTGACTGGAGCTACGACTTGCTGGATGACGACGAGAAGAAGCTGTTCAGGCGCCTGGCCGTGTTCCCGGGTGGCTGTACATTGGAGGCGGTGGCAGCCGTCTGCGACGCTGAGGGCGATCTGGGTTTGGACATACTGGACGGGATGGCGTCGCTGGTGAGCAAGAGCCTGGTGCAGCAGGGGGAGCAAGGTGACGACGAGCCGCGCTTCATCATGCTGGAAACGATCCGCGAGTACGCCGTCGAGCGGCTCGAGGAGAGTGGAGATGCCCAGGCCGTCCGACGCCACCAGGCGACCTGGTGTCTGTCTGTTGTCGAAGAGGCGGCGCCTCAATTGAGCGGCCCACGGCAGACCCGGTGGCTGGACCGCCTGCCGAGAGAGCACGACAATATGCGCGCCGCGCTGGACTGGTGCGCGGCGGCCGGTGAGAGCGAGCTTGGCTTGCGTCTAGCCGCCGCGCTGGGTCCCTACTGGTCCTGGCATGGGTACCTGAGCGAGGGGCGTTTGTGCCTCGCGCGAGCACTGGCCGCCCCCCGCCCCCCCAGGCCCGACCCCGCTCTTGCTCGTGCGCTCGACGGCGCAGCCGTCCTGGCCTATTTCCAGTCGGATTACCGGGCGGTTCAGTCTCTTGCCTCTGAGGCGCTCACGCTGTACCGTGAGCTGGGCGACCGGTGCGGCGAATCGCAAGCCCTGGACAGAATGGGCGATGCAGCGAATGAGATGGGCGATTACGCCAGGGGAATCGCGCTCTTCGAAGAGGCTCTAGCCATCGCCCGTGAGGTACGCGATACAGGGTGGATAGCCACCATGCTCAGGCAGCTCGGGTGGGCAGCCATGCGCGTTGGAGATCTCGCCCAGGCTAAGGCGCGGCTGGAGGAGGCCGTGGGGCAGAGCCGCCTTGACGGGGATACGAATGGGATCGCCTTTGGTCTGTCCGGGCTCGGCGAGTTGGCCACGCGGGAAGGTCGCTATGCGCAGGCCCGCGGCATGTTGGAGGAGAGCCTG
>JAHCIP010000325.1 GCA_026129165.1 Anaerolineae bacterium
TCCACCCGCTGCTCCTTGAGCCAGGCCATCATCATGACGCGGGAGATGGCCCCCGGCTTCAGGACGCGGCCGTGGCGGTCCACCTTACCCCGCGCCGCCGTGCGGCTCATGACGCGGCCCGCCCCGTGGACCGTCGAGTACAGTGCGAGCCGCGACTCCTCCGACTCGACGCCCTCGATGATCACCGCCTTGTCGCCCATTGAGCCGCCCACAAATCCCTTCTGACCGGGGAAGGCCGGTGTCGCCCCCTTGCGTACAACGTAGAGCGTCTGGCCGTTATGCTGTTCCTGCCAGGCGTAGTTGTGGTGGTTATGAATCTCTTCCAGAATGGTCGCGCCGAGCAGCTTCGCTACATGGTCGCAGACCCAGTCGCGCCCGGCGTAGGCGTAGCGGCCGGCCAGCCGCATGCACTCCAGGTAGTCCGTGCCCAGGCTAGTAGCGACGGGCAGGATCAACGGCTCCACGTCCATGCCGTCCTTCGCCCCGCCCTGCTCCAGAAAGTAGGTCGCCGTCTTGTGGCCTAGGCCGCGCGAGCCAAAGTGGACGCCAATCCACGTTCGCCCCTGCTCGTCCTCGAACAGGTCGACATAGTGATTGCCAGACCCAATCGTCCCTAATTGCTGCTGGGCCACGGTCTTAAGATCGCGCATCGGTTTGAGACGCCAGACCGGGTCATCGAATAGCGGGTGGTCCACTCGCACGTTGTTCTTGCGCCCCATGCCGAACGACAACGTCGTCCAGATGTCGTCCATGATGCGTTTGATATTCCGTCGCACCTCCGTCGCCGGAATATCCGTCAGGACCGCTTTGTTACCGCACCCTATGTCGTAGCCGACCCCCGACGGGCTGACCTTGTCCTCGTAGGCGACCACGCCGCCAATAGGGACGGCGTAGCCCTTGTGGTGGTCAGCCATCATGGCGGCATAGTCGGCGGTGCGGGCGCAGGTCTGTATCTGCTTTAGCGCGTCCTGGTCAACCGGGTCGCCCCACACCGGAATCTTGTCGATCAGCTTCATTGCGAACTTAATCTAGAACAGTGTCGGGGCGGAGGTCTGAGATGAAACAAACCGCGCCCCGATACCATTGGGCAATCGCCTCGTCAAGCCCTCGCCCCATCAATTGCTCGTCCAGGACAATCATCAGGCAGCTACAAGGTCAGGTAAAGAGTCAAGAAAGAGAGTAGTGACAATCCGAGCGGCTTCCAGGATGGCTTCACGGGGTACTCGTCCTCGATAGCCGGCGACGATCTCATCAATGCTCTCGCCAGCCGCTAACCGTTCGAGGGCGCCCGTCACTTCAATCCGCGTGTACTTGAAGGTAGAGCGGATGACGCATAGCCTACCTCAGTACAAGCCCGCTCAGGGTCGGACGGCGGCCCAGCTTCCATCGCGGAACAGGAAGACGGGGATGGTATCGAAGACCAGCGCCGTGCCGCCCTCGAACGTCTGCGCCGAGACATTCAGTCCTTGCTCGCCGCCCGACGCGCAGCCGAGTTTGCTTCGCGCCCCAACCAGGCCCGTCCACACCCGCTCGAAGCCAAGCTTGGGCGTGACAGCGCAGTTCTCTGTACCGGAGGCGACGGGTTGCGCCTGAAGGCCATTGAAGCTGGTGACGCTCTGCCAACGGCCATCATCATAGAGCACCGAGATGGACGCCGAGTCAGGCCGCCAGATCATGCGGCCCCCCTGGAAGAACTGCTGCGTCGTCTGGGCCGGCACCGCCTTCGCCACAGCACAGCCGAGACGCTTGCGGATTTCCTCGTTGTTCTGCCAGACATCGCCAATCGGTCCCTGGGCCGGACGGGCCGGGCAATCCGCGCCCCCGGTCGGCACATCAGGCGCGTTAATGGCGAGCTTGTTCTTGAAGGCTTCGGCGACGGCTTCGGGCCGCGCGATGACCACTACGCGATGGGTGTTGGTCCAGTAGGGCCAGCAGGACACCAGGGTAATGCGGTCGTCCTCCGTCGGCGAGATCCACTTGGCGTTGGCGATGCGCTGCTCGATGGTCGCGCCGACTTCGCGCACGATGAACTTGTCGGTCACGATGTACTTGTACTCGCGGTCGTCCGCCCAAACCGAGATGGGATCGCCCACGTTCAGGTCTACCAGGTTGCGGAACACCTCGCCCTTGATATTGTTGTGGCCGGAAAAGACCGTATTGCCGGGCCGGCCGACCAAGGCGGAGAGCTTATGGAAACCCACGGCATAGTCAGCCGTCTCCCACTCGCTAAACCACTGGTTGCCCTGCTTGAAGGTGCGCCAGCCGACCTCAAGAACTTTGGAGTCGAGGCCGATGGTGGGGGCGGCGATGCGGGTGGGTGGATTCTCCGAAGGAATCGAGGTCGGAACGGGCAGCGGCGTCGGCGCATTCGTTGGTGTTGGCTCCACCTGGCGCTTCGCTAGACCTGTCTCATCATCCGTAGCAGGCCGCTGTGGGGCTGGAGCAACCGGGTTATCCTGCGGCACAACAGCGGCCGCCCCAGTCTGGACCGACGCGCTCTCCAGTGGCTGGCTCTCGGGAGCCGATTCTCCGTCCAGGCTGGTGATCTCGCCGTGTTCCTCCGACTTCACGATGCCGGGGGATGGCAGGAAGACCGGCGCTTCCGCGTCGCTCGGCGCGCTCGCCAGGCGTTCCCCCTCACGCAACGCCACCTGCTCCGCCTGAGTCAGAGGCCGCGGACGGTACTGGAACGCAGCCAGCGTCCCCAGCGCCATGCAGACGACGCCGACGATGATAAGGAGGGTGGAGAGTGAGGGCAATAGCCGTATCAACCTATTCTTCACCATGGTTCTCAATCCTACAGGAGTAAGGTCGAACACATTCTAAAACGAATAGACCGGCACGAGGACTTCACGTTCGGCTTTGCGTCGCCCCCGCACCGTGTCTTCGATGGTCTTCAGAACGTTAGCGGCAAAGTAGCGCGTCCCGCATTGGATACAGATGCCCACCGGAACATCTTCGAGAATCACATAGCCTGAGTCGGCTTTTCGATGCAGGGTCGTGCGTCCCTCAATAATAGGGCTACCGCAGCACTCGCACGTCTCACCTTCCCAGAAATTCATAGCTCACTCCTGACTACCCTTCGGTCTGTCCGCATAAACCGTGATGATACGAGCTTTGCCGCCTGATGTAATTCGACAGACAATCCCTATCGGACGACCGTCTAGCGAGCTACCCACAATCTCGAACTTACCCTCGCGCGGCCATGTCCTGCGTATATGACCTGCCAGAATAGCATGTTCAATGTCGTAAATGTCGAAGCCATCTTTGATGGCTTCTTCGTCGGCGTGTTCGCTCAGATAATACAGCCCGTTGCGGACAAGCGCCTGGATTTGTTTGATGCCCACCCCACTCTTCAGGGCTTATAGTTGGCTTACATCTTACGAGCCTGCCGATATTATACCCCATTCCCGCCCTTGCACAAAGCGCTTTCGCCAGTCGCCATCTAAAACCGCCCTGCCATCTGGAAGAGCAAGTGGAGGATGGCGCGGGTTCCCTGTTCCAGGTGCGCCACCTGGAGGCGTTCGTCCACGCCGTGGATGGTTGCCATCTCCTCGGACGTCAGGCAGACGGGCATCAGCCCATAGGCCGTCACCCCCTTGGCGCGGAAGAAGCGGGCATCGGTCGCGCCCGGCATCATATAAGGAGCAACAATCGCGCCGGGCGTCTCGCGGCGGGCCGCCTCAGCAATGGCGGTGAAGAAGGGTGTGGCGGTCGGTGAGGCGCTGGCCGGGTTGAACTGGCGCACCCCTACCTCGACCGGCAGCCCACCCAGCCGGCGGCGCACTTCACCTACCAGGTCGCCCAGCCCCACCCCTGGTAGGGTGCGGCAGTTGAGCGTCGCTTCGGCCACGTCCGGGACAACATTCGCCAGGTGGCCCGCCTGCGCCATGGTCGGGGTGAACGTGTTGCGTAGCGCGTGGCGGATGGTCGGCAGGTCGAGGCGGTCCGCCAGCCAGGCGTTGACCAGGGGTAGGTCCACCCCGCTCAGTAGCTGTCGTTCCGGCCAGGGCCGCGAGGGAGCCAACGCGGCCAGGTGCCCCTTGACGGGTTCAGTCAGTTGGACACGCGAACGGTAGGTCGAGATACGCTGGATGGCCTGGGCCAGCGCGACCAGGGCATTGTCCCCGCTGGGCGTCGAGGCGTGGCTAGACAGACCCCGCGCCGTCAGCGTCAGGTCGGCGTAGCCCTTCTCGGCCGTTGCCACCAGGAACACCTGCTGGCCGTCTAACTCGACACCCACACCGCCCTCGCCAAACACATACTCAGCGGCGACTTCATACCAGTGCTGGTCCACCATCCACCCGGCGCCATAGCGGCCCGTGTCCTCCTCGTCGGCTGTCGCCAGCAAAATCAGGTCACGCGCCAGGGGCAGCTCCAGCCGCTTCGCCAGCCGCAGCGCCATGACCTGCATGACCAGTAGGCCCTTCATGTCCAGCGCGCCGCGCCCCCAGACATAGCCATCACGGACTATGCCGCCGAATGGCGGGACACGCCACTGGCTGGCGTCGGCATAGACGACATCGGTGTGACCCAGCAGAAGCAGCGGCGGCCGCGAGCCATCACCCGACAGGCGGGCGACCAGATTGGCGCGGCCCGGCGTGGCGGCCAGCAGCTTGACGCCGATACCCTCGGCGGCCAGGAGGTCGGCCAGGAACTCGGCCACGAGGCTCTCGTGACCAGGCGGGTTGCTGGTGTCAAATTGGATGAGCTGGCTCAGGAGGTGGATCGCCTCGTCGCGCACGCCCGCCCAATCCAGGTCTGTTTCAGCCCAACCTCCCGAAGGTTCGGAAACCTTCGGGAGGTTGGGCTGAAAGGGGCTAGCTGGCTTCACTGGCAACTCTTCAGGCCCTCTTTGGCCGAAGCAAGCTCAGGGTCCACGGCCAGGGCTTTCTCGAACCAGGGGCGGGCTTTGTCACACTGGCGCAAGTAGGCGTAGGACAGGCCCAGTTGATAGTAGTAACCTACATTGGTCTGGCCCATGCTGATGGCCTTCTCAAAGGAGGTGATGGCGTCCTCGTAGTTCTTGAGGGCATAGTAGACCCAGCCCATGTGGCCGTAGGCCTGGCTGAGGTCGGGGTTGGCCTGGATGGCCTTGTCGAAGTTGTCGGCGGCCGACTTGTACTGCTGGTCGGTGAAGTACATCACGCCCAGGTCGTCGTAGGCTTGCGCGTCTTGCGGGTCAATCTGAATCGCCCGTTCCAACTCGGCCCGCGCCCCCGCGAAGTCCTTTAGGGTGCGTTTGTTGCGGGCGATGTCCAGGCGGATAAAGCTCAGGCGCGGCTCTAAATTGGCTGCCTGCTCGTAATACTCAATCGCCTTGCGCGACTGGGCGCGAATCTCCCAGACATAGCCCAGGTTGCGGACAGCGACGTAGTTGCGCGGCCCCAGCTTGACCGCCTTCTCTGCCGCCTCCAGTGACTCATCCCACAGCGCCTTGTCGGCCTGCGCCTCGGCCAGGTAAGCCCAGGCATCGGACGAGTTGGGGTCTAACTGGACGGCTTTGCGCCCGGCGGCCATCGCCTTGTCGTACTGCCCGCTCCAATCCAGGGTGAACGTCAGCGCGGCCTGGGCCTCCGCGCTGTTCGGGTTCAACTCGACCGCCCGCGTCGCCTTCTCGATGCCTTTGGCGTAGGAGCGCCGCAGCGTGAGCAGCTTGCCCCAGCGGGCGTAGACCAGCGGGTTGTCAGGGTCAAGCTGGGCGGCCATCTCGTAGGCGCGGATAGCCTCGACCAACTGGCCCTCGTGGAACAGCGCCTCGGCCTGCTGCATGTGGTCAATCCGCACCGTTGGGACGGGCGTGGGTGTCGGCGGAATCACCTCCGCCATGCGCGCCTGGACCTGCGCCCGCAGCGGGCCGGGCAGGGGCAGGGCGCGAATGCGCTCAGCCGGAATCAGGTCGGGCCGATAGCGAGCGGCATAGTAGCCCGCGCCGCCCAGGAGGAGCGCCAGCACCAGCAGGACATACGGCCAGCGGCGGGGTTTCCGTCGCGTATAGCGCAGATACATCTATAGCTCAACCAGGCCCATCTTGACGAGGCCGTCGAATAATTCGGCGATCTTGTCAGCCTTGACCGTCTGCCCGGTTTCCAGACCCACACACCGCGCGATGTCGGCCAGGCTGCGCCGCCCGTCGGCCCAGTAGAGGGCCAGGGTCGGGGCGATGCGGTGGTCCTGCTGCAGGAGCCGGGCACGGTCCTCGTCGCTGAGCTTGTGCAGATGGCTGCGGAAGTCAATGGGTCCGGGGACGAGGCGGCGCGGGACACGGGCCAGCGCCGTGTCGGTGTCTTTGACAAAGCCGTT
>JAHCIP010000326.1 GCA_026129165.1 Anaerolineae bacterium
TTGCGGGTTGTCACCACGCCCGCCCCTCGGTTCAGCATCGGCACGATGCGGCTGACGGCTGGCTTACCCGGCTTGCGGAGGGCGCTAGGTAAGGCGATAATCGGTATGCCGCCCGGCGAGCGGGAGGCGCCGTAGATGAAGTCCACTTGGCCGCCCGCGCCGCTATAGAGTTTGGGCCCGATGCTATCGGAGCACACCTGCCCAGTCAGGTCCACTTCGATGGCGGAGTTGATGGCGATTTGGCGCTCATTACGGGCAATGATGAATGGATCATTGACATAATCGGTAGGGTGCAATTCAACGATGGGATTGTCGTGGACGAATTCGTACAGTCGATTGCTCCCCAGGAGAAAGCCTGCGACGATTTTGCCCGGATGCAGCGTTTTGCGCTCGCCGTTAATGACACCTCGGTTGACCAGGTCAATCACGCCGTCGGAGAATAGCTCGGTATGGACACCCAGGTCACGACGGTCGGTGAGCCGGCGCAGGACGGCGTCAGGGATGGCGCCAATGCCCGTCTGGAGAGTCGCCCCGTCGGGAACCAGGGCGGCGACGTAGTCGGCAATCTTCTCGGTGACTTCGTCAGTGGAGGCCATATGGACTTCGGGGAGGAGATAATCGGCCAGGACAATCGAATCGAGCTTGGAGACGTGGATGAACGAGTCGCCCAGGGTGCGCGGCATATTCGGGTTGATCTCCGCGATGACCCGTTTCGCCGTCTGCGCCGCCGGTTTGGTGATACCGACCTCGACGCCAAAGGAGCAGAACCCGTGCTCATCGGGCGGTGAGACCTGAATGAGCGCGGCATCCAACGGTAGACGGCCACTCTTGAACAGGCCCGGAATTTCCGACAGGAAGCAAGGCGTGAAGTCAGCGCGGCGGTCCTGAACGGCGGGCCGTACATTGTCGCTGATGAACAGTGTGTTGACACGCAAGTGGCCGCTCAACTCAGGTGCGACATAGTCAGCCGAGCCAATGGTGAGCACCTGGCAAATCTCCACATCGGTTAATTTCGGGGCGCGTTCGGTCAGCGCGGCCAGCACCGTCTGAGGGACTGAGCAGTTCCCGCTTAGAAAGAGCCGCCAGTGCGATTGGATATAGCTTACCGCCTCGGCGGCGCTCATGACGCGGTCTCCGTACAGCTTCAACCAATTCATAGCTCCCCCCGACTCAGCGCGGTCGCCGTAATCTGTCCGGCGTGGGTCACCACCCCGCGCCCCAGCGCCGGCTCGTTCATCGCTGCCTCAAGGCCCTGCTCGACCATCACCTGGATGTACGGGGCGGTTGCATTGGTCAGGGCATGGGTGGCGGTGCGGCCGAGGACACCGGCCATGTTAGGCACGCAATAGTGGATGACATCGTCCACCAGGAAGGTGGGCGACTGGTGCGTGGTGGGGCGGCTGGTTTCGATGCAGCCGCCCTGGTCAATGGCGATGTCCACGATGACTGAGCGCCGACGCATCTTGCGGACCATGTCGCGTGTCACCAGGACCGGTGCTCGCGCGCCAGGGACCAATACCGCGCCGACCACGACATCCGCAAAATGGACCACCTTTTCGATATTGTGCGGGTGTGAGAACAGCGTAATGAAACGGTTGCCCTGTTCGGTCAGCCGTTCCAACCGTTTCACGTCTTTATCCAGCACATAGACCGTGGCGCCCAGACCGGCGAAGGCGCGGGCTGCATGCGTACCCACGACGCCGGCGCCTAGGACAACCACTTCGGCTGGCGCGACACCGGGTAGACCGCCTAGCAGCACCCCTTTGCCGCCCCGGTCATTCTGGAGCAGCCCGGCCGCGACATGAGCTGACATCCGCCCGGCAATCTGGCTCATAGAGCGCAGGACGGGCAGCGAGCCGTCGTCGTTCTGGATCATCTCGTAGGCGATAGAGGTGATGTGACGGCGCAACAGCAGGTCCAGCTTGGCGGGATGGGCCGCGGCCAGGTGCCAGAAGGCCATCACCGTTTGCCCGCTGCGCAGCCAGTTCATCTCCTCATTGGTCGGCCGGCCAACTTTGACGACGAGATCGGCGCGGCCATAGACCTCTTCGCCTGAATAGACCATGGATGCGCCGGCACGGGTGTAGCTTTCGTCGCTGAAGCCCGCGCCTAGCCCGGCGCCTTGCTCAACATAGCAGTGATGACCGGCGGCGCTGAGTGTCTCGACGCGCCAAGGGGTCAATCCGACGCGGCTCTCGTCGGGCCGACGCTCGCGTGGAATCCCAATGTTCATAGACCTCTCCTGCGATTAAGTCTCAGGCGACAATGCAGTCCTCAAGTAGTATAGACAAGTTGGGGCACAGCAGGGTGGGGGAGTTGATTACCCGGCGTAGATAGTTCATCACGCGTTTACCCCAGAAACGCCACTGCTAACCCACTGCTCAGGATCAAGGCCAGCGCCGGCATCAGGACACGCCACAGGCCAGGTGAGCCGCTCAGCAGAACGATGCCTCCTTTGACCAGGGTGTTGGATGTCGCTGCCAGGGTAATGGCCCGCGCCGCCGTATCGAGGTCTACTCCCCGCCCCGGCTGGCTGAGGTCTGCCATAGATAGCGTAATCGCGTCGACATCGGTGAGACCGGCGAGCAGGCTCGACGCATAGAGGCCGGTCGTCCCCAGGTAGAGTTGCGCCGCCCGCGAGATTACCAGAATGACCGCGTACAGTAGTCCGAAACGCAAAGCCGAGCCTAGCTCGAAGGGGTTGTTTAGGCTGACCTCGCCCCCACCATCGGTCCGTTGAGTGCGGTAGAGCCAGACACTGTAGACCAGGCCGACCGCCCCAGCCGCCAGGAGTGGTCGCCAGACAACAGACAGCAAGGGTTGGTTGAGCGCGGCGACCTCGGTCAGGATACGCGCGAACATGACAGTCCAGGCGCCAACAATCGCCAGTGCGAAGGGCCGTGATAGTCCGGCTTCGCGCTGGCTGCGCTCGGTGAACGTCAGCGTGACGGCGGTACTGGATACCAGGCCGCCGAGGATACCCGTGAGGGTAATCCCTCGCCTTGGGCCAACGACCTTGTTGAGGAGATAGCCCAGAAAGCTGATGCCCGAGATAAAGACGACCATCAGCCATATCTTGTAGGGGTTGAGGACGTCGAAGGGGGGCTGGCCGTAGCTCTGGTTAGGGAGGATAGGGAGGATAAGCGCCGAGATGGCTGCGAAACGCAGAAGGGCATACAGATCATCTCGCGCCAGGCGGTGGGCGAAGGTGTGGAGTTCCAGCTTAAAGGTGAGAACCAACGTGGTGACAACAGCGCCAGCGATGGCGAGGGTGAGCTGGCCGGCGTAGCATAGCCCGCCGAGTAGCACCGTCAGCAACGCGGCGACTTCAGTGGTCATGCCGAAGTCGCCGCGCCCGGCCTGGAAAGCGTACGCCACCCCAAGAAATAGGCTCAGACTGAAGGCGACGGCCAGGAAAATCGAGGGCGCGGCGAAGTAGTCAGCCAGCAGCGCGGCTGCACAGCCAGCCAAGCTGAGCAGCGTGAAGGTGCGCACCCCCGCTGCCACTTCGCCAGCCGTACTATGCGCATATTCGCGTTGCAGGCCGATCAGAAATCCAATCGCCAACGCCACCCCAAACCGAGAAAACAGTGTTGCCTGGTCCACAGCTGTGCCAGTTCCCACCCCAAGGCTGGCGCCTTCGCCTTAGGCCTCCACGCCGGCCGGGGTCAGCAGCGCCCATCGCTCGGCGCGTTCCAGTTCGCCGTCGGCCAGCGGCCCCGCTTCTTCCGTCACATAGAAGCTTTCGGGCGGCAAGGGCATCTCAGCGCCTAGCTTCTTGAGCCGTTTGGCGATCTCCGTGGCGGCCGAGCCGGATATGAAACGCGGCAGGTGATAGCGGGTGTCATACGCGACGGCGTGAATCCCTACCAGACGCTGCGGCGGCAGGCTGTCCAGCCAGTCGCGGATGCTGTCGGTCATGCCGTGTTCGTGGGTCGGACCGCCTACAATGAGGAGTTGGAGACGGTCCCAATCAATCTCGGCGGCCCGGCGTACCGGCAGGACATGGACGGTTTCATAGTGGCTCAACGAGTGGGCGATGGTGTGGGCTAATTCTTGGGTGTTGCCATACTGAGAGTCATAGATGATGACCACGTTCATGGAAGCCTCCCAGACTGTCAGACCCCACTAGCCCGCACGAAGGCGGGCTGCTGGTTTAAGGTAAAGCCGCTGGCTTTATCGGTCTCGTCGCTATAAGCTGCACTCCGGCGGCCCGTAGCCGTTCGGCTTGCGTTGGTAGGGCAGATGGTCGCGCACCGCTGCGAGCAGAACGGTCAACGGGGCCGGTTTTTCCAGATATACATCCACGCCCATGCTCTCCAGCCGCCGTTTCAGCCCAGGCGTGGATACGGACGCCAGGACGATGATCAGCGTATGTGGACTTGCCGCCCTCAGCGCCTGGATCAGCCACAGGTTGCCCAGGTTATGCGCCCCTGGGTCAACGATGACCAAGTCCGGCTGATGCGCTTGAGCGCTGGCCCAGCCGCGTTCGGCGGTGGACTCGACATCGAGCGTCGCGTCGGGCAAGGCCCGCGCAACACCCGCGCGTGTCACCTGGGCCGCGCTGGGGTCGGCGTCGAGGATCAGGACGTGCGGTGACATGGCTCACTAATCCAACGACTCAAACATCACATCGTCGAGGGGCCGGCGTGGTGTGGGCCGTACTTCCGGGCCATAGCCTAGCCGCAGGATGATGTGTGGGAAGCCAACCTGGTCCAGAATGTGGGACAACCGCAGCCGGAGTTCGGACACCTGGCACGGCTGGTTCAGGTAGGACGCCCAAACGCCCGCCGCGCGGGCGCGCAGCAAGACGCGCTGGAGAGCCTGCCCGCAGGCGAGCCACTCTTCGGTTCCGTCGCGCTGCGTCCCCAGGACGACCAGGGCGGGCGAGCCATTGACCAGGTCACGGTTCTGGGCGGCCTGGCCGTTGCCCAGGTCGAAGGTCCGAATCACCAGCGGGCCAGCATATGAGGCGAGGTCCGACACACCCTGAGCATAACCAGGGATGCCGTCGCGGCGCAAGCTGCGGTTGGGGTGGGTCCACGAGGCCAGTTCGCGGCGATATTCGGCGTTGGCCCACTGGAGGCGGTCGCCCTCGGCAATTAGATCGGCCAGTAGGCTGCGAACACCATCATGGTCGGCCAGGTATAACCAGGCCCCTTCTTGCTGGGCGGCCAGCTTGAGATCTTCCAACAGAGTATCGGGCAGAGGGCGATCCTCATAGGGGGACCGATTGGTACGCCGCTTGGGAATGGCGTTGAACAGCGCCTGCTCGTCGGCAGTGGGGGCGTGGGCATGTCCCAGCCGCACACGGGCCAGCAGGTCGGGCTTGTTGGGGTCGGGCAGCAACTCCACGAGGTCCATGTAGCCAAAGTAGCGGATGGCGACGCGCAAGTTGTATAGGGCCGCGCCACAGCTAATGATCAACTCCCGGTCCATCGGGTCTACTACCGGCAGCGCCGCCGTTCGGTCGGCGTAGACTTCTACAAAGTCTTTCTTAGAACGGAACAGCCAGGGTTGGGTATTGTGGCCGGACGGGGCCAGGACGGCGTAGTTCAGCAGAAAGGTGAGCTTGTCGCCAGCGGAACCATCCTTCGGAAAGTCGGCTGCCTGTACATCCCAGGGATCGGAGACACGGTTGGTCATCATCTTACCTCCTCATGAGCGCTGCATAGTCTGGACGTGCGCTGAGCGTCCAGGGCGCATCTAAAACAGGAACACGCTAAGTGTAACCCGTTCCGGGCATTATTGCGTTGTGAGTTGGCTACGCGATGGGGAATTACGACCACAGAGGGACCGGGGAAATGACTAGCGCATGGACTCGGCCAGGCGTAGGGCTTGGTCGCGTGTGGCGACGCCCTCGACCCGTAGGGTCACATTGGCCTGCTCCCAGACCAGGGTATTGCCCGCCAGCCGCAGCGTTTCCTGCTGAATGTCCCCCTGGCGGTCGCGGTAGAAGAAGGCATGGGGCGCGCCAGCCAGCCAGAAGCCGCGCCCGCCCGCGACCTGCACTTCGTCAATGGTCGTTCCATCGGCCGCCAGCTTGCCCATCAGGAGAGGATTAGTTTCGCCTCGTAATTGGGTGATGAGCACGGCCACACCTGTCGTCGGCGACGCGGGCCAGCCGGGGCGGGGAGCGTAGACCAGAGAGACACGCGGGCCGTTGGGGATATTGGTCAGATAGACTGCGTCAGGTTGACCCAGTTCAGGGAGGGTGGGGGCGCGCACGGCGAAATCGGCCCGCTGCCGCGCCTCG
>JAHCIP010000327.1 GCA_026129165.1 Anaerolineae bacterium
ACCAGGGTGGCGCTTCGGTCAGCATCCTGCTGGGCGACGGCACGGGAGACTTCATCCCCGCCGCCACGTCGCCGGAAGCCGTGGGGACCCAGCCCATCTCCGTAGCGGTAGGGGACTTCAACCTGGACGGCCGCCCTGACCTCGCCGTCGCCAGCTCCCTCCCCAGCAGTGTCAGCATCCTGCTGGGCGATGGCACGGGCAACTTCACCGCTACCTCATCGCCGAGCGTGGGGAGCGGTGCGGCCTACGTGGCGGTGGGGGACTTCAACCTGGACGGTCGCCCCGACCTGGCTGTTGTCAATAATAGCGACAATAGCGTCAGCATCCTGCTGGGCGATGGGACGGGGGCCTTCACCGCCGCCCCCACCTCGCCCGAGAGCGTGGGGAATACGCCTACCTCGGTGGTAGTGGGCGACTTCAACTTGGACGGTAAGCTCGACCTGGCCGTCGTCAACTCAGGCTCCGCCACTGTGTACGTCCTGATGGGCGACGGCACAGGCGACTTCACCCTACTCGGGGCCGAGAGCGTGGGAAGCAGTCCGAGGTTGGTGGCGGTGGGCGACTTCAACCTGGACAGCCGCCCCGACCTCGCCGTCACGAACCTTACCTCCGCCACCGTCAGCATCCTGCTCAACACCTGCTCGCAGCCGGTGGCGACCGTCACCCCGACGCCGACCAGCACGGCGACTGGGACGGCGACCCCGACCGCTACGTCCACCCCAACTAGTACAGCGACGGCTACCAGCACGCCGACGGAGACGCCTGTCCCGACGAACACGGCGACCGCTACGCCGACCGAGACACCCATCCCGACGAACACGGCGACTGCTACGCCGACTGAGACACCCGTCCCAACGAGCACGGCGACTGCTACGCCGACCGAGACACCCGTCCCGACGAGCACGGCTACCAGCACAGCCACGGCCACGCCGACCGCGACCGAGACGCCTGTTCCGACGAACACGGCGACCGCTACGGCGACCCCAACCACCACCCTCACCCTCACCAGTACGGCCACACCGACGGTCACGATGACGCCGACGGTGACAGCGACGCCTACGCTCGCCCTGGGCGGCGACAATAACATCCTGTGGAACCAACTCTACCACGCGGCCGGCGGCGTTGACCCGCGCACGGAGCTTGTACCAGGGCAGAGCTACCCCTTCCTCGAAGGCGGGCCAGGCGGCCTGATTGACCCGAACACGGCCGTCCAGATCACGGCCCTGACGGACAGCCTGGACGTGCAGAGCGCGACCATTCGCTACTGGGACGGTAGCTCTGCCTATACCGTTCCCATGACACGCGTCGGCACGACAACCACCGCCTTCCGCAGCCAGCCCTCGCACACCTACGACATCTGGCGTGGGACGATCCCCGTCTATCCCGCCGGCACGACGATCTATTATCGCGTCTGGATCCAGGACGGCTCGGCCTTCGCCAGCCTGAAAGCGGCCAACGGCCAGGTTCAGAACCCACTGGGGCAGCACATCCGGGGCTTCAACGACGACCCCGACGACTACAGCTACACCGTCGTCGCCGGAACCGCCACACCGACCGCCACGGTGACGAGCACCCCCACCTCCACCGAGACCCCGACGGTCACCAGTACGCCGACCAGCACCGCGACCTCAACCAGCACAGCCACGGCGACGGGTACCCCGACTTTCACGCCGACCAGCACGCCGACTGACACGGCCACGCCCACGCCCACGGTCACCTTGACCGCTACCGCCACGGCCACGGCCACTGTAACCGCTACGGCGAGCAGCACCGCCACCCGCACGCCGACGAGCACAGCGACCTCAACCAGCACGCCCACCCGCACGGCGACCGAGACGCCGACTAGCACTTCCACTAGCACGGCGACGAGTACGCCAACGCCGACCAGCACCTCGACCAACACGGCGACGAGTACGCCAACGCCGACGTCAACCAGTACGCCTACCAGTACCAGCACGGCCACGCCGACAGCCACGCTCACCGTCACGCCGACCCCCACCACGACACGCCTGCCAGGGCCGGTGAAACCCGCTGTATGGCGGGCGGGTACGTGGTTCTTGCGCAACACGCTGACGGGCGGCTCGGCCGACCTGGTCTTCCTATACGGGCTGAGCACCGATATTCCGCTGATGTGCGACTGGGACGGTAACGGATCGCGCACGCCCGGCGTCTTTAGGAGTGGCGCGTGGTATCTGCGTAACTCCAATAGCAGCGGCGTCTCGGATGTCACGCTGAGCTATGGCCTCCCCGGCGATACCCCCATCTGTGGCGACTGGGATGGAGATGGCGTCGAGACGATCGGGGTGGTGCGCGGGAATACCTGGTATCTGCGCAATAGCAATACCAGCGGTATCGCCGACCTCGCCTTCCTGTACGGCTTGCTCGGCGACCGGCCTGTCGTCGGTGATTGGGACGGTACGAACACGGATACCCCCGGCGTTCTGCGCAACGGCACCTGGTACCTGCGCAACAGCAATACCAGCGGCATCGCCGACCTGTTCTTCATGTATGGCGTCCCGCCGGGCGACACCCCGATTGCTGGCGACTGGAATGGCGACGCGGTGGATACTGTCGGCGTCCTGCGGGGCAATCTATGGTATCTGCGTAACTCCAATACGACCGGCACAGCCGACCTGTTGTTCCAATACGGAGCCTCTACCGATACGGCGCTGGTCTGGCGCTAAACGCCTATCCGAATAACCTCCCGAAGGTTAGGAAACCTTCGGGAGGAGTGTAGTCTTTTATCCACCCGGCGAGGACATTTAGCCACCCATAGGCGACTGATTCCGGCTAGACTAGAGAGGTCCCGGATTGCCGCGACGGTTATCCTGAATATAATTCTCGCTAGACCACGTTGTCTACGGTGATGATGCACCAAAAGGAAGCCATGGCAGGACAGTTGCTTCGCCGTCTGCTGACCGTCAACCTCTTTTGGTTGGCGCTCAACATTTCCAGCAATACCATTGACCCCATTCTGATCCCCCTGCTGGTCCAGGGTTTTGTGCCAGCCGCGGTCAAGAACTCGACGCTGGCTATGGTCGGGGCGGCGGGTATGGTCGTGGCCATGCTCTGGCAGCCGCTGGCCGGCGGGTTGAGTGATCGGTCCAGGCATGGCCGCTTGCCATTCCTGGTCGTGGGGTCCATTGGCCTGGCCCTGGCGCTGCCTCTGATGATCTTCGCCCCCTCGCTGGGCGTCCTCGTCATCGCCATTCTGCTGGCCCAACTGGCCTCGAACACCATCCAGGGGCCGCTCCAGGCGCTGGCCACCGACCATCTCCCCTCGGACATGTGGGGCCGGGCGGCAGGCGCCAAGGCTGTCCTGGAAGTGTTGGGGATTGTGGTGGGCGCGTATATTGGCGGCCGGCTGGTCTCGGCCGGCCAGGTCCCGCTGGCCTATCTGTTCGTCGTGGTCGTCCTCGGCGCGGCGGCGGGGGTTACCGTGCTGGACCTGCGCAAGGCCGTCCGCCACGTCCAGCCGCGCCTGGAGAGTGGCCGGGCCTCGCTGCGCGCGTCGCTGCGCAGTCCGGAGTTGCGCCCCTTCCTGTGGTGGCTGCTCAACCGCTACCTGTTTATCACCGGCCTGACGACGATCCGTGTCTTTGGCTTCTACCTCATCCAGGACTACCTGCGTATCTCCCACCCGGCCCGCGTGATGGGCGAACTCATCGCCACGCTGGGCATCATCGTCGTGGTGGCGTCGCTGCCCATGGGCTGGCTGGCCGACCGCGTCGGCCGCAAGCCCCTTATGCTGTGCGCCATGGCCCTGGCGACGGTGATCATGCCTATGTTCCTGTGGGTGCGCGGCGGGCCGCAGTTGTACGTCCTCGGCACCTTGCTCGGTATCGCTGGCGCCACCTTCCAATCGGTGGGCTGGGCCATGGCGATGAATCTCGTGCCACCCGACGAGGCGGGGCGCTACCTGGGCCTGTCCAATCTGGCGACGGCCGGGGGGTCGCTCTCGGCGCGCCTCGGTCTGGGTCTACTCATTGACCTGCTCAACCGCCTAGAACCGGGGCTGGGCTACAGCGGCCTCATCCTCACTAATACCGCTTTCTTCGCGCTGGCGAGCCTGGCGCTGCTGCGCGTCCAAATCCCCTCCGAGATGCCCCAGCTACCGGGCGGCCCAGTATTGGCCGAACAGGTGAGCCGGGTGGAAGCGTGATGCCTGATCCGGCGAAGGAGGCAGCGCTCTGAACCGAGCCGGAGAAGCGCGTTCCGCGACCACGCGAGTCATTGACAGCTTGACGCTTGGCTTCAACCTGGCGGTTGGCAGCCTGGCCGCGGTGGCCGTTGCCGTGGCGCTGGACCTGCTCTACTGGCTGGGGCCACGCGTCACGTTGGGGCAGGCCTGGTTGGGGCTAATGATGCCCCAACTGGAGGGCCTCCCCGTGGAGCCGGCCATGCTGGATGGGCTGCGCGAGAACGTCCAGACCGTCGCCCAGGTCAACTTGTTGCAATCGTTGTCTGGCGCGCTGAGTCTGGGCGGCGTCTGGCCGCTGAGCCTCCCCAGCCTCCTGGCGAGCGACCCGACCCTGCCGGGCCTCGGCCCCACTTGGGAACTGCCGTCCCTCAGCCTGGCTCTCGCCCTCTTTCCCCTGCTGCTGGCCCTCGGCTGCCTACTCGGCAGCGTCTATCTGACCCTGGTCGCCGCCCGTGTCCGAGGCGAGCCGACGGCGGGGGCCGACCTGGCGCGGTGGATGCTGGGAACGTGGGGCCGCGTCTTCGCCCTCAATCTAGTCGTCTTGTTGCTCATCATGGTTGGCAGTGTGCCACTGACTCTCATCGTCATCGTCGCCAACTTGATTCAACCTCTGCTGGGCAGCTTCGTCCTGGCCCTGGCGACCATCGTCCTGGCGCTGGTCTGGATCCACGGCCTCTTTACGCTGCCCGTCATCGTCCTGGAGCGGGTCAACCCGCTGCGCGCCTATTGGCTCAGCTTGCGCTTTGTGCGCCGTCACTTCTGGGCGGCGTTAGGGTTAATGGGATTAGCCTTTGTGCTGAATCTGGGCCTGGGCGAGGTCTGGCGCTGGTTGGCCGAGACCGGGCTGGGGACACCGATAGGGATGCTGGGCCATGCCTTTGTCGGCACGGCGCTGACCGCGGCCATCCTGGCCTTCTATCACGACCAACAAGCGACGGCCAAGAGTTAGCCTGTTGTCACCCTGAGCGCAGCGACCTGTGCCCTGCCTGCCCTCCGAATGGAGGGGATTCAGGGTAAGGGTCTCCTCACGCCAGAGATGCCTACCCCGAATACGGGGCACAGGTCACTTCGTTCAGCATGACAGTCCAAGTATGATATAGGAGGAAGCCATGCGGCCTGGAGTTGAGGAAATGATTGCCAAGCTCAAAAAAGAGCGCGAGCGGCTGCTGAGCGCCTTGGACGGCGTGGATGCGACCCTGGCGGCGCGGCGCTTCGAGGGGACCGAGGGCTGGACGAGCATCCACGATGCGGTGCGTCACCTGGCGTCGGCCGAGGCGAGCATGTTGACCGTCGCCGAGCGCACCATAGCGGGGACGTACCAGCGCGTCGAAGGCTTTGACTTGAACCGCTTTAACGCCCGTCAGGTCGAGAAGCGGGCGCAACAGACATGGGAGGAGAGCCTGGCCGAGTTGAACCAGGTGCGCTCCAAGTCGCTCGCGGTCCTGGAAACCTGGACGGATGAGCAACTCGCCCTACCGACTTTCCACCCGGTGTGGGGCGATGTGGACGTGGCGGGGCTGTTTCGCATCATCGCCATCCACGATGGCCTGCACCGCAAGGATATCGAGACGCTGAGAGCGACCCAGGTCCAGGCGTAGGGTCCGCTTCGAGGGTCAAAATCTGTGTGCACGACTCTTGCTGATGCTGCACCTAGACGGTCAGCATGACCAACCAGACATAAGGAGGTTTGCATGGCACACAAGATCCGCGAGATCAAGGGGCTGGACGACGCGGTGCGCGACAAGATGGAGGCCGACGGCATCCTGACCGTCGAACAACTGCTGGCCCAGGCGGACAGCGGACCCAAGAAGTCGGCGCTGGCGAAGAAGCTGGGCATCCAGGGCAGCCAGTTGACGGAGTTGATCAATCGCGCCGACCTGATGCGCCTCAAGGGCGTCGGGAAGGAGATGGCGAACTTGCTCGAGGAGTGCGGCGTAGACTCGTGCAAGGAGTTGCAGCACCGGACGGCCGCCAACCTCCAGGCCAAGCTCAAGGCGACCAACGACGAGAAGAAGATTACCCACCACGCGCCCACCCTGGCCC
>JAHCIP010000328.1 GCA_026129165.1 Anaerolineae bacterium
CGGCCAGCCCCTCTTCCTGCGCTCGACGGGCAACCTCTCGACAGGCGGCACAGCCATTGACCGCACCGACGAAATCCACTACGACAACCTCGAAGTGGCACGGCTCGCGGCTAAGGTCATCGGGCTGGACGTGGCCGGTATTGACCTGGTCATGCCGGATATTACCCGGTCGGTGCGCGAGGTGGGCGGCGGCATTGTCGAGGTCAACGCCGCGCCTGGCTTCCGCATGCATGTCGCGCCCAGCGAGGGCAAGCCGCGCGACGTGGCCGGCCCCGTCATGGACATGCTCTTTCCACCCGGTACGCCCTCCCGCATCCCCATCGTGTCCATCACCGGCACCAACGGCAAGACGACGACCTCGCGTATGGTGGCGCACATCCTCAAGATGTCGGGCAAGCGCGTGGGGCTGACGACGACGGACGGCATCTACATCAACGGCGAGCGTTATCTCAAGGGCGACATGACCGGGCCGTGGAGCGCGCGCATGGTGCTCAAGGACCCGACGGTCGAGGTGGCCGTCATGGAGACGGCGCGTGGCGGCATCCTGCGCGAGGGGCTGGGCTTCGACCGCTGTGACGTGGGCGCGGTGCTCAACGTCTCGGCCGACCACCTGGGGCTGCGCGGCATCGAGACGCTGGAAGACCTGGCGCGGGTCAAGCAACTCGTGGTCGAGGTCGTCAAGGACGACGGGACGTCCGTCCTCAACGCCGACGACCCGCTGGTAGCGGGTATGGCCGACGACGCTGAGGGGAAGATTGTCTATTTCACCATGAACCCGCGCAACCCGCTGGTGCGCGAGCACATCGGCGCGGGCGGGCGGGCCGTCGTCCTCGAAGAGGGCGTCAACGGCCAGCGCATCACCCTCTACGACGGCGAGCGCTACGTGCCGGTGCTCTGGACGCACCTGATTCCCGCCACCTACGAAGGCGCGGTGCTGTTCAACGTCGCCAACGCCATGGCCGCGACCGCCATTACCTACTCGATGGGCGTGTCGCTGGAGAACATCCGCCAGGGGCTGCGCACCTTCACCACCTCGTTCTTCCAGGCCCCCGGTCGGCTCAATGTGTTCGACCAGTACGAGTTCCGCGTCATCGTGGACTATGCCCACAACCCGGCCGCCATCCGTGGTCTGGCCGATGCTGTGCTACGGATGCGGCGGCGCGGGGCGCGGCTCATTGGTGTCGTCGGGATGCCCGGCGACCGGCGCGACCAGGACATCCGCGAGGCGGCTCAGATTGCCGCCAAGACCTTCGACTCGCTCATCCTCAAGGAGGATGACAGCCGGCGCGGGCGGCCGGTCGGCAGTATCGCCACGCTGATGCGTCAGGCGGCCATAGAAGGCGGGATGCTGGACAGCTTCATTGACATTGTGCTGGACGAGATCGAGGCGACGCGCTTCGCCCTGATGCGCGCCCAGCCTAACGACATCGTCGTCATCCTGGCTGACGACATTACGGCGGTGTGGAAGTCGGTCATTTACTTCCGACGCGGCAACAACGTCCCGTCCCTCGACGAAGCTGACGAGGCAACCAGACCGAGGCTATAGCCTAACATGCCGCTATCCACGATTAGATTGACGGCTCATGTCCGCAAACGAATGCAGGAGCGCGGGATTACAGAAGCGGACATTCGACTCGTCCTGACGACAGGCTCGGTCGTTGAAGACTACCGCAACACCAAGCCCTATGCGAGCTACTTGATGCTCGGTTGGCGCGGCGACCGTCCGCTTCACGTCGTCGCCACAGACAACTTGGGTGGCCGCTTCACCCTGGTCATTACGGCCTACGAACCCGATCCGAACGAATGGGACGCTGAGTTTAAGGTGAGACAGCCATGAAAGTAACCTACGACCGAGAAGCCGACGCCATGTACATCCGGTTTCGAGATGTGGACGTGGAACGTACCAGCCATGTCCAGCCGGGCATCATCCTTGACTATGGAGCCGATGGGGAGGTGGTGGGCCTGGAAATCCTGTGGGCGTCGCAACGGATGGAACAGCCGGGCGTGGTGGAGTATGCCGAGGCGGTTTAGCCCTCCCGCCACACCCTCGCCCTCCCCTGCCCCGGCCTTAACGGTGTCCGCCTTTGGCCCTTGCCGCCTGTGCAGCCCTGGAATGAGGAGGGGGAGTAGGGGACGGAGAGCAAACAATAACCCCCTAGCACTTACGCCACAGGGTCTTGCTATTCTCGGCAAAATGGGTTAGGCCGGGTAATAATCATGCGGACGGAAAGATAATAGTTGTCATTCAACTCTCTTGCGTGATACCCCCTCATTCTGGTGCATAAGTTCATCAATCACTTGAGCGAAGTCGCTATTATAGAACGGGCGGTTTGCCTTCCAGTAATCCAGCACATAGGGTGTTGTCGGCCTCAGTTCGATGATGGACTTCCACGCCGCCCAATCCTGTTCGTCTAGCAACTTGTATTTCTTGTACTGTGTATAAGCCTCGTCGAACAAGGTGAAGCGCATATCTAGCACTAACTCAGCGCGAGTTTGTCTGTCGCCTGATTGTTGTTGGTATGGTTGGTCCAGTTCATCGTAGACTTCGGGATGGTCAAATAGCAGGCGGTTATAATCATTAAGTTTATCAGTCAGTTGTGCTGAGGTGGCTGCCTTGATTTGTCGGATTTGCACCCGCATCTGTAAGACGAGAGCAATTACCGAGACGATGACGCCCGCAGCCGTCACAATGATACCTATGGCTTCGATGCTCATTCTATCCCCTCTCTCAGCATTCGGGTGTACCTGCTCTCATTGTAGACGGCGTTAAAGCTCTGTGCCTGACAGCGGCCCGACACTACTCCCACATACAGCCGTAATGTCGAGATGATCCACTCTAGGCAACTATCAAACAGTGACCCCGTAGCAGCGGTGCTACGGGGTCTTGCTTGTAGGGTAGACGGTGACGGGGGAGAGAGTATAATTAAGCGGCCAGGTGGAAGTAGCAGGTCAAGGTAGGGCGGAAGAACTCGGTGCAACTTTGCAACGAGGGTCTGGAAGTCGGTGATTTACTTCCGCCGAGGCAACAATGTCCCCACGCTGGACGAGGCCGACGAGGCAGCCCGACCGAGGCTCTAGCCAAGGCGTCGTCTCTAGAAGGCATAAAGTTCTGTGAAGGATTGTAACACACGCCTGTGAATTTGTGATATACTACCGGTGTGGCAGTCGTGTCCCTGGACTGCATTACATCGGCCATACCGACGGCGTGGCGAAGAGGTAAATCGGGGACGGAAGAATTGGAGAAAGGAGACCGCAACATGGTCGTCATTGGCACGGTGAAACGTAGTTTCAATTACGGGCCAGGGTTCCGAGGGCAATTCCCCCTGGAACTCTATTCGGAAACCACCTTCGAGCAAATGCAGGAGCCAGCCGTTCTGGTCATCAACGGGACCGTGTTTATGCCGCTCGACACGCGGCTAGGGGACTATGTCGTCACCGAGGCGTCGCGCGATATCCGCGAGGCGCTACGGCTGGCGGGCTATCGCATTGATGGGCTGTAAGAGGGGCTTATGTACGTCTTGGGTATGCTGATTAGTGTCGCCGTCACCCTGGCGGTGATTGTGGGCGTCGCCGCCTTGTTGGTCACTACAGTTCTCGGCGCGGTGCGCGGGCCTAACGAGCGTCTGGCGAACCGCCCGTGGACGCGGGTGTTCCTGCTGTTCGTGTCGGCCGGCCTGGGGGTGATGATTCTGGGCATGGTGTACGGTGTTGCCCGGATGCTTGGCCTGGCCCCCGCATAATTTTAATCCTCGCTATCCCCATTCGTTATCGCTATGACGGGTGGGGATAGGCTTGTTCAAGGACTCCCCATGCGCGCGTTACGCTACGCCCAGTTTGGCCCACCCCTCGATGTCCTGCGCCTGGAAGACCTGCCCGTGCCTGAACCCGGCCCTGGACAGGTGCGGGTGCGGCTGACCCATCGCTCCATCAATCCCTCGGACCTGTACCAGATCGCCGGGACCTACGGCATCCGGCCTCGCCTGCCCGCTATACCGGGCAACGAGGCAGTGGGCACGGTCGAGGCGTTGGGCGAGGGCGTCACGGGTCTGGCGGTCGGGCAGCGGGTCATTCCCGTGGGCGCCGGTGGGACCTGGACTGATAGCATTCTGGCCTGGCCTCAGCAGTTGATTCCCGTCGCCGACGGCGTGAGCGACCAGAGTGCGGCTCAGTTTATCGCCAATCCCATGACCGTCTGGATCATGCTGACGGAGGAGTTGAACCTCAAACCCGGTGACTGGCTGCTCCAGACGGCGGCCGGCTCGACGCTCGGTCGGTTGGTGATTCAACTGGCCCGGCTGCGGGGGATCAAAACGATTAACCTTATCCGTCGCCAGGAGCAGACCCAAGAGTTGCTCGACCTGGGCGGCGACGCCGCCTTCTCCACCCAGGACGCGGACCTGGTGTCCAGGGTCCTGGCGCTGACCGGGGGCAAGGGCGCGGCAGCGGCCCTGGAAGCGGTCGGCGGGGCGACGGGTGCGCTGGCGCTGGCCTGCCTGGCGCGAGGCGGGACGATGCTCGTCTATGGCATGTTGAGCGGCGAGCCGACGCCGGTCAACAGCGGCGTCCTCCTGTTCAAGAGCCAGACCATCCGAGGCTTCTGGCTGGTCCAGTGGTTGCGCGACAAGCCCCAGGCTATTCCCCAGGTCGCCGCTGAGTTGATTAAGCTCATGGCCGAGGGCAAACTCGTCCCGCCCGTCGAAGCTGAGTACAGCCTGGACGACTACCGCGCCGCGATTGAACACGCCACTCGGCCCGGCAATAGCGGCAAGATCTTGTTGGTCGGTTAGCCTTGTGACCCCCTCTTCTCCCCCCGCAAGGGGGGGGACGAGGGAACCCATCGCTCCCCTCTCTTCTCCCCCCGCTTGCGGGGGGGATGGGGGGTAGCCCATCCCCTTCACTGAGGATACTCCCCATGCCCGCCGTGTCTACCTGCGCTTCCCAGCCTCGCGTCCGCGCCGCCCTCGACTGGCTCGTCGCCCACACTGAGGAAGTCATCGCCGACGCCATCACCATCTGCGAGATACCCGCCCCCACCTTCCACGAAGCCGAGCGCGCCGCCTGGGTCGCGGACCAGTTCCGCCGTCTGGGTCTGTCGGATGTGGAGGTGGATGGGGTGGGCAACGTCTATGGCCGGCGGCCGGGCGCGGGTCCACGCGCCGCGCGGCGTGACGGTGAGGGGCCGCTGATGCTTGCCGCCCACACCGACACCGTCTTCCCGGCCGGGACACCGATCCAGGTGCGCCGGCTGAGCGGCCGGCTCTACGGGCCAGGGCTGGTGGATAACAGCATCGCGGTGGCGGCCATGCTGGCCCTGGCGCGCGGGCTGGATGCCGTTGGACTGAAGACAGCCGATGACCTGTGGCTGGTGGCGACGGTGGGCGAGGAGGACTTGGGCAACTTGCGGGGTATTCGGGCGGCGATGGAGCGGCTGGGGAGCCAGGTGGCAGCCGTTATCGCCCTCGAAGGGCAGGGACTGGGCAAGGTCTATAACCGGGCCATCGGCTCGCGCCGCTATCGCATTACGGTTCGCGCGCCGGGCGGTCATAGCTGGGGGGCGTTTGGCGCCCGCAGTGCGATTCACGAGTTGTGCAAGCTCGGCGCGGCCATCGCGGCGCTGGACGTGCCGGCCGAGCCGAAGACCACCTACAACATCGGCGTTATCGGCGGCGGCACATCGGTCAACAGCATCGCCGAAGAGGCGCACTGTCTGCTGGATATGCGGTCGGGCGACCCGGCGGCGCTGGACGACATCGAACGCCGCGTGATGGCCCTGGTGCAGCAGGCGGGGACGGTGCCCGACGTAAACATCGAGACGACCCTGCTAGGCGACCGCCCGGCGGGAACCATCGCCGAGACGCATTCCCTCATCCGCGCCTGCTTCGACGCGCTGACGGTCATCGGAGCCGAAGTGGCGGGCTACCCCACGCGGCTGACCGAAGGCAGCACCGACGCCAATATCCCCATCAGCCAGGGCGTCCCCGCGACATGCATCGCCTTGACAACGGGCGGCGGCACGCACACTCAGAGCGAGTTCATGGACCCGGGGCCGGTGCGGCTGGGGTTACAACAGTTGTTGTTAGTGACGCTGGCGGTGGTGGGGATGAGGGAGTAGGGAATAGGGATTAAGGATTAAAGATCACACTGTCGTTGCGCTTTTCAGCTACAATGTTGAGTGAAACAGCGAAGCTTTGCGATTGTCATGCTGAGCGAAGCGAAGCATGACAGTCGATTGTTGTTTTC
>JAHCIP010000329.1 GCA_026129165.1 Anaerolineae bacterium
TTCGCTCCCAGGTGCTGACCGTGCGCGAGCGCAGCTTTGTCGAGGCGGCGCGGGTGTCGGGAGCGAGCAACGCGCGGATCATGTTTCTCTATATCGCGCCGAACATCCTGCCGCTGTCGTTCCTGTACGGGTCGCTGGCGGTAGGGTGGGCGATTCTGACGGAAGCGGCGATTAGCTTCCTCGGCTTCGGTGACCCGCGCGTCGTGAGTTGGGGCTTCATGCTCAATGATGCGTACATCTCGCAGGCCATGTCACGTGGCGCGTACTACTGGATTGTGCCGCCGGGCGTGTGCATCATGTTGGCCGTGATGGCCGGCTTCTTCATCGGGCGCGGGTATGAGGAGATTCTGTTCCCCCGCTTGAGAGAGAGGTAGCAGGGAGACAACGTGACTATCCAAACAGACACCCTGACCGACATGCTGGGCCAGGTTTCCGCCGCTGAACTGATGTGGAACACTGATCATATCGCCCGCTGGATCCGCCTCTCGGCGATGCCAGAGGAGTGGGCAGCGGCAGAGTACGTCCGCGCGACACTGGAGTCGTATGGCGTAGCCACGCGCGTCCACGAGGCCGAAATCCTGGTCAGCCTGCCGCGCTCGGCCAGTGTGAGTGTCGTGGGGTCGGACACGGCCACGTTCCAAGCGTATACACACAGCTTCGCCCCCTCGACACCTCCGGGTGGCCTGACGGGTGAGGTTGTGTATGTCGGACGGGGGACGGCGGCGGATTACCAGGACCAGGATGTGCGTGGCAAAATCGCGCTGATTGACGGCCTCGCCTCCCCGCCGGCTGCCTGGGCGGCCGATCAGGCAGGGGCAGCGGCCCAAATCTTCATCAGTGGTGAGCACCTCCACTTCATGATCGTCTCGACCGTGTGGGGTATCCCCACGCCCGAGACGGCCGGGCGACTGCCCAAGACATCCTCGGCGTCCATCACGCGGGCGGACGGCCAGCAGCGTCAGACGGGGCTGGACCGGGGGCCAGTCCGCGTGCGCGTGGAGACCGAGACGTGGACGGGCTGGTCGACGGCCCGCATGGTCGAGGGCCGGCTAGACGGCGCCAGCGAGCCTGACACGTTCGTCCTATTGAGTGGGCACCTGGACTCGTGGGAGTACGGAGCTATGGACAACGGCTCCGCCAACGCGACGATGATGGAGGTCATGCGCGTCCTGGCGCAGAACCAAGCCAGTTTGCGGCGGGGCGTGCGGGCGCTGTTCTGGTCGGGCCACTCACACGGTCGGTACGCCGGCTCGACGTGGTACGTGGACCACTACTGGCAGGAGCTTTACGACGGCTGCGTCGCCCATGTGAATGTCGACTCGACGGGCGCCCGGGGCGCGACCGCGTATGACGAAGCGCACGCCATGTCCGATGTCGGTGGGCTGGTGGCCGAGGTGGTGCAACAGGTCACCGGGCAGACGCCCAAGATCGGACGGATGGGCCGCAACAGCGACCAGTCGTTCTGGGGCTTGGGCATCCCTGCCATGTTTGGGATGGTGTCGCGGACGCCCCTCGACCCGACCGCGCCGGCCGAGGGGGGCCTCGCCGCGCTTGGCATTACCGGCATGCCGTGGTGGTGGCACACGGTAGAGGACACGATTGACAAGATTGATCCCCAGGTCCTCACCCTGGATACTCAGGTGACGCTGGCGGCGGTACAGCGGCTGGGCAGCGCGCGGGTGCTGCCGTTCGACTACACGCCGATGGTGGACGAGCTTGCCGCCATCGGCGCCGACTTGCAGCAGCAGGCAGGGGAGCGCTTCGACCTTCAGCCGGTAGCGGCGGAACTGGGGCGGCTGCGCGAGGGGGTCGCGCAACTTAATAAGGTGGTAGAGCGGGTGGACGACGACGAAACCGCCGGGCGGCTGAACAGGACGCTGATGCGACTGGGACGGCTCATGATCCCACTCAACTACACACGCTCTGGCCCCTACGACCAGGACCTGGCGCTCAGCGTGCCGCCGCTGCCGTCTCTTCAGCCTGTCGCGGAATTGGCGCAGCTTGATGCGAAGAGCGACGCAGCTCGCTTCCTGGAGACGCGGCTGCTGCGCGAACGGAACCGGGCGGTACACATTCTGCGTCAGGCAAACGAGCTTGTGGCAGGGCTATGATGGCAACCACGGGACGTGGCCCCCTACTCGAGGTGGTTGATCTCAAGACCTATTACCGCACGCGGCGCGGAGTGGCGCGTGCGGTGGATGGGGTAAGCTTCACGCTGGCGCAGGGCCAGCACCTCGGCCTGATCGGCGAGAGCGGGTCGGGCAAGACGACGACCGGCCGGGCCATTATCCGCGTCCTGCCTCGCAACGCCGAGATTGTGGGCGGGCAAATCCTGTTCAAGGGGCGCGACCTGGCGCGGCTACCGGAACGGGACATGCGTGACCTGCGCTGGCGCGAAATCGCCATGGTTCCCCAGGCGTCCATGGGGTCGCTGGACCCGGTGTACCGTCTGGGCGACCAGATGCTAGAGGTACTCGTCAACCGAGGCGGCTACGAACGGTCGGCGGCGCGCGACCGTTCTAAAGAGCTATTTGGACTCGTGGGGTTGGACGCGGCGCGGCTCGACAACTACCCGCACGAGTTCAGCGGCGGCATGCGCCAGCGCGCCGTCATCGCCATGGCCCTCGCCCTCGACCCGGCGCTCATCATCGCCGACGAGCCGGTAACGGCGCTCGATGTGATCGTCCAGGCCCAGGTATTGGAGACACTGCGCAAGCTCCAGGAGCGTCTGTCAGTCTCGGTCATCATGATCACCCACGACATCTCGGTCGTGGCGCAGACGTGCGACTCGGTCGCGGTGATGTACGCCGGGAAGATCGTTGAGCAGGGGAGTGTGCGGCACATCTTTTCAGCGCCATACCATCCATACACTCTGGGTCTGGAGAACGCATACCCGAACCTGGCGAAACCGAAGGACACCCTCATCTCCATCGAGGGCTTCCCGCCGGACCTGGTGGACCCGCCAGAGGGCTGCCGGTTCGCGGCGCGCTGCCCGTTCGCCATGGAGGTCTGTCTGCGCGAGGAGCCGCCGCTGGTTGAGGTCGCGTCCGGGCATTTCGTGGCCTGCCATCAGACCGACAAGGTAGACTATCTGCGCATCAAGTCACGGGAGGCAGAGACATGGCAGCGCGTGGCGCCAGTCTGAACAGCGCCGACATCGTCCTCAGCGTCCGGGATCTCAAGAAGCACTTCCAGCCCCGGCGCGGCTTCATGGCGGCGCTACGCGGGGGCGAGGCGCCGGTCATCAAAGCTGTAGACGGTGTATCGTTCGAGTTGAAGCGCGGGCAGTCGCTCGGCATCGCGGGCGAGAGCGGGTCGGGCAAGACGACGACGGCGCGCATGCTGCTCAAGCTCGTGGAGCCGACAGGCGGCGAGGTCGTCTTCGATGGCGATAGCCTGCGCGACCTCGACGGGCCAGACCTGAAGGCGTTCCGCCGCAAGGCCCAACTCATGTTCCAAAACCCCTATGAGGCGCTGAACCCACGCTTTACCATCTTTCGTTCGGTGGTGGAACCGCTGCTCATCCACGCTATCGGCAGCCCCCAGGAACGACGCCAGCGCGTTGTGGATGCTCTGCGCCAGGTCCATCTGGAGCCAGTCGAGCACTACCTCGACAAACATCCCCACCACCTCAGCGGCGGTCAGCTTCAGCGCGTCGTGTTGGCGCGCGCCCTTATCCTCAACCCCATTTTCCTCGTCGCCGACGAACCCGTATCCATGCTCGACGTGTCCATTCGGGCCGGCATCCTGAACACCATCAAGGAGATGAGCCAGCGCCTCAAGCTCACGACGCTCTACATCTCGCATGACCTGTCGCTTATCCAATACATGTGCGACATGACGGCAGTGATGTATCAGGGCAGAATCGTGGAGCTTGGGCCGACGGCGCAAGTCATCAGTGACCCGCAGCACGAGTACACCCGCGCGCTTATCGCGGCGGTCCCCATGTTGGAGCCGCGCTGAATGAAAGCTGTTATCATCCGCCGCCATGGCGGTCCGGAGGCGCTGGAGTATGGCGACGCACCCACGCCAGAACCGGGGGCAGGCGAGGTTCTCGTCCGACTGCGCGCGGCCGGGCTGAACCACGCCGATATTGCCGTTCGCGAAGGCTGGGCGCACTTTGGCGCGCCGCTACCGATGATTCTGGGGGTCGAAGGCGCGGGTGAAGTGGCGGCGCTGGGGAGTGGCGTCACAGACGTGGCGGTAGGGACACGTGTCGTACTCGACCCGCTCTTGAACTGCGGCCACTGCCGTTACTGCCGGCTGGGGCGCGAGAGTAGCTGTCTCGACTGCCGCTCGCCCGGTGAGCATAGGGATGGCACATACGCCGAATACATCGCCCTGCCGGCCGCGAATATCGTCCCTCTACCGCAGCATATCTCCTTCGAGGCGGCCGCGGTAGCGGTGGTCGCGTTCTGCACCGCGTGGCACCTCCTCATCACCCGCGGCCGACTAGTGGCCGGCGAGACGATCCTGATTGTCGGCGCGGGCGGCGGCGTCGCCAGCGCGGGCGTACAGATCGCCCGGCTGGCCGGCGCCCGTGTGATTGCGACGACGAGCACGGCCGAGAAGGCGGCCCGCCTCCGCGAACTGGGCGCCGACGAAGTCATCAATTACCGCGCGACGCCTGATTTTGATGTGGCCGTGCGCGAGTTGACGGGTGGGGAAGGGGTAGACGCGGTACAGGACAATGTCGGTCTTGCCACGTTCCAGAAATCCCTCAACAGTCTTCGCCAGTGGGGGCGACTCCTCGGCGTGGGATCGCATACAGGCACGAACGTCCAGGCCAGGCTCTGGCAGATTTACAGCCGGGAGTTGGAGGTCATCGGGTCGCATCAGTGGACGCACCCCGAGGTGCAGACGGTCCTGAATCTCGTCTTTCGAGAGCGTCTGCGGCCCATCGTAGATCGGGTCTTCTCCCTCAGCCAGGCCGCTGAGGCCCACCGCGTCCTGGACACGGGCGCGCAGTTCGGCAAGTTGGTACTCACTATGTGAGATGATGCATGGATGCGCTGATCGTTCAGCGAAGGAGGAACCATGTCTGTCAAGTCCCCCAGGTGGATGGCGATGCTGGCACTACTGACACTGGTAGTGGCCGTTGTCGCGTGTAGCACGGGCGCTGGGCCGCAGCCAGCCAATCCCCCAGCGGCTGCCCCGACCGCCGCTCAACAAGCGCCGGCCAAAGCCGCCGCCACTGCCGCGCCACAAGCCCCCGCGCCGCAAGCCCCCGCTCAACCGAAGACCAGCAAAGTCCTCAAGATGGCGCGCAATGCCGAGCCGTTCAGCCCCTTCATCCCGTGGCAGATGGACGATAACCCGGCGATTTTTGTCTCGGTCAACGTCTATGACACCCTGCTACGGACGACAAAGGACGGCATGGGCGTCGAAGCGGGTCTGGCGACCAAGTGGGAGGCCAGCCCCGACGGTCTGACCTGGACGTTCACTCTGCGCGATAGCCTCAAGTTCTCGGATGGCAAGCCGGTGACAGGCGAGGACATCGTCACCTCGCTGAACACCAACCGGGGCGGCGAGAAGGCCGCCTGGAAGGACAGCTACAAGGCCATCAAAGACGTCCAGGCCCCGGACGCCAAGACGATCAAGGTGACCCTCTCGCAGCCCTACGCGCCGCTGCCCTCGGTCATGGCCATGTTTCCGGCCTCCATCCTGCCGGCCGATCTCGCCAAGGCGAGCGACGGCAAAGACTTCAACAACGACACGGCCTACAAGACGCGGGGCACCGGCCCCTACTTTATCGACGGCTGGAAGAAGGGTGAGACGCTCATCCTGAAGCGCAACCCGAACTACTGGGGTGCTCCGCCCGATATTGACGAGATTCGCCTGGAGTACGTGCCCGACGACAATACGCGCCTCCTGAAGCTCCAGGGAGGCGAGGACGACGTCATTGACTTCGTGCCGTTCAGCCAGATCCAGGTGCTCGGCCAACAGCCCAGCATCAAGGCGCAAACATTCGCCATCCAGCAGTCCGAGTTCGTGATGCTCAACAACACGCGGAAGCCGCTGGACGATGTGAAGATCCGCCAGGCGTTGAACTACGCGACCGACAAGGACGCTATCATCAAGACCGTCTACTTTGGGCAGGCGAAGATGATGAACTCGCCCATCCCGCAGGGGACCTACTGGGACAAAAACCTCGCCGGCTACCCGTTCGATCTAGAGAAAGCCAAGCAGTTGATGGCCCAGTCGTCTTCACCGAATGGGTTCAAACTAGAGATGCAGGT
>JAHCIP010000033.1 GCA_026129165.1 Anaerolineae bacterium
TCGCGTGCCCGTCCACATGAGCGACCGCATCCGCCGCCTGTACCATGTCTCGCGCCGGCTGGAACAGGAGCTGGGCCGCGAGCCAACCGCCGAGGAGATCGGCGAGGATATGGAGCTGCCGCCGAAGAAGGTGGGCTGGATGCTCAAGATTTCGCAGCGGCCCCTGTCGCTGGAGAAGCCCGTCGGCGAGGAGAAGGACTCCGAGCTAGGGGACTTCATCGAGGATGAGGACGTGCCAGGACCGGCCGAGACGGCGTCGCACCGCCTGCTGCGCGAGGAGATCGAGGCGGTCCTCAACGCCCTGACGCCGCGCGAGGCGCGGGTGCTCCAGCTTCGCTTTGGGTTGACCGATGGCCGCAGCCATACCCTCAAAGAGGTGGGCGAGAAGTTCGGCGTCACCCGCGAGCGCATCCGCCAGATCGAGACCGAGGCGCTGGCCCGCCTGCGCTCGCCGGCCCGCGCCCGCCGCCTGCGCGATTATCTCAGCTAAGCATCATCAGCCAGCATCATAAGATCGAGGCATAATCCAACAGCGGGAGGCGGTCGCCTCCCGCTGTTGCTTGTGATTCGACTGGGGATACAGAATCTCCAGCTCGTCGCCTTCTCTATGCTTCTTCGTCGGCCGTTTCGTTGCTTCCTTGTAAGCCTCAACCACCCTGGCGGGTCGTCTCCCAGAGTTGGCGGGTTAGCTCCAGATGGCCGAGATGCCGCGAGTAGTGGTCCAGGATGTGCAGGATGCCCCACTGGACCGTGACCGTGCGGTCGCGGTAGGTGCGGGCGTTGCGCAGGTCGGCGTCAGTCAGGCCCCGCAGGACCGCCTCACTCCGCTCGGCCACCTGGCGCATCCGTTCGGGCAGCCAGCTTAAGTCGGCTCCCGTCGCGACAAACTCAGCCGGCCGGTTGCGGCGCACATCCTGCCCGCCGATGATTTCGTGAATCCACCACGTCTCCGCGCCGAGGACATGGGTGGCGAGGACGTAGATGGAGTTGGTCTCCGGGATGGGCGGCCGCCAGTTCAGCGCTTCAGGCGGGAAGCTCAGCGCGGCTTCCAAAAAGCCCGCCCGTAACTCGCGCAACAACTCGATGTAGCCTTCGACTTCCGGCAGGGTGTTGTTCATAGATACCTCCATAGAGACCGACCAACAAAGCAGACTCTCAATCTGGTTCAGATGCCCATTACGATGAAGACTGCGGTTGGGGCGGAACCAGACGCCCGACGCCTGGATCTCGGCCAGCAGGTCCGCCGTAACCGTCTCCAGTGCAGCGTCGATGGCCTGGGCCGAGGCCAGGCACACCTCTATCGCGGCCTGCGGCGTCAGCGCCAGGAAGATCGGCTTCAGGGCATCGTTGATGGTATCCACATCCACCGGCGCCTCGCTCACCCCGTGCGCTTGCCAGCGCTGGAGCAGGACCAGATGCCGCCGGTCGTGGAAAGCCATGTGGGCGAGGAGGGCGGCGACGGTCCAGCCATCGGCGGTAGAGCAGGCCAGGTCGTCGGGCGATAGCCGGGCTACCAGGGCTGCTAGCCTCCGCCGAGATACGTTGTTCTCTTCCAAGAATGGGAATGTCATAGATGGCCCCTCTGGCAATATGTTATGTCCATCTAGCATCCTGACGGACGAGGAGTTTCGCCGCCTTATCTTTATCCCGCATTAGAAGATAGACGATCTTCTCCAGCCTATAATACTGCGAGCCTTTAATATAGAACAGAGTCGAGGGGGACGGAGTATAAGCAAACTCAGTCCAATCTTGATACACTCGGTAAGGTGTATCCAAAAAGCGGGTATAGAGGTCGCTTTTCTCGCCCACCAGTATCAGGTCTTTGATGTCTAGCGTATTCAGATAGTCGGCCACCGTCCTGTGCTGCTCCGCCTCCGACGCGCCGGTCTCGCGCATCGGCGACAGAATCACCACCAGGTCGCGGCCCTCTCGAACCGCCACGGCCCGCGCGAATTCAATGCCCCGAATCACGCTTTCATCACACACGGCGTTGTAGGTGTCGTCTATGATCAGGCTGCCGTTTTCGCCCGCCAGTCGGGTCAGCCGGCCCTTGGGCTTGCGCAAATGCTGGAGAGAATTCACAAAGTCACTATCAGAAAAGCCGAAATTATCCTTGACGACCTGGTAGATTCCCAACAGATAATCCTGTTCGTGACTCGGGAGGTCTAAGTTCGACACCGTCTCACGGACTGAGCTGGGGATATGATCAGGATAGAATACAATATTCAAACCCTGGCTATAGGGTTCAATAGCGGGTTTATCCGCCTGATTGACGTAGCCTTTTCGGTCCTGAGAATTAGCAATAGCCACCATGTTCTCACTGACCACATTGTCGAATGTAAAGAGGAATTGGAGATGCTCTTTTTCGAGCTTGGAGATCAGGGTCAAATGGGGCCTTAGGAAGTCCGTCACCATCTGCATTTCACCCAGTCGGTCTATGCCAAGCTCGGCGACAAAGACCGCCTGGTCTGACAGGTCATTGACAATGGCGACCGATAGACCCAGTTGCGTGTTTAAATCGCCCTCTAGAACCCTTAGTTGGCTGGAAAGAATCTGAGTCAGGTAGGCCCTGACCGTGGACTTGCCCACGCTCCCAGCCACGCCGACGATCACTGGCTGGACACGCTTGAGCTTAGCCTGCGCCATTCGATACAGCTCTTCCACTTCAATGACGCCGGCCGCGCCATGCTTGAGGGCCTGTTCGATAAACGCGTGCCCGTCCAAACTGTCCCCCTTGACGGGCACAAAATATTCCCCCGGCTGCACCAGCCGCGAATCCAAAGTTACTTTCATCAGCTTGCTTCCTCCGGCAACGATTATAGCCCTGCCCAACCCGTAAATGGAAACCAGAATATCAACAACGCCCCTACGTATAGTGAGTGAGTAGCACATGTTGCGCACGCTATCAGAGTAGTCGTTCGCCCTTGACACCATCGTACTGAGCGGTATGATTCGCTTCGACGACGGGTTGGAACACAGGCGATCACAAGATCAGCCTTCGGTCTGCCATCACTAAGGATATACAGCGACATGATGATTCCTGAGGCAAAGCAAGCCGCGGTGATACGCGCGCTGTCCGCAGCGTTTGGCGTACAGGACTTCGACGATATTCGCCTTTTGACCGGCGGACTTAGCCCCTCGCTCGTTTTTCGGATGATCGTGCGCGGCCAGCCCTACCTCCTCCGCGTCATCGTGCGCCGCCAGGCGGTGTATGATCCTACACGCGAGTTCGCCTGTATGAAACTCGCCTCCGAGGCCGGCATTGCGCCACGCATCTGGTACGCGAACGTGGAAGACATGGTTCTGATCACCGACTTTGTGGAGGCCAAGCCATTCCCAGACGATATGGCGCTGCGCCTCGCGCCGACCATCCGTCGGCTACATTCCCTGCCCCATTTCCCTACCCCACAAATGGGAAACTACCTTGACGTCATGGATGGTTTGGTGCGCAGGTTTCAAACTGCGCGCCTCCTGCCGGACAGTATCACCGAGGAGCTTTTCCGAGGCTACAGCGAGGTAATACGGGTGTATCCACGCCACCACACTGACCTTGTCGCGAGCCATAATGACCTGAAACCGCAAAACATCGTCTTCGACGGGGAGCGCAGCTGGCTTGTAGACTGGGAAGCGGCCTTCCTCAATGATCCGTATGTTGATCTGGCAGTGGCGGCGAACTTCTTTGTCAAGGACGAGGCCCAGGCAGAAGACTATCTGCGCGCCTACTTCGGAGAGCCGGCCGGCGACTACAGGCGCGCCCGTTTCACCTTGATGCGCCAGGCCATGCACGTATTTTATGCCGCGTTCTTGATGCTCCAAGTCGCTGGATCAGGCCTACCCATCGCTTCGGATATGACAGCGCCGGATTTCAGGGAGTTTCACCAGCGCCTTATCTCAGGCGAGGTCGGCCTGGTGACAGCCGAGGAAAGGCTCCAGTATGCCAGGGTTCATTAGAACGAGGCGTTGAGCCATGGGCAAACCCAACGCTTCCAAGATGCTCTTGCCCACCTAGAAGCCTTTCACAGGACGGCGTCGTTCTACGGATGAAGTCTACGGATGAAGTCTAGGGATGAAGTGCAGGTCCATTAACGCTTGACCGAATTACAGGGTAGGACACCTATGGATGCATCAGGTCGTCAACGCTGGCTGGCGGTGATAGTACTTGTCGCCATCGTGTACTTTGGAGTGGGCATCCTATTCGCGGCCCTCGCCAACTCGGCCGCGGCCAATATGGTGCGGACGTGGCGGCTAGCCGCCTGGTTCATCAGCGCCCTGGCGTTCGCTGCTCACGTGGGGTACGAGCGCTTTCGGTTCCGCACCCCGCCCCTGACTACCGCGCTGCATACCGCCGGGGCGGTGGCTCTCGGTGCGTTCGGGCTGGCGGTCGCGGCTATCCTATGGGGACAGTCGGGCGCAACAGATTTCCAACTGACACGCACTCTCGCCTTCCTCGTGTGGCCCGTCTTAGCCGGCCTACCAGCCTTTGTCGTAGTGCTCGCTGTCTCGGCCTTACTCATACGAGTTCGGCCGCGCTGACTTTTCAGAGTACCAGCCCACCCTAATAGGTCAGGTTAACGGAGTCGGGTTCGACTTTACAGCGGAGGTTTTTTTGGAATGTGAGACACAGCGCGCAATATTACGACTTTCAGATTGAGACGGTCACCTCTCTGAAGGACACTTCCCCTTCTTCCTCTCTACAGGGGAGTGGAGTATACTTGACGTGGGACACAGTGGGCAAGAAGGAGGCAGCGTGTTGCGCACGGTGGAAGCAGTGATTGATGAGCAGGGTCAGGTGCGACTGCTGGAGACAGTGCCATTGGTCGGCGCGCGTCGAGCACTGGTGACCATTCTCGACGATGAACCGGTCGACGCGGAGGTGGAGGCAAACGTGAGTGATGCGCCTCTCAACGAGCGCCGCGATCGGATGCACGCCTACCGCCAGGCGCTTCGCCTTGCCGAGTCACTGCGGGAGAGCGACGTCATGGCGGGTGATCTGCTCCGAGCCTCGCGCGAGGAGCTAGAAGCGCGATCATGATCATAGATGCCAGTGTTATCCTGGCGGCGTTCTTCCCGGATGAGCAACAAGCAGAAGCCCAGGCCGTCATCGGCGATTATGCGGCCGGGCGTATCGCTCTGGTCGCGCCCTCACTGTTGGTCTACGAGGTGACGAATGCCATCTGGCAGGCAACGCGCCGAGGACGCATCACGAACGAGCAAGCCGAGGCGATCATGCAGGCGTTTGAGGGCATCGCCATCCTGCTTGAACCCGTCGCTTGGCAGCCGATGATGTCGCTGGCCCGGCAGTTTGGTCGCTCCGCCTACGACGCCGCCTATCTGGCTCTGGCGCAGGAGAAGAGAGAACCACTCGTCACCGGGGATCTCCGTCTATACAATGCCGTCGCGCCACACCTGCCCTGGGTCCAATGGATCGGGGATTATCGGACGTAGGGAGGCTATTCCTTAGCCCGTTGTAGGGGGCGAACTTCACGTAGGTCGGGTTGAGAGGATCGGGTTCGAGTTTGCGGCGTAGGTTTTTGGAACGTGAGTCACAACCCGCAAAATGACGACCTTCGAGTTGAGCAAAGGGTCTTGCTCAAGGCGTCGCTTTATTGAACGGCTGCGCCGCCGAGGCCTTCCGGGCAGTACCCCTCCCGTCCATAGACCGGAGTACAGCCACAGCCCGCCCGATCCCATCTTCAGCCTGGATCCTCGCTCCCAGCTCGGCAGCACGTTGACGCATGCCTTTGTCGTGCACAGCCATGTCGATAGCCTGTGCGAGTCGCTCGACCGTCAGCTTCTTGCGGGGAATGGGCGCCGGACCCACCCCCAGATCCGCGACACGCTGCCCCCAGAAGGGTTGATCGCCAAAGAACGGTATCACGATTGAAGGGACACCGGCTCGGAGGCCAGCCGCCATGGTCCCACCACCCCCGTGATGAACGACCGCGGCCGTGCGGGGGAAAAGCCAGGCATGGGGAACCGAGGCCACCATCCTAACCGAGTCGGGCAAGTCGTGCTTACGTAGGCCCTCCCATCCCGAGAGTACTATTGCTCGCTGGTTAGTTCGGGCAAGAGCCTCCAAGACGAGATCCATCGTTTCTTCCGGCTTTCGATTGCTCATGCTTCCGAACCCAATATAGATAGGTGGAGGTCCGGCCTCCAGAAAGGCCACCAGATCCGGCGGTGGACTCCAATCGGCAGGCGGGTCCAGGAACCAGTAGCCGGTCACATGGATATGCTGGCCCCAATCCGAGGGTGGCGGAATGACGGACGGACTATAGCCATACAGAGTTGGAGAGTGACGTAGGGGGTCGGCCCCATACGGTCCCCAGAATGACGCAGGCGGCAAATCCAGCACTTCCCGCCGCGCTCTCCCGTCCGCCTTCCGCAGCGTCTGCCACATAACCTGCTGCGCGACATAATAGCTCACCCTGTTCGCCGCTCCGCCCAACCGAACTGGCAGCTCAGGCACGACAAAACTGGGATAGGCGCGTGTTGGCGTAAAGGGAATGTGATAGGCTTGCACAAACGGGAGTCTGAGCTTCTCGGCCAGGGCAAGACCTACAAATAGCCCGCCTATCCCCGCGAGCACCAGGTCTGTGCCCTGACAAGCCGCCAGCCCTGCTTGCGCCAGGCTCATGGCTCCGCGCTCGGCTTCCTTGCCCATGTGGGACATGATGGCGAGGAAATTGCCGCGCTCCAGAAGCTCCTTCATCTCGGCGCTTTGCGCCACATCCTGCACATTCCCCTCAACAGGCCAGAACTCCAGGCCGTGCGTCTTGACGAGCGCCTCGTAATTTCGGTAGGTCACGAATCGGACGAGATTGCCTGCTTGAACCAGCCCCTTGCCCAAGGCCAGATAGGGTTCAACATCGCCCCGACTTCCGGAAGCAATAATGGTGATGCGCACAGATATTAACCCCTTTCTCGCTTGCTCCTACGCCGTCCCCTCGTCCGTAAACTTGTACCCGACGCCATACACCGTCAACACATACGTCGGGTTGAGGGGGTCGGGTTCGAGTTTGCGGCGCAGGTTTTTGATGTGGGAGTCGATGCTGCGGTCGAAGCCGTCGTAGACGACGCCGTGCAGGCGGTCGAGGAGTTGTTCGCGGGTGAGGGTCTGGCCGGGGTTCTGGGCCAGCGCGGCCAGCAGGGTAAACTCGGTGCGCGTCAGGCGGACCGGCTGGCCGGCGCGGCTGACGCGGTGGCCGTTGAGGTCAATCTCCAGGTCGCCCACGCGGATCAATCCGGTCTGCCGCACGCCGCCATGCACGCGGCGCAGCACGGCCCGCACGCGGGCGACAAGTTCGCGCGGCGAGAAGGGTTTGGTAATGTAGTCATCCGCGCCCAGTTCCAGCCCGATGAGGCGGTCGGCCTCGTCCACGCGGGCGGTGAGCATGATGATGGGCACCTCGGACTCGCGCCGCAGCCCCCGCGCCACGTCGAGGCCGTCCAGGCCGGGCAGGTTCAGGTCGAGGACAATCAGGTCGGGGCGGTCGCGCCGCGCCACGGCCAGCGCCGTCGTCCCGTCGGCGGCGGTCACAACGCGGAAGCCGCCGCGTTCCAGGTAGTCCTGCGCCAGCTTGGCGATCTTCGGTTCGTCGTCCACCACCAGCACCAACTCGTTCATCTCGCCTCCAGTCACCCGCCGTCTGATCCTTTCTGTGCTCGCCCGTGTTCGTCTGGCTCCAACCTCTTCGTCAGGTAGAGGAAAAGCAGCTATGTCACAAAATTCGGGCGGTCCTGGAGGGCGGCGGCGCGGGTGGGCATGCAGTCGCCCGTGCGGATATTCTCGACCAGGGCGGCCTCGTTGAACCAACTCGCCGGCGGCGCATGGCCCCAGAATGTGGCGCGGCGCGGGTCGTTGATGCTCCAGCGGATCGGCGGCCAGTCGGGGTCGGCGATGAGATAGTCGCCCGTGTACAACTCGATACGGTTGCCGTCCGGGTCGCGCAGGTAGAGAAACATGGCGTTGCTCAGCCCGTGCCGCCCCGGCCCCCTCTCGATGGCGTGAGCGTAGCCAGCGGCGGCCAGGATGTCGCACGCGCGGATGACGCCCAGCGGGTCGCCCAGCCAGAAGCCGGCGTGGTGGACACGCGGCCCCAGCCCGCTCATCAGGGCCAGGTCATGCACGTTCTGCTTGCGGTGCAGCCAGACCGCCCACAGGCGCGGCGGCTGGTCGTCCGTCTCGGTCGACTCGGACAGCCAGAAGCCCAACCCCTCGTGATACCAATCAAAGGCCGCCTGGACGTGGGGAACCTGGCAGTTGAAGTGGTCCAGGCGCATGATGCCCGGCCCGCGGTACAGGTCGAAGCGTTGCAGCCAGCGCTCGGCCGGCGCCATCTGGTGATAGAACTCGACCGGCAGGCCCGTCGGGTCCTGGACGCGCAACGCCCGCCCCTGCCCACACTCCTCGCCCGCCGCCAGCCAGCGCGTTGGCAAGCCCCGCTCGGCGTGCAAAGCGGCCAACTCGTCCAGGTCGGCCTCGCTCGCTACGCGGAACGCCAGGTGGCCCACCCCCGCGCTCTCCGCCCGCCGTAGCGTCAGGCTGTGGTGCTCGCGCTCCTCATAGCCGCGCAGGTAGAGGTGGTCGGTGTCGGCCGCCGTCTCGATGAACCCCAACGTGTCCACATAAAAAGCCCGCGCCCGGTCGAGGTCGGTGACCCGAAACTCGATATGCGCGGCGCGGAGGATGTTGAACGGCATCGGCGCCTCCTATGGCGTAATGCGTAGTGCGTATTTCGTATCTCAGAGCGAAAATACGCACTACGCATTAGGAAATATCATCCCCCCAGGCATCGTAGAAAATGTGGACCGGAATGGGGCTGGTTTCCAATTCGGGCGCGGGGTCGGCGTGGGCTGGGTCCAACTGGCGGTAGCGGCCGGCGTAGAAGATCATCGGGTGATGGGGCGGCGGGCCTTCGTATAGGTCCGTCACCCGCCCCACCACAATCCAGTGGTCGCCGCCTTCAAGGATGCCGTCCACCTGACAGGCGAGCGAGGCCAGGCAGCCGCCCAGCCGCGGCGCACGGCCCCACGGCACGAAGTGGAACTCAGGCTTCGCCATCCCCCGCCGCGCCCCGCCCGCGAAGTAGCGCGACAGGGGTTCCTGGTCGTCGCGCAGGATGTTCACGGTAAACACGCCCGCCCGCTGGAGCATCTCGGCCATGTGCGCTTTTTTGTCCACACCCAGGATGAGCAGCAGCGGGTCCAGCGACAGCGATGTGACGGCGTTGGCTGTCATGCCGTGGATCTCTTCGTCCACCTGGGTGAGGATAACCGTCACACCCGTGGCGAACTGACCCATGACACGGCGGTAGAGTTTGGGGTCGGGCGGGGTAGAAGATGTCATATTAGCTCGATAGGGGCAGCGGCTCCCCGGTCTCAGCCTCGGCGCGGGCCAGGAACTCGCGCACGCGGTCCATGTACACGCTGCGGTCGTGGTTGGTGAACATCGCGCCCGCCATGCGGACCGGGTCGCCAAAGAAGAAGCGTTCGTAGAGCACCTGGCGGGAACCAAATGCCGACAGGGCCGCGTCCCAGGCCAGCCGAAAGAGCTGGACCCGGTCGTGGGCATCGGCGCGAGCCGCCTGGAAGTATTTATCAATCATGGGCCTCAGGGTTTCATTCTGCAAATCCGCCTCGGTGGGCAGCGCCATGAAGCCGCTCGCGCCCAGCAGTTGCAGAATTTCTACCATGCGCGGGTAGAGGCGCGGGAACAGGTTGCGGGCCGCGTCCAGCGGCGGCCAGGCTGGCGTCATGACGCCCCAGCGGTCCAGAGCGGCGTCGGCCTCGGCGGCGCGGGCGAAGGCGCGCATCGCCTCCAGGTTGACCAGCATCTCGGCGATTTTCTCGTGGATATGCTGGAACTGCTCGATGCCGATGGTGTCCACGATGAGCGAGGCGATGCCGAGCAGGAACTCGGTCTTGGCGATGTTCTTAGTGATGACCTGGTGCGCCATGTGGACGACCGAGTTGGTGGCGGCGAAGGCGCGATTGCAGCGCTGCACGTCGCCAAACAGAAAGACGCGCTCCCAGGGGACCAGCACATCGTCAAACACGACGACAGCGTCCATTTCCTCGAAGCGCGAACCGAGCGGGTGGTCGAAATGTGAGCGGCCGTAGTCGAAGCTCTCGCGGCACAGGAACTTCATGCCGGCCGTGTCGCACGGCAGGGCGAAGGCGAAGGCATAGGGTTCGTCCTCAGCCGTCCCTTTGAGCACCGTCGAGGGGAAAACCATAATCTCGTCGGCGATGGGCAGCGTTGCCAGCATCCGCGCCCCGCGCAGGATAAAGCCGCTGTCGGTCTCGCGCACCACTCGCGCCGCCAGGTAGGGGTCGGCCTGCTGACCGGGGCCGACGGAGCGGTTGGCCTGGGGGTTGATGAGGGTGTGGGTCAGGCTCAGGTCGTTCTCGCGCACATACTCGTAGTACCGTCGAGTGTTGTCGCCAAACTCGGGGCGGTTCTCGGCCATGTAGGCCGAGGCGTTGGCGTAGGCCATCACGGCGCGGTTCAGATAGTCGGGGGTACGGCCCATCATCCCGCCGGAATAGTCGGCCCAGCGCTTCATCATGGCCCGCACCCTCGGCAAGTCCTCCCGTGTGCGCGGCGTCAGGAACGACAGCCCCACCGGCTCGCCTGTGGACGGCGAGGGATAGGTCATGTCGTCGGGGTACTGGCCCTGAAGATCGTAGAGCGCGGCCAGGCTGCGCACGCCATTCTTAAAGGCGGGATGGCGCGTGACGTCCTCCACCCGTTCGCCCTGGTAGTAAATCTCGCGGGGATGGCTCTGTAGCTGTTCAACCACCTGCTGCCCTGTCCGTGCCCCCATGCTCGTCCTCCTCACTTGCCCATCTTAGGAATCGGATGCTGGCCCAGCGCCACGTGGACCGTCTTCGTCTCGCAGTAGAACTCGAACGAGTAGTGACCGCCCTCGCGCCCGACGCCGCTCCACTTGGCCCCGCCGAACGGCGTGCGCAGGTCGCGCACATTGTGCGAGTTGACCCACACCATACCCGACTCAATCGCGTGGGCGACGCGGTGGGCGCGGGCCGTGTCGCCCGTCCAGAGGTAGGCGGCCAGGCCATACTTGACGTCATTCGCCAGGCGCACCGCCTCGGCCTCGTCCGCGAAGGGAATGACCGTCAGGACCGGGCCAAACACCTCCTCCTGGGCAATGCGCATATCGTTGCGGACATTGGTGATGAGAGTGGCCGCGAAGTAGTTACCCTGAGGCAGACCTGCTGGTCGGTCGCCGCCGACGAGGATTTCCGCGCCCTCGGCCCGGCCGATGTCCATATAGTCGCGTACGCGCGCCCAGTGGTCCGGGTGGATGAGCGGGCCTAGCTCGGTCTGCGGGTCCGATGGCGGGCCGACACGGACGCGGCGCACCCTCTCGGCCAGGGCGGCGACGAAGTCGTCGTAAATCGAGCGGTGGACGATGGCCCGCGAGCCGGCGGTGCACCTTTCGCCGTTGAGCGAGTAGACGCCGAACACCGTCGCGTCGAGGGCGCGGTCCAGGTCGGCGTCGGGGAAGATGACCACGGGCGACTTGCCGCCGAGTTCAAACGAGAAGCGTTTGAGGGTTGCCGCGCCGTGGCGCATGATTTCCTGGCCCGTCGTGGTTTCGCCCGTAAAGGAAATCAGTTGCACATCGGGGTGGGCCACCAGCGGCGCGCCGGCCATCTCGCCGAAGCCATGCACCACGTTGACCACGCCCGGCGCCAAGTCGGCCTCCTGGACCAGGTGGGCCAGTCGGTCCGCCGACAGCGGCGACCACTCGGCGGGCTTGAGGACACAGGTGCAGCCTGACGCCAGGCACGGCGCGAGCTTCCACGTCTCTAACATAAACGGCGTGTTCCAGGGCGTAATCAGCCCGGCCACGCCAACGGGCCTCAGGATGGAGTAGTTCAGGAAGGCGCTGTCGACGGGAAAGCTCTCGCCCGTCATGCGCGTCGCCATCTCCGCAAAAAAGTAGAAGTTGTCGGCGGCGCGCGGCACCTGGCCGTGCTTGATCTGAGCGATGGGGATGCCGGTGTCCAGAATCTCGGTGTCGGCGATGAGGGCCTGGTCGCGCATGATCAGGTCGCCAATGCGTCTCAGGGCCTTGGCGCGGTCGGCCGCCTTCATCGTGCGCCACGGACCGCTGTCGAAGGCGCGGCGGGCGGCACGTACTGCCAGGTCAATGTCCTCGGCCGTCCCCTCGGCCACCTGGCCGATGACTTCATTCGTGGCTGGGTTGAGGGTGTCAAAGGTCTGCCCGCGCACCCCGTCCACAAACTCGCCGTTGATGAGGTGGCGGGCGAGTAGGGTGGTGGGTGGGTGGGTCGTGGCTGGTGGCTGGTGGGTGGCTATCGTCATTGACCCTGTCTCGCTTTCTCCCATCGGAAAACCACTCAGAACGGCAGGAACATTAGCTGTCCATCCAGATCGGCTTCGTTTCCCACTTCAGAGATGTAGATGATGTCTTCTATTGCCCGTCCAATGTCAAGTTCCTGCGGCACAATCACCAGACCAGGCAGCGCAAAGCCTTGCTCAAGCGGTTCAATCGCATGCTTCGTCATGGTATTCACATCGTGGGAGAGGACCACGCGGTGATGTTGCGCGGCCCACTCCAGGATCACCGGGTCGGCTGCACCGTCCAGACCCACACCGCGAACGCCGACGATGTCAAGCCCCGGCCTTTTGCGTCGAACCTGGTCAACGATGACCTGATTGAAGTCCTCATCCGTTACGAACCGGCTAATCATGCCAGCTAGTTCCTAGGACGACGTGCTAGTAACCGCTGGCGAAGTTCAGTCGTGGGGAAACGCTCGTCTATCTCCTGGCGAATCTTGTCGGCCTCCGCCTGGCGGCGCTGAATATAGTCCTCAACCTCACCCTGGTTGGTCAGATAATAGCTAATCACAGCGTAGACATCCGGCCGATCAAGCGATGGGAAGCTGGCTAAGATACTTTCAGGCGTCTGACCGTGGTTGAATGCGTAAATGACTCTCTCAAGCGGGATGGTGCTTTTCCCTACTAGCAAGCCACCCTGCTCATCCTCGCGTAGCGGTACAGTCAGCGTCAGAGGCTGGAACACCTTAACCTCCCCGTTCCACGTCATCTCCCTTAGCAGTTAGTGTAAATTGTACGTCCTTGCCCCGGCTTCCCCAAACGGCCTAGCGAATGAGGACGACCGTGCCGATGGTGATGAGGCCGACGCCGAGTAGTGTCTTGGCGCTCAGCGGTTCCTTGAGGAACAGCGCACTCAGCAGGGCGATAAGGACGATGCTCGACTTGTCCACGCCAGCGACCCAGGCCGTCGGCCCGATCTGCAAAGCGCGAAAGTAGGACAGCCAGGACAGCCCCGTCGCCACGCCGGACAGAATCAGGACCACCCATGTGCGTGTCGAGAGGCCGCGCAGCCCGCCCACTTCGTTGAGGCTGAGGGAGATGGCCCAGGCCATGAGCAGGATGACGACGGTGCGGACGGAGGTGGCAAGGGTGGAACTCACCTGCTCCACGCCGAGCTTGGCGAAGATGGTTGTCAGGGCGGCAAAGAAGGCTGAGAGCAGGGCGAACGTCCACCAGGGCAGGTCTGCGAAGTTCATAGCTACCTCTCTATGAGTCAGTCTCGGCAATGACTGGATTTTCCAGCGCGCCCAGCCCATCCACCTCGCAGCGCATGGTGTCGCCGGGGTAGACGTGGGACAGGCCCTTGGGCGTGCCAGTCAGTAGGACGTCGCCGGGTTCCAGGGTCATGAAGACGGTAATGTACTCGATGATGGCCTCGATGGGCCGAATGAGCAGCGACGTATTGCCCTGCTGCCGGAGTTCGCCATTGACATAGGTCCGCAGGTTGAGATTAGCCGGGTTGGGGACCTCGTCAGCGGTGACGAGGAAGGGCCCCAGTGGGCCGAAAGTATCCCAACCCTTGCCCTTGACGGGCGGGCGGAAGATATTCGTGACGAAGTCGCGCACGGTGACGTCATTGGCGACCGTATAACCCTGGACGTAGTCCAGCGCCCGCTCGGCCCTTACCCGCCGCGCCGTCCGCCCGATGACCACGGCCAGTTCGCACTCGTAGTGCATGTACTCGGCCCCGGCCGGGTAGACGACGGGGGCGCGGTGGCCGATCAGGCTGCTCAGGGGCTTGAAAAAGAGGGCCGGCTCTTCGGGCGTGCCGAGTTCGAGTTCGGCGGCGTGGTCGGCGTAGTTGAGCGCCAGGCCAATCACCTTGCTTGGCGTCACCGGCGGCAGCCAGATCACACCCTCGGCGTCGTGCGGCCGGCCCGTCCCGTCGAGCAATTGCCCGTCCTGCCATATCCCCTGGTGAACCCGCCCTCGCGACGCAAACCGCGCTATTTTCATAGCTAGACCTCTCTAGAGTAGACGTTGCTTCCTGCTTGAATCACAAAGCGCACCGGGCGCACCAAGACACGGAGGGGTAGATTTAGAGTTTACTCCATCCCATGAGGGATAGCAAGACGACTGTTCGACTTGCACGGCTGTGCCATAGCCCTCGCCTAGAACACGGATAGGGAGGATGAACGGATCAAGCCGCCGTGCCCTAGCGGCTGGCTGCCACCCTCAACACATCTCGGCCCAAATCCGTCTATCCTCCCTATCCGTGTTCTGCCGTGGCCGACTTGCTTGCGTTTCAGGGTGGGGTATGGCACAATAAACTTGGTCACATAGAGGGACGCGAAAGGAGTAGACGGCATGGAGGGAGTAGTGATGGCAGTGAGTCGGAGCGCCAAGCACACCTTCAGCAAACCCGTGCAACTGAGCATCCAACTGGTGGCGGGGCTGGGCATCGAAGGCGACGCGCACAGTGGCGCGACGGTCAAGCATCGCTCGCGCGTGCGGCAGAACCCGGCGCAGCCCAACCTGCGGCAAGTTCACCTGATGCACGCTGAACTGTTTGAGGAGCTAGCCGCCAAAGGCTTTACTGTCACCGCTGGCGACATGGGTGAGAACATCACGACGCGGGGGGTGGACCTGCTCGGCCTGCCCACCGGCGCGCGGTTGCGCCTGGGGGAGACGGCGGTGGTGGAGGTCACGGGCCTGCGTAACCCGTGTGTCCAACTCGACCGCTTCCAGGATGGTTTGATGGCGGCGGTGCTGGACCGTGACGCGGAGGGCAACCTGGTTCGCAAAGCCGGGGTCATGGGCATCGTCGTGACGGGCGGGGAGGTGCGGCCAGGGGACAAGGTCCAGGTCGAACTGCCGCCCGAGCCGCATCAGGCGCTCAAACAGGTCTAAGGAGGCGCTGTGAAGATATTCGACCTGAACGTGCCGACCGAGATGAGTCCCAGCGAGCCGTTGGGCTTGCAGGTCCAGCACCAGGACCACGCAGCCAGCGCCGCCTTCATGGCTGGCTTCTTTGATGCGACGGTGGACGACCTGCCCGAGGGCCTGGGCTGGGCCAACGACCAGGTAACGATGATCAGCCACGCGGGGACGCATGTGGACGCCCCCTGGCACTACTACCCGACCAGCGACGGCGAGCGAGCGCGGACGATTGACGAGTTGCCTCTAGAGTGGTTCTACGGCGATGGGGTGGTCCTGGACCTGCGGTACAAAGAGCGCGGCGGCCTCATCAGTGTCCAGGACCTCCAGGACGCGCTGACCCAGATTGGGTACACCCTCAAGTCGGGCGACATTGTGATGCTTCAGACGGGCGCCGACAAGGAGTGGGGCAAGGCGGAGTACTTCGGCGCGGGGGCGGGCGTCAGCGCCAAGGCCACGCGCTGGCTCATCGAGCAGGGCATCCGCGTCATGGGCATTGACGCCTGGGGCTGGGACCAGCCGTTCTGGGCGATGAAGGAGCGTTTCAAGGCGACGGGCGACCCCGCCGTCATCTGGGAGGCACACCGCGTCGGGCGCGACCTGGAGTACTGCCAGATCGAGAAGCTCGCCCACCTGGACACGCTGCCGCGCCCCTTTGGCTTCAAAGTGGCCTGCTTCCCCGTCAAGCTCGCGGCTGGCAGCGCCGGCTGGACCCGTGTGGCGGCCATCTTCGAAGATCTCTAGATGGAAGGCAGGGTGCGCAACCACGAGTTGATCGAGAAAGTCATGCGCCTCGTCGGTGAGTTCGACCGCACCGTTGCCAACCCGCCTGAGATGCGCAACTTCCTGGGTCTCAAGGGCTGGGAAAACGTGGTCTATTAAGGACCCTGGGCGGACCAGAGGAGGTGAGCAGATGAGTGACAGGGTAAGCACAGTTGATTTCCATGTCACGGCGGCGTGTACGCAGAGCTGTACGTACTGCTGGGGGCCGCCACGCCGGATGCTAGCCTTAGGCACAGACGAGGCGCTGGAGGTGATCGACAGACTTGCCGCCTTCGAAGTCAAGCGCGTGGTGTTCACCGGCGGCGACCCCTTGCTGCGCCGCGACATCGTCCGCCTCATTTGTCACGCCGCGAGCCGAGGGCTGGAGGTAGCCGTCTCCACCACGGGCGATCACCTGACGGGCGACTTCCTTGACGCGACCAGCGGCCGTGTGGCCCTCATCTCCCTGCCGCTTGACGGGTCCAGCGAGGCGCTCAATCGCCGCTCGAAACGGCCAGGCCACTTCGACGCCGTGATGACGGCTCTCGACTTGCTGCGCGCCCACCCGGCGGTCGACGTCAAGGTCTGCTCGCCCGGTGACATCGCAGAATATCGAGGACATCCCGACAATTGCGGCGTTAGTCGACAGATGGAGCCACCGCGCGCCCAATCGCGTGTTCTACAACGTGTTTCAGGTCTTTCCGCGCTCCTGGGGGCCGACCCATTGGGAGGGTTACTGGTCTCCGACGCGGCCTGGGCGGCGATGGTGCGGGGTGGAGGCCCATGCCTTCAGCGTGCGTATCAACTTCCTCTCGTGCGCCACGCTCGACCAGTTGTACGTGCTTATCTTCCCCGACGGGGGCCTCTACGTGCCCAGCGGGTCAGATTACCACTACTTTGGCCGTTTCGTGGACATCGAGGACCTCGACATGATCCTTAGCGCCAGCGACCTTGACAGTATCAAGCACCTGCGCCACTCGCGGGGCTGGAGTCGAGAAGTTGCGACACAGGAACAGCCCGTGCCTCGCCCTGGCCCACCTCATTCAGGTTGACGGTTTCGTAAGCCGCCAAGCCCGCAAGCTCAAGTCCTCTTGCTCGCCTCCACCCCCTCCCCTAGAAGACCGTACTGGGTCATAACGGCCTTGAGCCGCGCCAAGTTGGCGTCACTCAGGGGGGCGAGGGGCAGGCGGACTTCGGGCGAGATGCGGCCCATCAGGCCGAGCGCCGTCTTCATCGGGACCGGGTTGGTCTCGAAGAAGACGGCGTCGTTCATCGCCATCAGCCAGTAGTGCAGGTCCTGGGCCTCGCGCCAGCGGTCGGCGCGGACCAGGTCCCACAGGCGGGCGACCTCGCGGGGCAGGACGTTGCCCGTGGCGCTGACATAACCCGCGCCGCCGATGGCGAGCAGCGGGAAGCACAGTAGCTCGATGCCGGAGTAGACCAGGAAGTCGCGGCCCAGCTTGCCCAGCAGCCGCGTGATGTGTTCAAAGTCCTTATTGGACTCCTTGACGCCAACGATGTTGGGACAGGCGTCGCGCAGGCGGGCGACGGTGTCAATCTCCAGGTTGACCGCCGTGCGGCCGGGGATGTTGTAGAGGACGACGGGCAGCCCTGTTGCCTGGGCGACGGCGCGGAAGTGCTGGAACAGCCCTTCCTGGCTGGGGCGCATGTAGGCCGGCGTGATGACCAGGGCCGCGCTCGCGCCGAGGGCCTCGGCATAGCGCGTCAGTTCGAGCGTCTCGGCGTGGTTGGGCGAGCCAGTCCCGGCGAAGACGGGAACCCGGCCGGCCGCCGCCTGGACGGCGACCTGAATCACCCGCTTGCGCTCGTCCATCGTCAGGGCGGCCGGCTCGCCCGTCGTGCCGGTCACGCCGACGCCGTGGCTGCCGCTCTCGATTTGCCACTCGACCAGCGCGGCTAGCCCTTCCTCGTATAGTTGGCCGTCCCGAAACGGGGTCACGAGCGGAACAATGGATCCGTAGAACACAAACCCTCCGCAGTGAGAATACGCTAGACCCGGTTGAACTCTTCCCAGTCCAGCCCCAATTGCCTGACAATAGCCCGTAATGTTCCAATCTTGAGGTCTTTAGAACCCCAGTTCGGTACAGGAACAATGCGTCCATTGGCTGGATTATGCCACTTTCGATGAGAACCAGAACCGCGCCTCGCTAGTTCTTCGCAGCCGAGTCTACGCAGCTTGCGGGCAATATCATCGTATCTCATGGCACAGCAACAACAGTTTCAAGCCAAAAGGGACGATCTTGGGCAACTTGTTGTAAGACGGAGGGTAGAGGACGTCCTAGGTCCTCATAGGTCTCAATGATGGCAACCAGCGCATCCGACACGTTTTCCAATACTTCGTGAACCGTATCACCCTCAGTAATCAGTTCCGGCAAGAGGGGACAAGTCACGGTGTACCCCCCTTCGGGTTGGGGGTCGAGGACGAGCGGAAGTTTATAGATGGCTGTCATCGTACTATCCCTTTCTACCTCAGACTCGTACATAAATCGGACTGTTTTATTGACCTTGCCCCGGCCGAAGCAATCCGGTAATATCCGTCCAGCCGTAGGCGACGTCTTCCACCTCGGCCCCGCCGATGGTGATCGTGGTCGACCGGATAGGCTGGCCGCCCAGGCGCTCGTAGAAGCCGCGCGAGGGGTTGGCCGCTAACGTCCAGACGAGCATAGCGGTGTGCCCCATCGCCAGCAGCCGCTCGACCACGGCCTGGACCAGACGCCGCCCCAGCCCGGCCCGCTGCGCCGCCTGAAGCAGGTAAATGGCATAGAGTTCGCCCGTGTAGACGGGGTCGCCCCCCCGCTCCGGCCCACCTGTCGCAAAGCCGACGATACGCCCGTTGTTGTCCTCCGCCACCAGGGTAAAGGCTCCGGGGTCCGCCCCGCTGAGCCGGCCCCGCCAGCGCTCGGTCCGCTCCGCGACCGACAGGCTAGCCAGGTAGTCATCTGGCACGAGGCCGCGATAGGTTTCATGCCAACTGGCGACGTGGACCTGGGCGAGGGCGGGGGCATCCTCAACTGTGGCCGCTCGGATGTTCAGCATGGCTGTCTGTCTCCCGCCCCAGGTGCGCCAGGCGCTGCTCCAACACCGCCTTGTCCAGCAGCGCCTGGACGGTCTTGCCGCGACCGATGAGCGTATGACCGCTGTGAGCGACCACATCGCACGTAATCATCCGTCCCTCGATGTGGGCCAGGAACGCCATCACCTCGACGGGTTGGCCGACCAGCGTTGGCGCGAGGTGGACGACCTCGACAGCGTGGCCGACCGCCTCCTCGTCGGGTTCCAGGAAGGGCAGAATCAGCTTGCGTGACGCCTCCTCCATGTGGCGGACGAGGTGCCAGGTGGCGTAGACCGGGTGGACCGGGCCTAGCTCGTCGAACGTGGCGACCATGTCGGGCCGCACCGTGCTGCGTATCGTCGCCGCCGAACCAACGTGGAGTCCAGGCCGCATAGGTCCTCCAGGTTTAGCGAGCAAAGGCGTTGAAGGGGTTGTCGTGGGTGAGCATGGTCAGGTCGGCGTCGGTCAGCCCGGCCGCCTTGAGCTTCGGCAGGAAAGTCTGAGCCAGGTAAGTGTAGGGCCGGGGTGTCCCGCCGCCCGGTTGAGCCGGGTCATACCAGCCCAGGTCGTGACTCAGGAGGAGGCGGTGGCCCAACCCGGCGTCGAGGACACGCTGGACCAATCCCAGCAGGTAGTCATCGCCGCGCTTATCGCGGCCAATCGAGTCGTACTCAATCCAGGCTCCGCGCCGTGCCAGGGCCAGGTGCAGGTCCAGGTCCGGCTCGTTCTGGGTATGAATCCAGATGAAGCGGTCGGGTCGATAGCCCGCCGCCTCGACCACGTCGAGTTGGTCGGCCACGACGCGGCCGCGTATAGTATGGCTGCCGATGACGGCCCCAGTCGCCGCTCCGGCCCGCGCCGCCGCCCGCAGAATCTTCGTCTCGACCGCTGTGAGGCCGTCGTCGCCGGCGCTCAGTTTGATCCAGGCTGCCTGGACCCCGCTGCCCTCAATCTCACCCGTCAACTCGCCGTGTAGCCAGTCGAACACCTCGTCCTCGCTGGCCTGCATCGCCCACTGGGGTACCCACGGCTCGCGGTAGAGGCCCGTCGGCACGACGAGGGGCATCCCAGTCGCCTCTGACACCGCCTTGAGAATGTCGGCCCGCCGCCCTACCCCCACCGGCGTACATTCGACCAGAGCCGTCACGCCCACGGCCTGCGCCCGCTTGAGTTCCGGCCCCATCAGGGCGATCACGTCACTGGTCTCAGCCTGACCGTGCCCCGGCGTGTCGGGCGTCCGCAAGTCCACAAAGACGTGCTCGTGGGGCAGAATCAAGTCTAGCTCGTCCGCTCTCCTTGGCCCCAGCGTCGTGATCAAATTCGGCATCTTCCGTCCTTACCGGTGACGTATTGCGCGCCTTGATTATAGGCACGGACGGGACAGGGTCAAGGGGCATTTGTGCAAAACATTCCTTGTAATGGCAGACATGCAGCCGTATAATAGCCCTATCAGACGATCTAGCAGGTTTCGGAGGCAGCGTGGATGCGGCTGCAAAACAGCAACTTATTCGTCGGATAGCCTGGGAAGATGACCAACGAACGAGACGGCATTAGCCGCTGCGCTCTGTGTGGTGGAACGCTTAAAAGGGGTACCGCGACAATTCCTTTCTTCTTTGACGAAACCGTCGTTCTCTTCAAATGCGTCCCCGATGAGATTTGCGCCAGTTGCCATAGGCGCATACAACGGGCAAAGTGACCGACCGTCTCGCCGCCCTGCTGAAGCAACTTCGGGCCGTGCCCACCGAGGTGTCCATTGTGACCCCACCGGTGGTGGACTGCCTGAAACAATGGTGGCTTGAACTCGGTGCTGTCCCAGGGGAGGCGTCCGTCCGCCTAAAATCATCCCCTCATCACCCGTTCTGGTGGATGAGCCGCCACCACGAAGGTGGTATAATAAGGGGTGCATTGAGGCGCCCGTTGTGCCGACGTGACACTAACCGCAGGAGGTTCACGACCATGATCATCACCATGACCCTTGCTCTCCTCCCTTAGCGAGCCCCGCCCTTGAGGTGGGGTTTTGTCACGGGGGAGATCGCTCGGGCACCGCCCGGATCATGCACTCTCTGGCTCGGCTCCGCGGGACGTGACGACCTCCACTCGTGCATGATCCGGGCTAGAACGGGCGGGGATTGCCATTAGAATCCGCCGTCTTGCTGCCGCGACGCACCGCGGCGAGGACCCCGAGACCATGGCCGACTACGACTTCCGCGCCTTCGAGCGCCGCTGGCAGGCGCGCTGGGACGAGCTCCGCCTGTTTCAGTGCGACACGGCCGGCGCCGCGAAGCCGCCCTCCTACTGCCTCATGATGTTCCCCTACCCGTCGGGGGACCTGCACGTCGGCCACGGCCGCAACTACCTCATCGGCGACACCCTCGTGCGCCACAAGCTCATGCAGGGCTACGAGGTGCTCTCGCCCATGGGCTGGGACGCGTTCGGGCTGCCCGCCGAGAACGAGGCCATCTACCAGGGCGTCCACCCGTCCGACTCCATCGCCCGCTACACGGCCAATTACCGCCGCCAGATGACACGGCTGGGCTGCTCCTACGACTGGGAGCGCGAAATCTGGTCCTGCGCCCCCGACTACTACCGTTGGACCCAGTGGATTTTCCTGACGCTGTACGAGCGCGGGCTGGCCTACCGCGCCCACGCGCCCGTCAACTGGTGTCCCGGCTGCCAGACGGTGCTGGCGAACGAAGAGGTCGAGGCCGGCGTGTGCTGGCGGTGCGGGTCGGTGGTGGAGGAACAGGTTCGCCCCCAGTGGTTCTTTCGCATCACCGCCTACGCCGACCGGCTGCGTGACGGGCTGGCGCGGGTGGACTGGCCGGACCACATCAAGGCGCTGCAACTGAACTGGCTGCCGACTCTGCACGACTGGCTGATCTCGCGCCAGCGCTACTGGGGCACGCCCATCCCCATTGTCCACTGTGAGCAGTGCGGGATGGTTCCTGTCCCCTGCGACCAGTTGCCCGTGCGCCTGCCGCCAATCCAGGACTACCGCCCCCACGGCGACGGCCAGTCGCCCCTGGCGAACGTGGCGGAGTTCGTCCACACGCCGTGCCCCCAGTGTGGGAGACCGGCGCGGCGCGAGACGGACACGATGGGGGGCACCGCCTGCTCGTCGTGGTACTTCCTGCGCTTCGCCAACCCGGGTTACACCGAGGGGCCGTTCGACCCCGAGGCCGTGCGCGCCTGGCTGCCAGTAGACCTGTACGTCGGCGGCGCGGAGCAGGCCGTCAGCCACCTGCTGTACGCCCGCTTCTGGACCCAGGCTCTGCATGACGCGGGCCTGCTGGACTTCGATGAGCCGTTCCCGCGCCTGCGCTCCCAGGGCGTCCTGCACGCCCCCGACGGCAAGCGTATGTCCAAGTCGCGCCGCAACATCGTCAGCCCAGACGAAATCATTGATCGCGCCAGCGCCGACGCTCTGCGGCTGCACATCCTGTTCATGGCCCCTTTCGATGAGCCGGCCACCTGGAACTCCGACGGCCTGGTGGGCATCGAGCGCTTCCTGCGGCGCGTCTGGGAAATGACGATGGAGGGCGGAAGACGATGGACGGAGGCAAGTCGGACGGAGGACGGAAGACGGAGGACGGACGATGGACCAACGACTAATGACCAACAACCAATGACCAACGACGGTCGGCACGATGGCTCCTCCGTCATCGGTCCTCCGTCCTCCGTCAATGGTCCTCCGCCTCCATCTCCCGCCCGAACCCACCGTCTGATTCAGCGCGTGACGGAAGCGGTGGAGAACCACGTGGGCCGGCGGTCGCGGCGCTGATGGAACACTCGCGCTGGCTGGCAGTTGAGGTCGCCACGCTGCCGATCCGATCAGGCCCGCGCCGAGGTCGAGACCTTCGTGCACCTGCTGGCCCCGTGCGCGCCCTTCATCACGGAGGAGATTTGGTCACGCTGGGGGTACACGACGAGCATTCACGCAGCCCTGGCCCGACCTTCGACCCGACCCTGGCCGCGCCGGAAGCGGTCGGGTGGCCGTTCAGGTCAACGGCAAGGTCGTGACGCGGATCAGGTCACCGCCGACGCCGACGGGCAACGGTGCGCCGAGCGGCGCTGACGGCCAGGCGGTGGCGCGCCCTGGCGGTCGTTCGCCGGGCGGGTCATCGTCGCGCGGGGGGCGGCTGGTGAATGTAGTAGTGTAGTTATATGGATTTTAGTCTGGTCGTCTTGGGGCGGTAGACAAGTTTTGGATTTGGGCTATACTCTACTTGACCACGAGTGCCTACTCTCCTCGAGGTGAAGTATGAGCCAACTCCACATAGTCCCAGATGAAAGCGTCGAGGACGGCGAAGCGGACCCGCGCTTGCGGCGGCTGCGGCGCTACTATCAACTGGCCCAGCGGCAGGTCTGGCGTGTCGAAGACCTGCCCTGGGCCAGCCAGCCCGTTCTCCCGGAGAAACATGCCTCCGAACGGTGGCGCGGCGTCTGGCGCTCCATCCTGACCCAACTCCTCCAGGCTGACCAGATGGCCGTCACCGCCTCCGCCGAACTCCTCAGTCGCGCCGAACACCCGACTGCTGCGCTGTACTATACCACGATGGTCCAGGACGAGGCCCGCCACGTCGAAGCCCTGCTCAAGGTCGCCGCGAGCCTGGGCGAATTGGGCCAACGCAACCCCTACCTGGACGAACTTGCGGCCATGGTCTGGGAGTTTGAGACCCTCGAAGAACGGGTCGTTGGGATTCAGGGCTTCTTCGAGGCGGTGGTCATCCCTTTCTTCCATGATATTAGCCGCATGGCCCATGATACCGTGCTGGGCGACCTCTGCCAACGCCTGGCCGTGGATGACGGTATCCACCACGGGTCCGGGTTGGCGTATGGCGACTTCCTCATGGCCCGCGCCCGCCCCTCGCTGCGCCGCCAGGTCGGCCGCAGCCTCGAAAGGGTGTACCCAGTCTACATGGCCTTTATTACGTGGCGCCCCCCGGAGCGCGCCTGGCTCAACCGTTTGATGGCCGACCGCGACGCCCACCTGGTCCAGGAACACGACCAATTCGTGCGCCGCCTCGCCCGGCGGTGGGAGTTCGAGATGCGGCTTCCCTAATCTTCCTTCTTCTACTGCAAGACAGGAGGGTAGCATGGATTCGCCACTCCCGCGATGGTTACGCATTTTCTTCCTGATCGTCGCTCTGCAAGCGTTCCTGCTGTTCATCGCCCTCATCCAGCCCAGCCTCATCAACCTGGTGGAGCCGTGGCCGGCCAGCCCCCTCAACGCCCGCTTCATCGCCGCGCTCTACACCGCGCTGGGCATCGCCGTGCTGCTGTGCAGCCGGGCGCACGTCTTCCGCGAGGTGCGTATCATCCTGGCCGGCGTGGGCCTGGCGACCGCCGGCCTGCTGCTGATTACCCTCTATCGGCTCGCCGTGTTCGGCTTTGGCGAACTGGCCTACCCCGACCGCTTCCCCGTCGGCTGGACCCTGTTCTACCTGCTTGACCCGCTGGTCGTCGCCTGGACGTTCTGGCGCTGGAGAGGCGAGGGGACAGGCCGCACTCCCAGCCGGCTGGCCAGCTTCTGGCTTGTCCAGACCGTCCTGCTCGGCGTCAGCGGGCTGGTCCTGCTGCTGGCGCCGACGCTGGCGATTAGCCTCTGGCCGTGGGCGTTGACGCCGCCCCTCTCGCAACTCTACAGCGGCTTCTTCCTCACCCTGGCCGTATGCTGCTGGCTTGCCAGCCGTGAGGTGGAGTGGTCCGGGGTGCGCCTGCTGACGCTGGCTCTGGCCCTACTGGCCGCGCTGGTCCTGGTCGTCTCGGTCATCCACTTGGACCGCTTCAAGCCTGGCCTGCCGACGCTCGTCTGGTTCGCCCTGTTCGGGGCGGAGGCGCTCGCCTTTATCTGGCTGTGGCTGCGCCACGCAGCGCGTCAGCCCAGGGTGGCCCCGCTATGAGCGGCCGTCTGGCCGCCTGGCCTACTCTCACCCGCCCGGCCCGCTTCGTCCGCCGCTTCCTCTGGATTGTGGGCGCGGCGCTGCTCCTCCAGGGGGGCGTGTCCCTGGTCGTGCGCGCCCTGGCCGTCCCCTTGCCCGACCTGGCGCTGGCCTTTGTCAACGCCGACTCCCTCCACGCCGTGATTCATATCACCTGGGGTTTGATCATGCTGGGGGCCGTAGCACGGATCGCCCATGACACGGCGCTGGCCCGACTGGTCCTGACGTTTGGTGTGTTCTACACCCTGCTGGCCTTCCTGGGCGTGCTGGTCCACCACCCCTTCGGGCTGAAGCTCGACCTGGGCGAAAACGTGTTCCACTTTACCGTCGGGCCGCTGGCGTTGCTGGTCGGACTATGGGGAGTGCGGGGGCGCCGGCCGTGAGCCTGCGCGGGGCTAAAGCATCGGGTGCTACGCAGTGAGAGAGGAGAGGGTCATGGCTTCTATCACCGTCCCGGCCAGCGTCTATTCGGTCCCAATGCCGGCCGCGCCGCCTTCCCGGCCGCCCGTGACCGCCTACGCCGAACTGCGGCGGATCGTGGTCGCGGCCGGGCTGCTAGACCGCGCCTATGGCTACTACCTAGCCGTTGGCCTACGCTCCTATGCCCTGTTCGCGCTCGGCCTGTGGCTGGCCTGGGCCCTGCCCCCGACCCTGCTGGGAACCAGCGCCGCCAGCCTCGCCCTCGGCTTTGCCCTGGTCCAGTTGGGGCTGCTCGGCCACGACGCGGGGCATATGGGCGTCTTTCGGAGCGCGCGCTGGAACTGGGTGCTGGGGGAGATGTGCTGGAGCCTGACGCTGGGCGTCGGGTTTTGGAACTGGCGCGACCGCCACAACGCCCATCACGCTCACACCAATGACACGGGTGGCGATCCCGAAATCCGAGGCATGGCGCTGGTTGCCTTTACCGAGGAGGACGCGCAGTCGCGCCGGGGCTGGCAGCGGCGAGCCGTGGGCTACCAGGGAACCCTGGCCCCCGTCCTCCTCCTGCTGACCTCGCTGGCGGCCCTGGTGTTGCGGGTGGACGGCTGGCTGTATGCCATGCGCCGCGTCCAGGGGCGTCGCCGCTGGATGGAGGTCGCCTTGCTGTCGCTGAACCTGGCGATTTGGGCGTTCGCCATCGTCCGCTTGGGCGGCCACTGGCTCGCCGTCTTCATTGGCAGCCAGCTTGTTGCCGGGCTGTACCTGTCCCTCGTCGCCGCGCCCAACCACAAGGGCATGCCGGTCTGGACCCACGGCCTACAGCTCTCGTTTATCGAGCGCCAGGTGCTCAGCTCGCGCAACCTGCTGCCCCACCCCGTCACCGACTTCGTGTACGGCGGCCTCAACTACCAGATCGAGCACCACCTCTTCCCAACCATGCCCCGCGCCCACCTGGGCCGCGCCCGCGCCCTCATCAAGCCCTTCTGCGAGGCCCAGGGGCTGGACTACGAAGAGGTCAGCCCGCTGGCTTCCTACCAGGCCGTCTACGCCGAACTCCACCGTGTCGCCCAGTCGGTGAGGTAAGATATCCCCTTGACAGCACTACAAAATGTAGTTACAATAGAGATATGGACCTCGAATGGGACGAAGCCAAGCGCCAGGCCAACATCCGTAAACACCACATCGACTTTGCGGATGTAGGGGAAGTCTTCAATGGTGACATTGTGATCATTGAAGATGATCGTTTCGACTACGGCGAGAGGCGCTTCGTGGTGTTCGGCCTCTTTAGAGGACACATTGTCGCCGTTGTCTACACCGAACACGGCAATGTCATGCGGATTATCTCCGCTAGAAAAGCGACGAAGAATGAAGAGAGAGACTACTTTGACCAGATCAGGTACTGATTTAGCCAAGCTCGACGCGATGCAGGATGAGGATATTGACCTCTCCGACCTGCCGGAAATCCCGCCGGAGATGTTTGCCCGCGCCATCGTCAGGCGCGGACTACAGCCGCGCACCAAAACCCAGCTAACGCTCCGGGTAGATAGCGACGTGCTAGATTGGTTCAAGGAGCAAGGCCCGGGCTATCAGACCCGCATCAACGCCCTGCTTCGCGCCTACATGGAAGAACACAAAGCCCACGCGGCTATCCCAGGTTCCCACTCCTAACGCCCAACTTCGGCAGCACCCGCCCGGTACGCCCCATGTACGCTCGATACGTCTCGCCAAACTGGTCTACCATCATCCGTTCCTCGTGCGCCACGCGGTACAGGTACAGCGGGACAAACACGAGGGCGCCGACCACGCCGGCCAGCCAGTTCTGGAGCAAGAGGGGCTGGGCCAGGACCCACAGCCACTGCGCCGCATACATAGGGTGACGAATCCAGTGGTACAGCCCCGTCTCGACCAGGGTTTGCTGGTCGAGGATCTGGAGCGTCGGCGTCCAGTTGCGGCCCAGATCGAGGTGCGCCCGCCAGAACACCAGCACGGACGCCACCATCAGGACGACACCGAGCCAGCCGGCCCAGTCGGGCAGCGTGTAGTTGGCGAAGGCCAGCCAGGGCGTGAAGATGAGGACGACCGGCAGCAGGAACATGCCCAGGAACAACAGGCCAAGCAGGGCGCTGTCCCCGCTCGTCAGACGGTTGACGGAGACCCGAATCTGCTTGCGCCGCTGGTTGTACGGAATCCGAATGATGGCTTCGACGATGAGAGCCGCAATGTAAGCTGCGTGGAAGATAGTCATGCCTCTGTCCCCTGGATGAGAAGGATAACCATTCCTATCTACGCGCCGCAGCCGCCTACGTTGCGCCTGGGTTGGCTTGACCCCGCTGAATGCACTTGAACACCGCCGCCAGGGGCAGTCCCTCCGCGTGACGCAGGCCCGCCCGCGCGTTCAGCACCGTCTCGGTGGGGAAGACGTCCTCTTGCTCGAACTCGAACCCGGCCTCGGTCAGCAGGCGCTCATAGGTCGCCAGGGAACGGATGACCACGGGCAGCCGCAACCGATCCGCGCCCGGCATGGTTAAGACCCCGCCCCGCGTGGGTCTGAGAACCCCTCGCTCGTCTAGACTATGCACAAACTGGGGATGCAGGACCGCCATGAGCAGCAGCCCGCCTGGGGCCAGCACCCGCCCGCACTCCTGAAGCGCGTGTCTAAATCCGGCGTTCGGCACTTCATTAAACAGCATGGCGGCCAGCACCACGTCAAACTGGCCCGCCGCGAAGGGGAAGGGCTGCCGCACATCCAGGCATTGATAGGTCGCGCCCGGCAGGCGAAAGTGGGTTTGAGCGATGCGGAGCAAGGCCGCCGATTGATCGGTGACGACGATGGCGGCCGGGACCTGCCCCGAAAATCGGCGCAGGACCAGCGGCATAAAGTAGCCGTTGCCGGCCCCCAGTTCCAGGATGGCGCGCCCTTCGATGCCTGGCAGCCGCCGCAGTAGCGCCTCATTTAGCGCCAGTTCCTTGAACGCCCCGCCGGCATAGCCCGTCACTGCGTGCCACTGCCGCGCAATCTCATCATAATACGCCATTAGATAGCTTATTCCTAAGCTTCAGCCATCAGCTTTCATCTGTCAGCCAGAATACCCATACTCCAACCTCAAATTATACCTCAGTGCGCCTCGACAAACGCTTGTAGCGGGGGTACGCTAGCCGGGTCAGCCAGCACCATGACCACGTCGCCCGCTTCCAGCCGCGTGTCGGCGTGCGGGAAAATCGTCTCGCCTTCGCGCAGGACGGATACCACCAGCGTCCCCGGCGGGAAGTGCGCGGTCTTTAAGGTCTGACCCGCCAGGGGCGAGTCGGGGCTGACCCGCACTTCCAGCAGCGCGGTGCGGTCAGGCAACGCGTGCGTCGGTCGGGCCGTCTGGTCCAGCGCGGCGCGGTACACCTGCATGATGTCCTGGACATACAGGCGTCCCACGAGGCGGCCGTGATCCACCACGGGCGCCCAGCGCAGCCCGCGCCCCACCAGGCGTTCGAGCGCCTGGTCCAGCGATTGTCCCGCCTCCAGCACCACCGGGTTGTCGGCCAGCGCCCGACCGACCGGCGTTTTGTCGCGCTCCGCAGGTGCGACACGCTCAAGCAGGTCAGGGGTCAGCTGGCCCAGGCCGCCCCCCTCACCATCCACCACCACAACTCCATCGGCGTTAGGGTTGGCCAGCAGCGCCTCGGCCTGACTGACCGGCTGGGTAGCGACGAGCGTCGCGCCCGGCGGCTGGACAGCATCCTGGACGCGCAGCGAGGCCAACAGCGGGAAGCTGAAGCGAACGCGGTGGTAGGGCGAACTGGCGCGGTTGGCAAGCTGGCTGCGGTAGATGGTGTTGTCGCCGACGAGGGCCGTCGAGATGGCGACGGCGACCATGGCCGGGGCGAGGAGGGCCAGGTTGCCCGTCATCTCGGCCACCATGAGCATCATCGCCAGCGGCGCGTGGGCGATGCCGCCGAACATCGCCATCATGCCGATGATGACAAACGGCGCGGGCTGGGCCGGCATCTGCGGCAGCAGCGTATACGTCAGCCGCCAGAAGGCCGCGCCCAGCATCCCCCCAATGAACATACCGGGGCCAAAGATACCGCCGGACCCGCCCGACCCAATGGACAGCGACGTCGCCAGGATACGGGCGAAGGGCAGGACGAGGATGATCCACAGCGGCAGGTCGAGCAGCCGCTGCGTCATCGCCAGTTGGACCCAGCCATAGCCCGCGCCCAGTGTCTGGGGGATGACAATGCCCATCAGCCCCAGCAGCAGACCGCCTAGCGCCGGCTTGAGGACACGGGGCAGGCGAAGATGGTGAAACAGGGCGGTGATACCGTAGAAGCCCCGGCTGTAGAGGATGCCTACCGCGCCGCACACTAGACCCAGCGCGGCATAATACACCAGTTGGACCGGGTGCTCAAAGCCGAGTTGGACCTGCTCCCCGAAGATGGGGGTGAAGCCGTTGATCAGGCCGAAGACGCTGTAGCCAACAATCGAGGCGATGAGGCTGGGGATGAGCGCCTCCACCTCCAGGTCGTGCAGGTAGAGGATTTCGGCCGCCATAACCGCGCCGCCTAGCGGGGCACGGAAAATCGCCCCAATGCCCGCGCCAATACCCGCCGCGACGGCCACACGGCGGTCGGCGATGCCGAGCTTGAGCCAGTCGCTGAGCAGCGCGCCGAAGCCGGCCGAAATCTGGGCCGTCGGTCCCTCGCGGCCGGCCGAGCCGCCGGAGCCGATGGTGATGGCCGAGGCGACGAGCTTGATGGGCGGGATGCGAGCGCGGATGCGGGCGCGTTTGTGGTGCAGCGCCTCGATGGCCGAGTCGGTGCCGTGGCCCTCCGCTTCCGGCGCGAAGGTGAAGACGATGAACCCGGAAATGAGACCGCCCAGCGCCAGGCTGAGCGGCAGCAGCCAGGGACGGGCCATCGCGGTCACCGGATGCCCCCCCTCGCCGACCGCCGACGGCGGGATGTAGCCGACGATGCCGCCCAGGAACAACTCGGTACACAGGTCAATGGCGCGGGCGAAGACCACCGCGCCCAGCCCGGCCACCAGCCCAATGAGCGTGCCGAGAATCATCCACTTGGCAAGATAGCGCTGGCTCTCGAAGCCGCTGCCGCCGAGAACAATAGCGCGAAAGGTTTGCAGGCGCGCGGTGCGCCGCCTGTCGGATGATGGAGAGGAAGCTGTCATGACCATCACTCTTTCCAGCCGCCAGCCAGGAGGAGAGCAGCGGCTGTGATTAGGGTAGGATGGGAGATGGGGTATACGGAGCGCGCGGGGAGCGGAGCGAGCGGTGGCGGCGGTTCGCTTGTCCGCCGCTATCTACCCTCAATCATAAGAGTAGCCCGGAAGGGTGTCAAGCTACCGCCAAATTAAGGAGCGCAAGGCCATTGTGTTACGCAGAAATAAGAGGTATAATGCGAGATAGGCGCCTATTTATTCCCTTTTTATAACCCCTTCGAGTGCTCTGGCTGAGCCGCCAGGCTCCAGCATGCACCCCGAACAAGAATGGAGGAGCAATGATCGCTTTAGAGCGACGCAACATTCAGCTCCACACCGGTGCGAAAAACAAAGCCGAGGCGATCCGGCAGGCCGGTGGTTTACTGGTCGCCAGCCAGTATATCCAGCCCGGCTACATTGACAGCATGATGGCGCGCGAGAAAGTCGCCAATACCTACCTCGGTAAAGGGATTGCCATCCCCCACGGCTTACCCAAAGACCGCGATCTCATTCTAAGGACGGGCATTTCCATCGCTCAGATTCCCGACGGTGTGCAGTGGAATCC
>JAHCIP010000330.1 GCA_026129165.1 Anaerolineae bacterium
GTCATCGCCGACAAGGACAACACCACCATCGTCGGCGGCACGGGCAAGGAGAGCGACATCAAGGGCCGCATCGAGCAGATTCGCGCCCAGATTGACCAGACGACGAGCGACTACGACCGCGAGAAGCTCCAGGAGCGCCTGGCGAAGCTGAGCGGCGGCGTGGCGATTATCCGCGTCGGCGCGGCCACCGAGACCGAGCTGAAGGAAAAGAAGCACCGCGTCGAGGACGCTCTGCGCGCTGCCCGCGCCTCGGTGGAGGAAGGTGTGGTGCCGGGTGGCGGTGTGGCGCTGATCAACGCCCAGGCCGCCCTGGGTGACATCAAGCTGGAAGGCGACGCGGCCACCGGCGTCAAGATCGTCCGCCGCGCCCTCGAAGAGCCGATGCGCCAGTTGGCCCACAACGCCGGCATGGACGGCGCCGTGGTCGTGGACGAAGTGCGCCGCGCGGCCCGCGACAAGGGCAGCAACAAGTGGGGCTTCAACGTCCTGAGCGGCGAGCTGACCGACCTGGTGGCGGCGGGTATCATTGACCCCGCCAAGGTGACGCGCTCGGCCGTCGAGAACGCTTGCTCCATCGCCGCCATGATCCTGACCACCGAAGCGCTGGTCACGGACATCCCGGAGAAGGAAAAGGCCGGCGGCGCCCCGCCGATGCCGGAGTACTAAACCGACGTTCGGTTCGCATCCATAGATTAGCGAAACCCGTTTTCCCCGCGAAAACGGGTTTCCTTTTTTAATTCGTGTCTATTCGTGGCTTCGGTCTACCATTAACCACCGACTACTCACTTGACGCCTTTGCCCGCTGTGGTATACTCCCTCATCCATCATCACCCCACGGGAGGTACCTATGCGTCGCGCACTTGTCTATCGCCTGCTGGTGACCCTGGTCCTGGTTTTGAGCCTGGCGAGCGTTGCTCTGGCCGAAGGACCGCCGCACTGGACATATGAAGGTAAGGAAGGGCCGGAGTTCTGGGGCTCGCTGAGCCAGGACTACGCCCTCTGTTCAACGGGCAAGCAGCAATCGCCCGTGGACATTCCCGCCTCAGCCGTCACCAACCCGGCTGACCTGACCTTCCGCTACCAGCCCTCCAAACTGAATATCCTCAACAACGGCCACACGATCCAGGCGGCCTACGATGCCGGTAGCAGCCTGGTGGTGGATGGAGTGACCTACAACCTGGCCCAGTTCCACTTCCACCTGCCCAGCGAGCATACCCTGACGGCCAAGCCCTATGACATGGAGCTCCACCTGGTCCACCAGAACGCGCAGGGCGGCCTGGCCGTCGTTGGGATTATGCTCAAGAGTGGGGCGGAGAACAAGGCGCTTGCGTCGGTCTTCGCCAACGCGCCCAAGCAAGAAACCGCCGTCATGACCGTACCCAACGCGACGGTCAACGCGGCCGACTTCCTGCCCGCCACCCGCACCTACTGGCGCTACAACGGCTCGCTGACCACGCCGCCCTGTAGCGAGGGCGTCAAGTGGCATGTGCTGACGACGCCTGTCGAAGTCTCACCCGCGCAGATCGCCGCCTACAAGAGTCTCTTCACCGACGATCACCGCCCGGTTCAGCCGCTGAATGCGCGGAGCTTCCTGCTGGCCTCGCAGGTGGCTGCCGCGCCGCAAGCCATGCCGACGACAGGCGCGGCCCAACCCGCCTCCGCCCGCGATATGCTTATCCTCCTGGGCCTCGTCTGCCTCAGCCTGGGCCTCGGCGGCTATACCATTGTGCGCCGCCGCATTCGAGAGAACTGACCAGGCCGAACTGAAAGGGGCCGCACGCTGTCAAGCGATCTGGACAAAAAACGCCCTAAAGGTCTGCAAGACCTTTAGGGCGTTTTTCCTATTACTGCTTTGGCGTATTACTGCTCTGGCGTAGCCTCGTCCAGCGGGGCGGTTTCCCAGCCCTTGAACATGGGCACCTCGCGGTAGACGACAGCCAGCGTCTCGGTCTTGTTAGCCAAACCGGTCAGCGTGGGGCTGGTGGACACCACACGGTTGTCGGTGACTGAGCGCCAGTAGCGGAACTGGAGCAGGTGGCCCTGGACGTTGACATAGGCCGGGGCGGCCAGGACAAGCTGGCTGTTGGCCGGCTGGGTCAACTGGGTTGGCGTCGTCTTCGCGCCCTGGTTGGTGTTCAGGGGGACCGACAAGCCGGCGATGCCCACGTTGAACGTGCAGTTCTCGCACTCACCCTTGACGCTCACCGTCACAGGCTGGGCCGGCGCCGGAGCCTGGTAGACGGCGGCCAAGGTCTCCGCCTTGTTGATGTAGCCAGCCAGCGTCGGGTTGGTGGTGACAATCTTATTGTCCGTCACCGACCGCCAGTGCTTGAACACCAGCGTCTTGCCATAGGCCCCCACCGTGGTCGGGGCGCTCACGTTGAGGTAATTGCCGTAGAAGCTGCCGAAGTTCACCGGCGTGCCGTACCAGCCGCCGATGGGCGCGGCGAAGCGCAGCGGCACACCCGCCAGTTGAACCACACTCGGCTGCGCCACGCAGCCCACGCACTCAGCCACCGCCTTCACCGGCAGCGCCGCATATGACTGCGTCCCCGACTGGGTCTGCCCGTCATCGGCACGCGCCGACTGAGCCGGGCCGATGACGGCCAGCGCCGCCACGAGACAAACGGCAGCCAACATACTTCGTAACATTCGTATAAACACGCTTTTCTCCATCTAGGTTTGTTAGGTACCGTACAAAAACGCACTGTGAATAGACCCCTGGAGGGGCTATTTCTTACCAGGAACACAGAGTCATATGTGGAACACGCTTTTTTTTGCCTACTGATGCTAACTCTTGCTCTGTAATGCTTGCTTTTTGCTCCCGGTCATTGTACAATGGGAGGGCTAGGCGTAGGGAATAGGGAATAGGGAGTGGGAAGTATGCGTCGTATCGTTTTCTGGCTGGTCGGCATAGGCATCGCCCTCGCATTCTACCTCAGCGGGCTGACGATTCAGCTCACTCGCCCGACCGAGCGCGCCGCCGTATCGAACGCGCAGCAGGCCGCCCAGGCGTTCGCACCAGCCGCCACCGATGGCTCCGCGTCGGTCGCCGCCCCCCTCCGGCCCGACAGCACCGCCGCGTCCACGCCGAGGGATGCGCGCCCTGCGGCTCTAGCGAGCGCCACGCCTGTGCTGACAGCGACCCCACTCCCCACAGCGCCTGCGGAAGCGGCCGACGAGGCCATCCTGCCCAGCCAGGCGGTCGCGCCTGGCGCGGAGCCAGGCCAATTGTCGCTGCAAGGGCTGCCCTCGGATATCACCAACATCCTCGTCCTCGGCTCGGACCGCCGTTCCAAAGCCGACCCAGGGCGAACGGATGTCATCATGCTCGTCTCGGTGGACCGCGTCAACAAGATGGTACGCATGCTGTCCATCCCGCGCGACTTGTGGGTCTACATTCCCGGCGTCGGCTATAACCGCATTAATACGGCGCATGTGTTCGGGGCGTACACCAAGAAGCCAGGGGCCGGGCCAGCCCTGGTCAAGGAAACCATCAAGTACAACCTGGGTCTGCGGATTGACCGCTATGTCGTGTTGGACTTTAATGGCTTTAAGGATGTGGTGAACACATTAGGTGGGGTCGATGTGGATGTGCCATGCGGGCTATACGATGGCGACTTCATTCAACTCGCGCCGGGGCACTACCACCTGAATGGCGACCAGGCGTTGCGCTACGCCCGCAGCCGCTACTCGACCAGCGACTTCAGCCGCGCCGCCCGGCAGCAGCAGATTATCCGTAACCTGTGGGAGCAGACGCCCAAGGGCCAGCTGCTATTCAAGATACCCCAGTTGTGGGCGACGTACAACGAGCGCGTCGACACCGATCTGACCCTGCCCGAACTCATGTCTCTGGGCGCGCTGGCGGCGCAACTCAGGCCGGAAAGCATCAAGAGTCGCGTTCTCACCTACCCTAATGTCAGCCCGTTTACGACAGACCAGGGGGCGATGGTCCTGCGGCTCATCCCGGCCGGTTACCAGCGACTACTGGCCGACCTGTTCGGCGCTTCCCAGATGACCGTCACCTCGGACAAGCCGATGGAAGCCGTCGATGAAGAGCCGCCCGCCCGCGTCGTCGTCCTCAACGGGACACCGAAGAAAGACCTGGCCTCGCTGGCCGCCAGCGCCATGCGCGACGAGACGGGCATCGCGCCCCATGCCGTGGGCACCGCCTTCACCACCGACTACCCCAAGACGCTGCTCCTTGACTACGGCGCGCCGGCCAGCGACCTCGACCGCCTGAGCAAATTCTTCGGGGTGGCCGCCATTCGGCTGGCCCGCACGCTCACCGACGACACGCCGGACGTGGTGGTCGTCCTCGGCGCGGATTACAAGTCGTGCAAGGGACGTTAGCCCTGGCAGATGCTTCTCACGGAAACGGAGCGTAACCCCGCTGCGGCCTGAAGGCCGCAGTTCCCTCTAAGCGAAGCCTCCCTCTCGCACGGACTGGGGCCTAAACGCCCCAGCGTGGGCAAAGCGAAGCCTCACTTATCTGATGCGCTGGCGCCGCGCCCGGCCACGTAGCCGGATGCCCAGGCCCACAAGAAGTTGTAGCCCCCAATCGGTCCAAAGACATCCAGTATCTCGCCACATAGAAACAGATTGGGACAGACTCGACTCTCCAGCGTCGCCGGGTGGACCTGGTCCAGGCGGACTCCGCCGCCCGTCACCTCGGCCTTGCGGTAGCCCTCGTCCCCGCTGATCGGGAGGGGATAGCGGGTGAGCCGGTCGAGCAGGCGCTGGCGGTCGGCGCGGCGTAGCTCGGCTGCGCGTTGCGTTTCGACCAGGCCAGCCTCGGCGACGAGGTGGCGCGCCAGCCGTTCGGGCAGCCGCTCGCGTAGAACCTGGAGGACGCCGCCCCGCGCCTGGACCAGCGCCGCCGTCCACTCCTCGGCGCTCTGTTCGCCCCACTGGACACGCAGCGTCGGGCGCGGGGCGGGCTGGGGGCGGGTGACGGCGTGGGACATGTCTAGGACAGCGGGGCCGCTGTAGCCGCGATGGGTAAACAGAAAGCTGCCCTCCGCCTGGCGTGACAGGCCGCCCTCGGTAGTCAGCCGCACGGGCAGCGACACGCCGGCCAGAGCGTGATGGGCCGGGCCGCCGCCCAGCAGAGGCGTTAGGGCCGGGTAGGGGGCCGTCACCGCGTGACCGAGCGCCTCCACCAGGCGCAGCCCCGTCCCGTCGCTGCCGGTTGTCGGCACGGACAGGCCGCCGGTGGCGATGATTAACCGATGACTGAAGACTGAAGACTGAGGATTAGATGATTGGAGATGGGAGGACGGGTGATGGCTGGGCTTCAATTTCCAATCTTCAATCTTTAATCTCCAGTCATTAGTCTTCAATCTTTCAATCTTCTCTACCGACGCGTTGGTCCAGAGGGTTACGCCGCGACGGCGGGCTTCGTCGAGCAGAGCGTCGCGCACCTGGCGGGCCTGGTCCGAGACAGGGAAGAGCTTACCCGGTCCGCCAAAGCGCGAGGTCATGACCACGCCGGGGTAGGGCGGGGTGAAAACCGTTGGAAAGTCCTCGCGTTTGAGACGGACACCGAGGGTGTGCTCGAAGAAGCGCGTCTGCTGGTCGAGGGGCCAGGCGGCCAGCGCCGCCTCCAGGGCTTCACGCGGCGAGTCGGTCTCGAAGACGCCGCTGTGAGCCTGGGCGGGGAGCACGTTGCAGCGGCCGCCGCCCGCAATCAGTATCTTCTGGCCGGGCCGGTCTGTCCGTTCCAGCAGCAGGACGGGTCGCCCGCCTTCCGCGGCGAAGATGGCGGCGACCAGCCCCGCCGCCCCAGCCCCGACCACCACCACCGGCCACACCGTCTCAGCCATCCGCCCTCGCGCTGCATTGTCTTCCCAGGCCAGCCCCTCAGCATTGCTAATTGTAACCCACGCCCGGTCATTCACCCAAGACCCTCAATAAAACTCGGTCCCTGGCGAACCAGGAACCGAGGGGACTGGGGTAACCATAGGGGGTTACCCCTACGGACCACTAACCACTGACCACTGTTCTCAGGGCGGGTTGGGCAGGACGGTGCAGATTTGGCCCGCGAAGTTGACACCCGTCGCCGCCCCGTCGGCGATGATGTACTTCTGCGGCTGGCTGGCGGTCGTGGAGGCGCCGCCCGGCGTCCCTGGCGGGGGCGCGCCCAGACCTGTCGTTGTCTCCGCGCCCGCCAGCACGCCCACCGTCACCGTCACCACCGAACCCTGGACGATCTTCAACTCGTAGGCGAG
>JAHCIP010000331.1 GCA_026129165.1 Anaerolineae bacterium
GCGGCTTGCCTGCGGCGGACAATCAGGCTTTAGCGGCGGCGGGTGGGGATGAGTTGGAGGGTTGGGTCGCCGTAGAGCACATAGGCCGCCCAAGTGACCGGCTCCGGGTTGGTCGCATAGATGTCGAGCCGCGCCCGACGCATGGCCTCACCCAGGCGGTAGCCCTGGAGGACGAGATCGTAAAATGTGGTGGCGAACTGCGCCGCATAGCGGTCGTAGACGGGCCAGAGCGAGCCGATACAGCCGATGGCTCCGCCATAGATGAACGCCGACGCCAGACCCTCGGCGGGCCGCTGGAGATAGGACAGCGCGGCATCTTGCGGTGGCGCTTCATTTCTCGCCAATCCCGACTCGCAGGCGTTCAAGAATACCAGCGGTCGGCCCTCTAGCAGGCGGCGTATCTTCTGAGCCAGGAACAACTCGCGGTCATGCAGAACCAGGCCACTCAAGTCCGAGTCCTTCTCATCGAAGAAGGCGTGTCCGGCGTAGTGAATGACGTCGACTGTGCCGCCGCGCAGTAGGCGGTTGAGCGCCTCGCCCGTTGCCTCCCCCTTGCGCAACGTCGTAATCTCGATGCGGTCCCCCCACAACTGGCGCAGGTTCTTTTCGAGGATGTCCACTTCGTCGGCGGCTTTGGGGAGGTCGGCCATGGGGTCCGCGATGAGCAAGAAGCGCACTTTGCGGTCAGTGATGGTGGGGCGGGTAAAGCTGCGAGGGAAGGCGCGGCCCATGGGCATACGGGCGATGGCGCGGTCCAGGCAGAGGAAGGTCGTCTTGCCGTCTTTGAGCTTGTAGGCCATCAACTCCCACGGCAACTCCAAGTCATTGGTCGTGACCGTGATGGAGCAGCGATTCTCCCGAAAATAGGTCTGCATGGCTTCGGGAATGGACAGCCGATACATCTGGTCGCCCAGGTCAATAACCTGCTCGGCGAGGCTGGGCGCCGGCCGACCGCCCATCATAGGGGGGTCCAGGTCGAAATCGCGCGGAGCCTCCAAGGTAGGCGCAGACGGTGGGGCGGGCGCGGCCGAGGAGTCCGTGGGGGTCGTGGCTGGCGTGGCCTGCTCTGCCAGGAGCCCACGCACCTGGCTATCTTTAGAGGCGATGCGGTTGATGAGGCGGAGAAAAGTGAGGCGGTCTTGCTCGACCAGGGTGCTAGAATCCTGGATATTCACGCCTTGCCCACCCCGGTCGCTGGGCGTGCGGAGCAGAACTTCGTACTGGTGGCGGCCGCGACCGTCCGGCGGGTAGCGCAGCAGGAGCAGCTCGGCCCGCCGACTGTGTTGCAGCGTTTCCTCCTCCTGCATCTTCTGGTTCAGAAAGGCCAACACCTTGTCGGCCTCGCTCTGAGGGGGAGAGGCCGCCGGAGCCACCGCGTTTTGGACACCGCTTGTTTCGACAGCCGCCGGCTGGCCCTCCATCGGCCCAAGCGCCTGGACCAGATTGACTATTTCGCTCTGGAGGTCGCGTTCACGCTGCTCGGTAAAGGCGCGTCGGGCATTGGCGTACTGGTCGCGCCATTTCCGCAGTCGCTCCTCTTCCTGCCAGATAGGGGCTTCGATTTCCCGCGCCTGCGCGAGGCGTTGATCCAGTTCCGTGATGCGCTGGTCGAAGACGGCTAACTGCTGCTCGAACTGACGCCAACGTGCGGCGCGGGCCTGCTGGCTGGCCTCAACCGCCGCTTTCATCCGTTCCAGGCGGCTGCGGTTGCGGTCCATCAGGTCCCAATCTGACCCTTCCAGCAGCTTCTGTATCTCGTCCAGGCTGTCTTCGGCCACGGCGGGCGTGGTGTCGCTACTCAGGGCATGGAGTCGGGCAAAGGCCCCTTCCAGAACCGTGTCGAGGCGGCCGAGCCAGTCGGCTTCGCCGGTCACCACCACCTCATCCGAGGTCAGCAGAGGCGTCAAGACCTGGCGTAGTTGGGCGCACTCCTGGCGGCGACGTTCCAGGTCCACCGCGAGTTGTGCCATATGGCGCAAGCTGTCTAGTCGGGTACGCGGTGAGGCGCCTCGCGGGGGCGCCTTTGGAAGCTCTGTCGAGACGGAGAGAGATTCAGCCATCCTGACCTTCCGTAGGTATGCCCAGGGCAGCCTGTAGATGCTCTATATTCTTGCGCGTGTCTTCCAACTGCATTTCTAGCAAGGGGGACACCGTCTGGCTTACGCTTTTGCGCCGCTGAAGCTCCTCCCAGTTTTTCAGCTCAATGTCTAGCTCTGCCCGCAGCCGCTGTTGCTCGCGGCCTCCCGACTGTCCGCCATCCGAGGCCGGCAGAGCCTTGCTCGTATCCGTCTTCTGAGGGGCCGCGCTCAATAACTGCCCATCGAGTACCTGTAGGTAGCAGACTGGCATGCTCCACTCGCGCCCGCCGGGGTAGTCGTAGCTGATCTTCTGGCGGCCCCGCGTGACGGCGGCTTCCAGCGGTTGCTCTTCCAGGAGGGCGGCGTAGAAGCCCTGGCCGAACGACAGGTAGGCCTCGGCGGTGTTGGCGCCGCGCCACCCGACCACCATCGGGCAGACCGGCGTGAGTTGAGCCGCGAGCCAGTCGGTGCGGTCCCCACTGAGGCAGACCAGACTGACGCCCGACTGCTTCTGCAGCGCGCCTCGCAGTTGGTCCACGGTGACCGGCTCGACGCGCTTTTCCGCCCGGCAGACCAGCGCTTGCTCGGCATTGTCGCGCGGGGTGAAGATTTCGGTGGACCAGCCGCCGGCAGGCTTGAGCCAGACGCCACTCATAATCAGGTGTAGAATGTCATAGGGCTGGCTGCTTATCGCCTCCAGGAGGTCGGTGGGGGTGATGTTCGGGCGCTCGATCAATTCGATCTGTTTGGCCGAGGCGAGGGCACGGAGGTAGCCAACCTCATCCTTCGCGCCGTAATCATAGGGTAGGACTTCTGAAACGACGACGAGCACGCGGGGTGGGCCACTGACAGGCCGGGAGGGGGCAAGGTCGCGCACCGCGTTGGCGCGGATAATGGGCGCCTGGAGCGACAGGGCGAAGAAGTCCTTGCGCACCGTATCGTCATACATGAACTCCCAGGGGATGTTGAGCAGACTGGGCGTGTCGATCACCAGCCGCAGCCGCAGCCGCCGGCCCTGGCTCTCGACCCCTCGCGCCAACTGTTGGTAGACGGGCCACAGCCGCCCGCCCAGGACCGCCTTGCACAGGCGGTTGCCAATGGACATGACCGCGTCCGAGGTGTCTACATACAGGCTGCGGTTGACCGCGTCCATGGCGCGGGGCAGGCTGGCGAGCGCCTCCTCGATTTCCTCCGGCGCGACATTAAGCTCGGCGTAGTTCTTGTACATCACGCCGTCAGGCATCTCAGCCACAACCAAGAGCCGACGCCCCTCACTTTGCAGCATGAGCCGCAATTCGTCATAGCCAGGTCTATCCGGTAGGTAGGCCATCCCTGTCTCCGTTCTACTGGCCCGCGAGCCAGCGCCCCAATTGGTCAACCGATTCGGGGTGGCTGAAGTAGGCGAAGTGATGGCAGGGGACAACCTTCGCCCGCCACAGGTCGCCAGGGTAGACTGTCTCCAGGCTGGTCATGCTCTGGACATTGATGAGCAGGTCGTTCTGGTCCTGGAAGAAGGTGTCCAGGGCGGCGTCCGCGCCGCGCATGACCTGCCGCGCCAGCCAGGCCCACCCGCCCGGTGTCGGCCCGGCTAATTCGTTGGTGCCGGCCAGGGCATGGTAGAGGACTTCGCCCGTGCGGGCGGTGTTGCGTAGGTCGTGAACGATGGTCGAGCTGGGCGTCAGGTCGTCCAGGCTCACCGTGGTCTTGTCGAAGAGTTTCAAGGCCCAGCCCGCGATCATCGCCGGCAGCGATGAGCCGGTCAGGTTCAGGCCGAGGGTGACAAGCCACAGCAGGGCGCCCTTCAAATTTGCCAGCCCAGTCCCATAGTTGGGGGGGCCGGCCAGGAACACGCGGTCCACGAAGCGGCGGCCGCCGGCAATTTCGACCATGTAGCGCGTGACCAGTGTCCCCATGCTATGCGCGAAGACATCGAGATAGTGACCATCCTGGGGGCCGAAGCCTAGATCGCGGAGAGCGTCGGCCAACTGCGTCCCTGCGTCGCGGACGCCTGATCTCACCGTCTCGTAGTCGAAGGTCAGGACATGGTCGTAGTGGACGCCATACTTGCTGAAGACCGTAGCTAGCTCGGCCAGCATCCCGTCCGTGCTGGAGCCGAAGCCATGCACCAGCAGAGCGATGCGCTGGCCCGGCCCCAACTCGTCGGGCGCGACGGCGCGGTAACGCACTTCGCCCTCCGGCAGCGTGACCACGCGCTCGCCGGACTCGTCCGGTCCACTGGCGGACCCGCTGCTCATAAAGCGGGCATGGTATAGACCGAGGGTTGGCTCCGGCCGGCCCATGACCTGGTAGAGGTAGAGTTTGGCAATGCGGCCAACGGTGCTCGTCCCCACCTCCGGGTCGCTGGCTGGCGGGTCAGGCAGCCACTCCACCTGCACCTGGTCTGGACTGTCTGACCGTCCGACGGGGAAGAAGGCGGAGCCATCGTGGAGAACGGCCAGCAGCCCCGCGCCCAGGTCGGCAAAGCTGCGCGTGGACGACGTATCGAGCGTGACGGTCAGGGGCGAGTCCGGCGTGACCTGCCGCCGGGCGGCGCGAGACGCGTCTAGCTCGATGGCGGCGGGGCCAGCCGCGAAAGCACGGGTTCCGGGGAGCGTCACGGGCTGGAAGAGGGAGGTGTCGCCCATCAAGCCAGGGGGCACGACAGGCGCCTCCCCCACGTCAAACGCCCGCGTCCCTTCGCTACCGCCCTCAACCTGCGCGCGGCCGACAAACCCACGCGGTGGTCGCAGCCGCACCGCGCCGCCCACGAGCCGCGTCGTACGCCCCCCTACCAGTGTCCCTGCTGGACGGCGGGTGGACTTATCCCCCTGCGACGGCATGCATCACCTCCAGATGGTCGCCGTCGGCGAGGACGTGCGCCTCGTCCACGACGTCGTCGTTGACAGCGGTCAGGCGCGGGTGACGGCGGTCCACGCCCAGGCTGTCCAACAGTTGCGCCACCGTCGTCCCCTCCGCCACGTCTACCGAGGCCGCGCCTGACTTGACATAGCGCTTCAGTTCGCCATAAAGCGTAACCGCGACACGCATCGTTAGATAATCACCTTGTCCTTCTCGACATAAGGAAGGATGTAGGGGCTGATGGAGCCATAGGTGAGCAGGTCAACCTGGCGTCCCAAGACTTGCGTTAGTTCCTGTTCAAGTTCGACCAGGGTAAACAAACTCACCGGCTTCTTGAACGTAACCAGCAAGTCTATATCACTTTCCTCAGTTTCCTCGCCGCGCGCGACGGAACCAAATAAGGCCACCTCGCTGACATAGGGGGCCAGAATAGGCATAATCGTCTCGCGTAGCTGGTCCAGGTTGATCATAGCTGTCACTCGTTTGATATGAACACAAGGGGACGTTGTGGAACGTCCCCCTGGTAAACCTTTAACCTAGAATGGGCAAGTCAGGCGAGGCCGAGAAGCGCTCGCCCTCCGGCGGCCGCGACAGGTTGATGACGCTGATCTTGGCGGCGATCCATTGGGCGATCTGACTGTACGCCTTGGCCGCGTCACTGTTCGGCGCGGCGACGACAATGGGCTGGCCGGCGTCGCCGCCCTCGCGCACGCGCGGGTCAATGGGGACTTCGCCCAGGAAGGGCACGCTCAACTGCTCGGCCATGCGCTGCCCGCCGCCATGCCCGAAGATGTCGTAGCGGCGGCCGGTGTCGGGCGCGATGAAGTAGCTCATTGTCTCGACCACGCCCAGGATCGGCACGGGCGGCTTCACGGTCTGGAAGGCGTCCACGCCCTTGATGACGTCGGCCAGGGCGACGGCTTGCGGCGTGGTGACGATGACCGCCCCGGTTAGGGGGAGAAGCTGGGTCAGGCTCAACTGCACGTCACCCGTGCCGGGCGGCATGTCTACAATCAGGTAGTCCAGGTCGCCCCAGTCTACGTCGGTCAGGAACTGACGGATGGCGCTGTGGAGCATCGGCCCGCGCCAGACGGCGGCCTTGTTCTGGGGCATCAGGAAGCCCATGCTCATGACGCGCAGACCATAGGCTTCGAGGGGGAGAATCTTGTTGCCGATGGCGTGGGGTCGGTCGTAGATGCCGAGCATCATGGGGATGTTGGGGCCGTAGAGGTCGGCGGCCATCAGGCCGACGCGCGCGCCGGTCT
>JAHCIP010000332.1 GCA_026129165.1 Anaerolineae bacterium
ACGCCGCCGCTGAAGTACGCCGCGCCGTTCAGGGCGCGGGTCGGGCCATCTGCCGCGCCCGGCCTGTCCGAACGGACAGGCGTGAACTAGCTGCCCTGGTGGGGCGCGGGGGCGCCTACGAGGGTATAATAAGCGCATCACGAACGAGAAGGAGACACGCGGATGCACATTGGAATTCTGGGCTCGGGGATGGTCGCGCAGGCTATTGGTCAGAAGTTGACCGAGTTGGGCCATACCGTCAAGCTGGGGACGCGCGACCCACGCAAGCTGGACGAGTGGCTCGGCAAGGTGGGCGGCGGGGCCAGCGTGGGCCGCTTTGCCGACGCGGCGGCGTTTGGCGAGCTTCTGTTCAACTGCACGTCGGGGATTGGCTCGCTGGAGGCGCTGACGAGCGCCGGGGCCGAGAACCTGGCGGGCAAGGTCCTGATTGACGTGGCGAACGCGCTGGACTTCTCTCGCGGCATGCCGCCCACACTGACGGTGTGCAACACCGACTCGCTGGGCGAGCAGATTCAGCGCGCCTTCCCCGACGCTAAAGTCGTCAAGACGTTGAACACCGTGAACGCCTATCTGATGGTCAACCCGTCCCTTGTCCCCGGTGACCACGACATGTTCGTCTGCGGCAACGACGCCGAGGCCAAGGCGACGGTGACAGACATCCTTAAGGGGTGGTTCGGCTGGCGGTCGGTGATTGATCTGGGGGACATTTCGGGCGCGCGCGGGGTTGAGATGCTGCTGCCCCTCTGGGTGCGGCTGTATGGCGTGTTCCAGTCGCCGATGTTCAACTTCAAGGTGGTGCGGTAGAGCCGCCGGCTCATTCGCCCCGCCTTCAGTCGGCGGCTTGCGGCGGCTTGTGAACTATCCGCCATCCGTGAGCAGGCCGCGCGCCAGGGCGTACTGGACCAGGGCGGCCCGGCTGTGGAGATCGAGCTTCTGCATGATGCGCATGCGGTAGGTCTCGACGCTCTTGGGGCTGAGCACCAGCTTGTCGGCAATCTCAGAGGCAGTGTAGCCGAGGGCGATGAACTTGAGGACCTCGCGCTCGCGCTCGCTGAGCTGCTCGTAGGCGTCGCCCGCGTCGCCCTGGCGCAGGTGGGAGAGGTAGTCTTCGAGGACCATGCGCGTCGCGGAGGGATAGAGGAAGGCCCCGCCCTGGGCCACGGTGCGGATGGCATCGACTAACTCGGTGTCTACCGTGGATTTGAGGACGTAGCCCGCCGCGCCGGCCTTGAGGACCGGGAACAGGTAGCGCTCCTGGGCGTGGACGGTGAGGATGAGCACCTGGGTATCCGGGCAGCAGAGGCGTACGCGGCGCGTCGCTTCCAGGCCGTCCATCTCGGGCATCGAGATGTCCATGGTCATGATATCAGGGTGGAGCGTCTGCGCCAGTTCGACGGCCTGCGCGCCGTCGCCCGCCTCGCCCACCACCTCCATATCCGGCTCGCCTTCCAGCAGGGCCCGCAACCCCTTGCGCACTACCGGATGATCATCCACCAGCATCACGCGAATCGTCGTCATTGCCCCTTCTCCCTACGCCGTTGCAAACACATTCTCCATCAGACCGCGTTTGACGTCCATACCGTTGACCGGCGCGCGCGCCGTGATGCGTGTCCCACCGCCTTCGGCGGCCTGGATGTTCAACTCGCCGCCAATCAGGGCCATACGCTCGCGCATGCCGACAAGGCCCAACCCATGGCTGCCTGCCTTGCGCGGCGTCTGAGGGTCGAAACCCATCCCGTCGTCCACAATGTCCAGCATGACCCAACCGTCCTCGCGGCGCACCGTGACCCGTGCGTTCTGGGCATGGGCGTGGCGTAGGACATTCGTGAGCGCCTCCTGGGCCACGCGGTAGAAGGCCAACTCGACGGTGGCGGGCAAGCGTTCCTCCAACCCGGCTACGGTCAGCGTCACCCGGGCCGCCGAGGCCGCGTTGAACTCGTCCACACGCCAGCCAAGCGCGGCGACCAGCCCCAGGTCGTCCAGGATGGTGGGGCGCAGTTCCAGGGCCACCCGCCGCACTTCCTCCAGCGCCTCAGCCGTCAACTTGCGCAACTCCTGCACGTGCTGCCGCGCCTCGTCGGGGGTGGCGGACCGTTCCAGCAGCCGCACGCGGACCAGGAGCGAGGTCAGGGCCTGGGCGGCCTCGTCGTGTAGCTCGCGGGCCACGCGCCGGCGTTCCTCCTCCTGGGCCTGGAGGATTTCACCGGACAGGCGGTGCATCTCGTGGGTGTCGTCCTCCAGCCGACCGAGCATCTGGTTGAATGTCGCCAGAAGACGGTCAAAGCGTTCATCGCTCAGCGGTTCAGGGACGACGCGCACTGTGAGGTCGCCCTTGCGCACCGCGTCGACGCCATCCTGGAGCCGGTCGAGGGGCCGCAGCGCGAGCCGCAAGACCAGTAGGTTGACGGCAAAGCTGATAGCGAACCCGACTACCCCGAAGACCACCATTAACTCATAGTGGGGGTCATCCGGGTAAGTTTCCATGTGCCAGACGGTGGTGAGGGTCCCGCCGATGGCCCCGACGGCGACGATGGCGCAGTTCGCCAGGAGGATTTTGTAGAATAGCGGCACGCGCAGCAAGCGGTGTGCGATACCATGCAAATGTGTCATGCAGGACATCCCAGGGTAGACATGAACGCCAGTTTACTCCTCTGATTCTAGACGACTCTGGGGCCAGCGGCGTGTAGATTTCAGCCCGTAGCGTGACGCTTACGCTACGCGAACGCTAGATGGTGGTTAAACTGCGAAAGCGGGTGAACGCTTCTCCACCCGTTTTTCACTCCGCTCGCTTATGATAGAACTAGCGATCATCGTCTCGGCGGTGGTCCGTTATCGCCTGCGCCCCGGACACAGGTGATACAGATAGTCGTGTTTTACTAATAGTTGTACCCGTATAGGAGGAACCGCTATGGATGCCATCGCTCTCGCTAGATGGCAGTTCGGCATCACCACTGTCTACCACTTCTTCTTTGTTCCTCTCACCCTCGGCCTTGCCTGGCTCGTCGCCCTGATGCACACCCTGTACGTCATGAACGGCCAGGAGGTCTACAAGACCATGACGAAGTTCTGGGGCAAGCTGTTCCTGATCAACTTCGCCATGGGCGTTGTCACCGGTATCGTCCAGGAGTTCCAGTTCGGCATGAACTGGTCGGAGTATTCCCGCTTCGTGGGCGACATTTTTGGCGCGCCCCTCGCCATCGAGGCGCTGCTGGCCTTCTTCCTGGAGTCGACCTTCTTGGGTGTCTGGATCTTTGGCTGGGACAAATTGCCCAAGAAGGTCCACCTGGCCTCCATCTGGCTGGTCGCCATCGGCTCCAATATCTCCGCGCTATGGATTCTCATTGCTAACTCATTTATGCAGCAGCCCCTCGGCTACACGCTGCGCAATGGCCGCGCCGAGATGACCGACTTCATTGCCCTGTTGTTCAATCCCAATGTCCAGGTCCAGTTCCCGCATGTCATCGCCTCCGGCCTGGTGACAGCGGCCTTCTTTATGCTCGGCATCAGCGCGTGGCACCTGCTGCGCCAGTCGAACCTGGACCTGTTCCGCCGTTCATTCCAACTGGCCGCCATTGTCGGTCTGCTGGCGATGATCCTGGTCGTTCTCAACGGCCACAGCCAGGCGCAGCACATGGTGCAGACGCAACCGATGAAGATGGCGGCGGCCGAGGCGCTGTTCGACACCGAAAGCCCGGCGTCGTTCTCGCTGTTTACTGTCGGTGATCTAACCGGTCGGCGCGAGGTGTTTGCCCTCCGTCTGCCCACCCTGCTCAGCCTGTTGTCCTACAACCAGCTTAACGGCGAGGTCAAGGGCATCAACGACCTCCAGAAGGAGTTCCAGGCCAAGTATGGCCCCGGCGACTACGTCCCGCCGACGGGCGTCATTTACTGGACCTTCCGCCTGATGGTCGGCGCGGGGTTCCTGATGCTGCTGCTGGCGGCCTACGGCTTGTTCCTGAGCCTGGGCGAGATGCTTACCCTGCGGCCGCGCCTCATGGCGCTGCTGCCCTTCGCCATCGTCCTGCCGTACCTGGCGAATAGCAGCGGCTGGATCATGACCGAGATGGGCCGCGCGCCGTGGATTGTCTACGGCCTGATGAAGATTGAGAACGCCGTCTCGCCCAATGTCGGCGCCGGCGCGGTGCTCCTCTCGCTGGTAGGCTTCGCGGTGGTCTACGGCGCCCTGATGGTGGCCGATATCTACCTGCTGGCGAAGTTCGCGCGCCAGCCCGCCCTCACCGGCCAGCCCGCCGAGGGTCTGACCGCCGCGCCGTCCCTCGTTGGGGCGGACTAAGGGAGACCTGTCTATGGACCTCAACACCCTCTGGTTTATCCTGGTTGGTGTACTGTATATTGGCTTCTTTGTCCTCGAAGGCTTTGACTTTGGCGTGGGGATGCTCTTGCCCTTCCTGGGCAAGGACGACCTCCGACGGCGGGTGATCATCAACACCATCGGCCCCCACTGGGACGGTAATGAGGTATGGCTGCTGACGGCCGGCGGCGCGACGTTCGCGGCCTTCCCCAACTGGTACGCCACCCTGTTCTCCGGCTTCTACCTGCCGCTGTTCCTGCTGCTGGTGGCCCTGATTGCGCGGGGCATCGCCTTTGAGTTCCGCAGCAAGGACGACAACCCCCGCTGGCGCGCGCTGTGGGACTGGTGCATCTTTGGCGGCAGCCTGGTCGCCGCACTCCTGCTCGGCGTCGCGTTTGCCAACCTGCTGCGCGGCGTGCCTATTGACGCCAAGATGACTTATGTCGGCGGCTTCTTCAACCTGCTCAACCCGTATGCCCTGCTCGGCGGGATTACCACCGTCCTCGGCTTCGCCCTTTACGGCGCGATTTTCCTCAGCCTCAAGACGACGGGCGACCTGCTCGCCCAGTCCCGCGCGATGGCCCAGCGGCTATGGCTGCCGACGACAGTAGCCTTTGTGCTCCTGACTGTCTACTCGTACTTCGAGACGGACCTGCTGCTCCGCCTGGGCGTCAATCCAGGTGTGGTTCCCATCACGAGTCTCGCCGCGCTGCTGGCGGCTGGCCTGTTCCTGCGCCGCCAGCGCGAGGGCTGGGCCTTTATCATGCTGGCGTTGACCATCGCCACGACGCTCTTGACGGAGTTCATGGTCATGTTCCCGCGGGTGATGATCTCCAGCCTGAACCCGGTGTGGAGCCTGACCATCTATAATGCCTCGTCCAGCCCGTACACCCTGACCGTCATGACCATCGTGGCCGGCGTCTTCGTGCCCATTGTCCTGGCCTACCAGGCGTGGACGTACTGGGTGTTCCGCAAGCGGCTTGTCACCCGACCGGAAGGGCTGACTTATTAAGGCCCTCCGTCTGCCGTCCTTTCGGCTGGCCGTCGGCCTGGGCGGGGTGGGCGGGCTGCTCACCGTCGCCCAGGCCTGGTTCGTCAGCCAGGTCATCGCCCGAGTTTTTCTGGCCGGCGCGACCCTGGCCAATGTGGCCCCTGACCTGGCCGTCTTGCTCGTGGTCATCGTGGCCCGCGGCCTGACCGTCTTTGGGAGCGACGTGGCGGCGGGCCACGTGGCGATCCAGGTCAAGACGACGCTGCGCGCGCTCCTGTTCGAGCATCTGCTGGCGCTGGGACCGCGCTACGTCCAGGGCCAGCGCACGGGCGAACTGACAACGACGGTGGTGGAAGGGGTCGAAGCCCTCGACCCCTACTTCAGCCAGTACCTGCCCCAACTGGCCCTGGCGGCGCTCGTGCCGCTGACCGTGCTGGCCGCTGTGTTCCCGCGTGACCCCCTCTCGGCCGTCGTCCTGCTCGTGACCGCGCCCCTGATTCCCCTGTTCATGATTCTCATCGGCAAGGCGACGGATGCGCTGGCGAAGCGTCAGTACGACCTGCTCAGCCACCTGAGCGCCCATTTCCTCGATGTACTCCAGGGGCTGACGACGCTCAAGCAACTGGGGCAGGCCAAGCGCCAGGCGCGGGTCATCGAGCGCACCAGCGAGCGCTACCGTGAGGCGACGCTGGCCGTTCTGCGTGTGGCCTTCCTGTCGGCGCTGGCTCTCGAACTACTGTCCACCCTCAGCACCGCTATTGTGGCGGTGGAAATCGGGCTGCGGCTGCTCTATGGGCGGCTCGATTTTCAGGCCGCGCTGTTCATCCTTATTCTCGCCCCGGAATTCTACCTGCCGCTACGCATGTTGGGCGTCCGCTTCCACGCGGCGACGG
>JAHCIP010000333.1 GCA_026129165.1 Anaerolineae bacterium
CGAGGGCATGACGAGCTTCAGGCCGTTCTCGACCGTGTCACGGGTGTCAAAGAGTAGGATGTCCTGGGTGCCGGTGCCAATGTCAACGGCGAGGATACGCATGGTCTCGTCCAAAGTTGGATGTGAATAGCTTAGGATTGATTATACATCAGCGCGGGCGAGAGGAGAAGATAAGCTATTATGCGGGGTAGGGCCATTTCCAAGTCGTAGGGTTCGGTTAAAGAACACGCTGTCAACGGATTCAAGGAGAGATTGAACGGATTAAGTTCGTTTGCATGGACATAATCCGCTCAATCCGTGCCCAAAATCCGTTGACAGCGGTTGTCGTCACAGACGCCCTGGACGGCAACCGCCACATCTCACGACAGCCCCCGCCAGGCCACGACCCAGAGCAGGATTTCGACCACCACCGCCCCGCCCAGCAGCAGGAGGGCCGCCCCGCGCTCGCGGGCGTGCACTAACACGGCGAGCAGGCCATTGCCGGCCAGGGCGGCCAGTCCGATGGTCGGCAGGAGGAGGGCAGCGGCTCGCGCCAGGGACGGCAAGGTCGGGCCGCGCAGCGGTAGTTGCGCGGGCAGGTCGGGGTAGCGGGTGACGACCCAGGCGTAGAGGGTCAGACAGGCAAGAGCCGCTACGCCGAGGAGCAGGTGGGCAACGCGGTCGCGCCAGATGGGCAGCCCCAGCCAGGGGGCGACACGCACCGTCTGCGCCAGATACTCCGTCGGTCCAAGTCGTTGGCGGGTGGCGACTTCGGCGGTGAACGCGGCTGGGTCGGCGGGAGAGAGGGCGTACGTCTGGAGCGGCGTGACCACGAATATCTGCTCGGCCAGTGGGCGTGTGCTGAAGACCAGGACTCTCCCCAGATCGGGCAGGTCGGCCTGACCGACGGTGTAGCCGGGCAGGCGGAGGCCCTGGACGCGCGGCTCGGCGGCTAGGTCGGAGCCAGGGATGAGCCGCTGGACAATGGGCAGCGGGATGACGTGGGTGGCGCCGGCCCAGTAGACGGTCAGGGCGTTACGGTCGAGGGTGTAGCGTAGGGTGAGTGCGCCCCACAGCCAGTAGGCGAGCACGGCCAGGACAGGCAGGCTGAGGGCGATGATGACGGCCAAGGCCAGGGCGCGCAAGCTCACCTCGCTGCGCGTGAGGCTCCAGGCGAGGACGACGTCCACCGCCAGCAGGGCGACGAGCAAGCCGGCGAGGAGCAGAATGCTAACCAGGGAACGAGGTGGTTTCCAGAGCATAGGGCAATAATCGATGAACGATGAACGATGATTTAGTCATCAGTGGCGTATTCAGACCCCCCTGGCATCCCCCCGTCTACGGGGGACAGGAGGGGGGGCCATCACTGTAGCAGTCACACACCACTAGAACCGTCGCCAGGGGACGACAACCGGGAATAGGGCCGGGATGAAACTCTGTTTGAGCAGCGCGGCGGCGGCCTCTTCGCTGTCACGCACCGGGGTGCTGATACGCAGGGACAAGATGCCGTCCTGGGGATCGCGGGCCTCGGTGTCCCACAGATACCAGTAGAACAGGACGAGCTGGCTCTGGTCGGCCTCGTTGCGGGCCAGGCCGCGCTGGGCGTAGAACTGGCCGCCGCGCACGGGAATCGAGTCCACCTGCTCGCGCAGCATGGCCCAGCCCTGGAGCGGGTAGCAGATGGTCGGCGTGTGCTCGAACAGGTGGAAGCTGGCCGCGCCCCTGTGCCCAATCAGCGTCAGCCACACCAAGTCGCCCTGCGGGTTCTGGTAGGCGCGCTGGAAGGCGACCTCCGGGTGATCGTAGAGCGTCTCCACCTGGGGGTTCATGGGTAAGTCGGTGGCCGTCCAGTCTCCGATCTGCGCCGGCAGAGCGTCGGGCAATTGCTCCAGGCGTAGGTCGAAGGGGCTGGCGACGGCGCGTTCGTTGCGCGTGATCCGGTACCAGCCCTCGACATCGGCGAAGAAGACATGGTCGGCGCGGGGCATGTCGGGGGCTGGCGCGGGCGGGACGGGGGGCGGCGGTGGACTTGTCCATCGGGTCAGCAGGAGGCCACCGAGCAGCAGGCCGACGACTAGGGCCAGGCGAGCATACCAGCCGGTGAGCCAGGCGCGTCGGAGCCGGAGTGAACCGCCGATGGAAATCGAGGCTGTTGAGCCTTCGGCTGAGCGTCCCACAGGAAGGCTTCGCACTCGGCCCACGCCGACGGAGTGACCACCTCCGTGGACATCCGGCCGCGGGCCCGTTAGCCCCGACTTTAGTCGGCGGTGGTCTAGCTCTACCACGCATCCGCCCGTAATTGGGTCAGCCGCAGGGCGCGGCCGAGGGCCAGTAGCAGCGCCAGGGCGACCAGGAACAGCAGCGGGCTGGATAGGGTATGGAAGAAGCCCAGCGCCGCATCGGCGCCGAGCGCGCCAGCGACCCAGAAGATAGACGACACGCGCACCAGGTTGGCGGCCAGGGCGATGGGCAGGGCGGCCAGGACGAGCAGCGCCCGCGCCCAGGCTGGCCCCTGGACGCTGTAGGCCAGCAACAGGGCCAGCGTGCCCAGCGCGACGAGGGAGCGCAGGCCGCTACACGGCGCGCCGACGGTGAACGCCGGGGCGCCGACCGAGACCTGCCCGCCCAGATTCGACGCGGCGACCCCCAGCCAGCGGGCAGTCTGGGCCGCGTACTGGGCGGTGAACGCTTCGAGAGTCGGGCTGAGGCGCTCGATACCCGGCACGGGAATCATGAGCATCAGAAAGAGCAGCGGGAAAGCCCACGCCCGCACCACGCCGCGCCCGGCGAAGGCCCACACCAGGCCGACCAGGACGACGACCAGGGCGGCGGCCGAGACGACCTGCATCTGGAGCGGCAGGGCGAGCAGGTGGATGCCCACACCCATCGCGGCCAGGGCCAGGCCAATGTTTTCCGCCCGCGCCGCCCGCAGCGCGTCGCGCCGCCGCCAGAGCAGCCAGCCGCTGACCAGCAGGACTAGGGGGCCGTGGGAGTAATACGGGTTGCCCAGCCACGACAGGACGAGCCAGCGCAATGTGCCCTCGAACAAGGCAATGACGAGTAGGGTCACAGCGCCAGCGGCGAGGAGTTTGGAGAGCTGTGCCTGAGACATCCTTATTCCAGAATCCAGCGGTCGGCGGCGCGGTCCCAACTGGTCAGTTCATCGGGGCGGAACCAGAGGCCGATTTCGGTCTGGGCCGTCTCCGGACCGTCGGAGGCGTGGACGAGGTTGCGGCCCACCATGACGGCCAGGTCGGCGCGGATGGAGCCGGGCGCGGCTTCGTGGGGCCGCGTCGCGCCGACGGTCTGGCGCACGACTGCGATGGCGTTGGGGCCTTCGACGACGCAGGCAACGACGGGGGCCGAGATGATGTACTCAATCAGGCCGGCGTAGAAGGGCTTGCCCTTGTGGACGGCGTAGTGTTCCTCGGCCAGTTCGCGGCTGACCTGCATAAACTTCATGCCGACGAACTTGAGACCGCGCCGTTCGAGCCGGCCGAGAATCTCGCCAATCAGCCCGCGCTGCACGCCGTCGGGTTTGATCATAAAGAAGGTGCGTTCCAGGGTGGTCATGGTCATCAGTCCTTTGGTGGGTGGTCGGTAGTAGGAGGTGAATGGTTATTTGCGTTTGAGATAGCTGCCGAGCAGCCGCTTCGCGCCGCCCTTGAAAATGACTTCCACTTCCTCATCGCCGCCGCTGGGCTTGCTGTTGAGGACGGTGCCGTCGCCAAAGACCGGGTGCGTGATTTTGTCGCCGGGGCGGAAGGAGGCCGCCGCCGGCTGGAGGGGCGCGTTCTTGTCGCCCAGGCGGAAGCTGTTGCGGCTCGGCGCGGGTTGGGCCGTCGAACTCGGTCCCGCGCCGATACCCCGGCTGGCGCGGATGCCCAGGCGCGGCGGCAGGGGCGCGGTCTTGCGTTCGACGTGCGCCGTCACCAGGTGATGCGGGATGTCGCGCAGAAAGCGCGAGGGTTCAGTCAGGTTGCTCGTGCCGTAGAGGCTGCGGCGGAACGAGTAGACCAGATAGAGCTTCTGGCGGGCGCGGGTCATGCCGACATAAGCCAGCCGCCGTTCCTCCTCCAGGGCGTCCTGGGTCGCCTCGTCCAGACTGCGCTTGTGGGGCAGGATGCCCTCCTCCAGCCCGACCAGGAAGACGACGGCGAATTCTAGCCCCTTGGCGGCGTGCAGGGTCATGAGCGTGACCGCGTCGGAGGTGGAGTCGAGTTCGTCCACGTCCGCGACCAGGGCGACTTCTTCCAGGAAGGTGGGCAGGCTCTCTTCCACCGGCAGGGCGGCGTAGTCGCCAGCGACCGTCCGCAACTCCAGCACGTTCTCCCAGCGTTCGTCGCCTTCGGGTGTGCCGTCGCGCAGATATGCCTCGTAGCCCGTCTTGTCCAGGATAAGGTTGAGCAGGGCCTGGACATCCACCTCGCGCTTGGCCGCCCCCAGGCTTTCGAGGATGCCCAGGAATTCGAGCAGCGCGCTCTCGGCGCGGCGGTCGAAGGGGGACGGAATAGCCACCGGGGAAGGGTGGGAAGGCTGAGAAGCCAGGGGGGCCCGCGTCTCGCGCAGCAGTTGCAGCGCGGTGTACGGCGGCACGGAGAGACGCTCGGCCCAGGCCCACAGTTGATTGACCGTTTTGTCGCCGATGCCCCGGCTGGGCACGTTGATGACCCGGCGCAGGCTCAGGCTGTCCAGTGGGTTGTGGACGACGCGCAGGTAGGCCAGGGCGTCCTTGACCTCGCGCCGCTCGTAGAAGCGGGTGGCCCCGACGAGCTTGTAGGGCATGCCGCGCCGCACGAAGGCGTCTTCCAAGACGCGGGACTGGGCATTGGTGCGGTACATGACGGCCATCTCGCCGTGGCGCGCCTGTTTGCGCGCCGCCAGCCGCTGGATTTCGCCGGCCACGTAGTCCGCCTCCTCCTGCTCGTTGTACGCCTCGTAGACCTGAACCTGGGTACCGGCGTCGTTCTCGGTCCACAGCCTTGGGGTGCCTCATGCGGTTACTCTTGATAACGCCCTGGGCCGCGTCGAGGATGGTGCGCGTCGAGCGGTAGTTCTGTTCGAGCAGGATCACCTGGGCATCGCGGTAGTCGTCGCGGAAGCGCATGACGTTGCGAAAGTCCGCCCCGCGCCAACTGTAGATGGAGTTGTGGACGACGAGGCCGCCCGCGACATAGTTGTGGATCGCCGCCACGTCCAGGTCGAGGATATCGCCCTCGTAGTCGAGCCAACGCACCGTCACCACCTCATCATCCACGATATGTCCCCCTTCGAGAACCGGGACGATCATCGTCGGGTGGATGTGGCTGGCCGGCTGAAAATGGAACAGCAGGGGCGTACCGTCGGCTGTCACGGTATCTGTGAGCCAGGCGAGGCGGTCCACTCGCCACTCGCGCTCCCCCTCCTCGGCCGGTTCAATCGCTCGTCGCTCGGCAAACAGCCAACCTTGCTCGGTGTTCGCCAACGCTATGGGTTGCGGAACCTGTGGCATAAATGCCACAGCTAAGGGCGCATTGTCCGCCACGCTGCGGCCTGAAGGCCGCAGTGCCCTACCAGCTAACGCTATCGTCTGCGGGAACTGGGGCATAAATGCCACAGCTTGGGCCGCCGTTTCCCGCGCGAACAGCATGTGGTTGGGCGTGGCGCGGAGGGTATGGCCCCGTTGCGTCCGAATCTCGACCAGGGGGCCATGATAAGGCTTGCGCCGCACCCTCACAATCTGCGCCTGACCCGCTGCGCCACGGCCACAGGCCGCGACAACCGTATCGCCTTCGGTCAACTCATCAATGGGACGCGGGCCGTCGGGCGTCATCACAAGTGTATCCGACGGGAGGCACTGGTCTTCGTCGCCCACGACAAAGAGGTTGCCGTCCGGGCCGGCCAGCAGCTTAACCAGTTCGTACTGTGACTTGTTGGTGTCCTGGAACTCGTCCACCAGGATATGCGCGTAGCGGCGGCGGTACTTGTCCAGGACCATCGGGTTGTCGCGCAGCAGTTCGACCGTCTTCATCAGCAGGTCGTCAAAGTCCACGGCGTTGTTGGAGGCCAGCGCGGCCTGGTAACGTTCGTAGACGCGGCGGGCGACCTCATGCCAATGGGTGGTCGGGGCGAAGGCGTCGGGCGGGACGAGTTCGTTCTTGGCGGTCGAGATGGCGGCCAGCAGGGCGGCCGGGCGGTACTGCTTGTCGTTGAGGTTGAGGTCCTGGACGATCTG
>JAHCIP010000334.1 GCA_026129165.1 Anaerolineae bacterium
GAGGAACTCGCCACGCGTATCGGCTATGCCACCACGACCATCCGCCGCGTGGAAACCGACGAGTTGCGGCCCTCCAAGGTGCTGGCCGAGAAGCTGGCCGACGTCCTCGACCTGCCCTCGGACGAGCGCGCCGACTTTGTCCGCTTCGCGCGTGGCGAGCCGAGCACTGGCCTGCCGCTGCCCCAACGCCTTGCTGGCCCTGGTGGACGGTCTCCGGCGCCCTCCCCCACCCCCAGTCTCCCTCCTGTACCGCCGGCCATGCGTCACAACCTGCCCGTTCAACTCTCCAGCTTCATCGGTCGCAAGAAGGAAGGCGAGATCGTGCGGCAAATGCTTCGCCAACCTGACGTGCGTCTGCTGACGCTTACTGGGCCGGGCGGGACGGGCAAGACACGACTGGCCCTTCAAGTGGCAGCTGATGTCCTCGATGACTTTCCCGATGGTGTCTACTTCGTGGACCTGGCTCCCGTCACCGTCCCAGACGATATTGTTTCGGCCATCTCCCAGACACTTGATGTGCGTGAGCAGGGCGGTCGTCTGCTGATTGACATTCTGAAGGCCTACTTACGCGGCAAGTGCCTTCTACTCCTGCTGGACAACTTCGAGCAGATTGTGGCGGTCGCCCCACATGTGGCTGAATTGCTGGCTCATGCGCCCGGGATCAAGATCCTAGTCACGAGCCGCATTGCATTACATGTACGCGGTGAGCACGAGTATGCTGTACCCCCTCTGGCACTGCCCGATCTGAAGCGACTGCCCCCTCTCGAGCGCCTCACCCAGTACGAGGCCATCCGACTCTTTATCGAACGTGCCGAGGCGGTGACAAACAATTTTAGCGTGACGAACGAGAACGCCCCCGCCATAGCTGAGATATGCCATCGCCTGGATGGCCTACCACTTGCCATCGAGCTAGCCGCCGCTCGCAGTCGCCTATTCTCACCTCAGGCGATGTTGGGACGGTTGGAGCGCCGCCTCAAAATACTCACTGACGGGCCACGCGACCTACCAGCGCGCCAGCAAACGCTACATCGCACGATTGCCTGGAGCTATGACTTGCTGACTGATACCGAGAAGACCTTGTTTCGACGGCTGGCCGTATTTGTGGGCGGCTTCACCCTGGACGCCGTCGAGCAAGTCATTGGCGAAGGGGTAGGCGAGGTCATCGATGGAGTAAGTTCTCTAGTCGAGAAAAGTTTGCTGCGACGGATGGAGCAACCAGGCGGTGACATGCGCTTCTCGATGCTTGAGACGCTGCTCGAGTTTGCGGTGGAACGCTTGCTGGAGAGCGGGGAGACCGACGCTCTCCGGCGCCAACACGCCCAGTATTTCCTTAACCTGGCGGAGCAGGCGAGTCTACACTGGCAAGGCACCCAGCCCCGCCGTTGGGTCGAGCAATTGGAACAGGAGTACGATAATCTACTGGCCGTCTTTCGACGTGCCCATGAGAATGGCAATGCGGCCTTGATGCTACGTTTGGCCGGCGCTCTAGACTGGTTCTGGTTCTATAAAGGTCAGTCCTCCGAGGTGGTTCAATGGGTACAGAAGGCCTTGGCGTTACCAAATGCGGCGGTTCCGACTCCCGAACGAGCCCGCACCCTGCAGTCGCTGGGGACTCTTGCCTATTGGCGTGGCGATTTTATGCCGGCCCGCTTATCACTAGAAGCTAGCATCGTCACATGGCGGCAAGTTGGTAACAGTCTGGGTCTAGCTGAGACGCTGGCGTATATCTCCCGTGTGGCTTGGGATCAGGGTGATTACCCAGTTGGAGAGAAGTACGCGCTAGAGGCTTTACACCTCTACGAGGAGCTTGGCAATAGGTGGGGAGTGGCGGGCGCGCGCCAGGGATTAGGCCTGATTGCGCTTGGCCTCGGTCAAACTCAGCAAGCTCGTACGATGTTTGAGGAGTGTCTTGCGACCTACCGCCTTGACGGGAACCAACTCCTGTTAGGTCTGGCGTTGCTAAACATGGGACGCACCTTCATCGTTGAAGGCGAGTATCAGATGGCGCGGCCGTGGATCGAGGAGAGTCTGGCTACTGTGCGGAGGATCAAGAATGTACTGGGCATTTATATGGCGGCCCATGAACTTGGCTTTGCTGTACTCCCGGCCGGCGAGGTCGATTTCGCTTACTCACTCCACCTCGAAGCTCTCCTTATGGCACGAGACATTGGGGCTATAGCCGGTCTGTGCGCCTGCCTCGTTGGCTTAGCCCAGGTCGCTGCTGCCCGCCGCCAGTTGGAGCAAGCCGCTTGTCTCCTTGCCGCTATTCATACGGGGTGCTCAGTCCTGGGCGCTCCTCTCACCCCATCCAATCGTGTGGAATACGAGCGTACAGTAGCCGCCGTGCAGCGGGCGATGAGTGAAAGTCAGTATAACCAGGCCTGGGCCGAGGGGCAGGCGATGACTGTAGAAGAGGCGGTCCAGTACGCGTTGGCAACAGGGGATCTTGAGTAGCTGTCAACGGATTTGGGGAGCGGATTGAACAGATTATGTTGACGCCGGTAGTTCCATCCGTTCAATCCATGCCTTTAATTCGTTGACAGCTTGTTGTTTAGCCTAACCGGCCGACTTCGACACCCACCTGCCACTCTGTGGGACAGTTCGCGCAAAACGGTACATTCGCTAGTACGGGTCTCCGGCCTGAAGTCCCCAGCGTGGCAAGGGAAGTTCCAGAAAAAGCGAGACCTGACAGGTTTTCAAAACCTGTCAGGTCTCCATTCATTGGTAGACGAAGGCGTTACGCCGGGCGCACCTGCTTGAGCGCGCTCATCGTGCCGCGAATCAGCTCGACCGACTTGTTGAGCGCCGTGCGCTCCTCGGCGTCGAGCTCGGCCTCGATGATTTCCTCGACGCCGCCTCGGCCCAGCTTGGCCATGACACCGAAGTACATATCCTTCAGGCCATACTCGCCGTCCAGGTAAGCCGCCACCGGCACAATCAGCTTGCGGTCGTTGAGGATGGCCTCGACCATCTGGGCGCACGCCGCGCCTGGCGCGTAGTAGGCGCTGGTGCCGAGCAGTTGGACGATTTCGCCGCCGCCCTTGCGCGTCCGCTCCACAATGGCGTCAATCCGCTCCTTGGGCAGCAGCTTGGTCAGCGCCACGCCGCCGACCGTCGTGGACCGCGCCAGCGGCACCATCTCGTCGCCGTGGCCGCCGATGGTGAACGCCTGGACCGAGGCGACCGAGACGTTGAGCTCCTGGGCGATGAACGCCCGGTAGCGCGCGCTGTCCAGGATACCGGCCTGGCCGAGGATGCGGCTGCGGGGGAAGCCGCTCATCTTGTAGGCGACATAGGCCATCGTATCCAGCGGGTTGGTGACCATGATAACGATGGCATTGGGCGAGGAGCGCTTGATCTCGTTCATCACGTCCACGACGACCTCTTCGTTCTTGGCGACCAGGTCTTCGCGGCTCATGCCAGGCTTGCGCGGGAAGCCTCCGGTAAACACAATCACGTCCGAGCCTTCGGTCGGCCCATAATCGGTCGTACCGAGGATGCGGCTGTCATAGCCCATAATCGGGCCAGCCTGGGCCAGGTCGAGCGCCTTGCCGGCGGGCATCGTCCCGGTCTGCGGAATATCCTTGAGGACGATATCGCCCAGGTTCATGGGCGCGAGCCATAGGGCGGCGCTGGCGCCGACATTGCCAGCGCCAATGATGGTAATCTTATTGCGAGCCATAGGAGTCTCTCCTTCGAGATGGGAAGTCATGCGAGGTGCGGAACGGCCCTATTATAGCACGAGTGAGGATTGACTCCAAGCGCGGTCCCGTGTATAGTGACGCGACCACCGCCAGGAGGACTCCCATGACGCTCACCACCGCTGCCCGCGCTCAATCTCAGACGCACATTTCACGACTGAGTGTAGTTAGCTGGGTCCTCTATGACCTCGCCAATACCGTCTTCAGCCTCAACATCGTCAGCCTCTACTTCTCGCTGTGGGTGGTCAACGTCATGGGCGGCACCGATCAGTCGTATGGCAACGCTAACGGCCTGTCCATGCTGCTCATGTTCTTCAGCGCGCCCCTCCTCGGTGCGCTGTCCGACCAGGCCCCGCGCCGCCTGCCCTTCCTCGTCGTCACCACCCTGCTCTGCATCGGCTTTACCCTGCTCCTCGGCATCGGCGGGCTGGCCCTATCCCTGGTCTGCTTCATCATCGCCAACTACTTCTACCAGGCCGGCCTCATCTTCTATGATTCCTTGTTGCCCGAAGTCAGTACCGTGGAGAACCGGGGCAAGATTGGCGGCATTGGGGTGGGTGTCGGCTATCTAGGTTCGTTCATCGGCCTGGGGGCCGGCATCCTCCTGCTCCAGGTCTACCAGCAGCCCTATCCCGTCGTCTTTCGGGTGACCGGGCTGCTGTTCCTGTTGTTTGCCCTGCCCGCCTTCCTGTTTATTCGCGAGCGCCCCCGTCGCGTGCCGCCCTTCAACGCCAGCGCCCTCGGCCGCACCTTCGCCGCGCTCGGTCAGACCTTGCAACGCGCCCGCCGCTATCCGGGCCTGTTGCGCTTCCTGATCGCCAGTATCCTGTATGCCGATGGGGCGAATACCGTCATCGCCTTCATGGGCATCTACGTGTCTAACGAGCTAGGGTTTACCGCGCTGCAAACCCAGCTTGTCCTGGTCGTCGGGATTGCGGCGGCCATGCTCGGCGGCTTCGGAGGTGGTTTTATCGTGGACCGCCTTGGCCCGAAGCGCGTCCTCATGGGGGACATCGTGGTCTGGATGCTCCTCTTTGCCCTCGCCGCCGCCATCCCCCTCCTCAAGCTGCCGTCCGCCCTGTTCTGGCTGGTCGCTGCCCTGGCCGGCTTTGCCCTGGGCTGCCTGTGGAGCGCCGACCGCCCGCTGATGCTGCGGCTCTCGCCCCCGCGCTACCTGGGCCAGTTCTACGGTCTCTACTCCATGGTCGGCCGCTTCGCCTCGGTCATCGGCCCGATTATGTGGGGCTTTATCGTCAACACCCTCAACTGGGGCCGCCCGGCTGCCATCCTCAGCCTGCTCATTCTCATGATCGGCGCGTTTGTCCTCCTCCTGCCCGTCCCCGGCGGCGTACACCGGTGGGGGCCAGAGGACTTGCCGGAGCGGGCGTAGCGCAGCTATATTTGCGAAAAGTGTCACTTAATGGAGGTTACTATGGATGTTTCGATTGCCGTACCGGATGACGTGGGCCGCTTGCTACAGGCTAGATGGGGCAATCTCCCCCAGCGAACACTGGAGGCCCTGGCGCTGGAAGCCTATCGAGCGGGCGTCCTGACCGAAGCTGAGGTCCAGCGTATGCTGGGGTTGGCGTCGCGGTGGGAGGTAGAGGCGTTTCTGAAGCGCGCTCAAGTGGACCTGGACTATACAGAGGCCGACCTGGAACAGGACATCGCCACTGTCCGCAGGCTCACTTCAGCATGAAGGTCATCTCGAACACCTTCCCGATCGCTTATCTGGTTCTGATTGGCTACATTGATCTCCTGCCGGCTCTCTTTGGCTCGGTATCTATTCCAAAAGCCGTACAGGTTGAGCTTACACGTCCAGGCGCGCCTGACATGATTCGCCAAAGGATAGCCTCACCTCCTATCTGGCTCACACTGGAAGCTGTTATGACGCCGGCTGACCAAACGCTTATCCGGCTGCACCCAGGCGAGCGAGAGGTCATCCTGTTGGCCCAACAACTTAAGGCTGACCTGGTCATCCCGGATGACAAAGCCGTCCGCCAGGTGGCGCAGGAACAAGGTTTGAACATAACAGGGTTGTTAGGTGTGCTTGGGACTGCCGCGGAGTGGGGATTAGTAGACCTGCCAGTTGCCGTTGAACGCCTGCGTCAAACAAGCTTCCGCGCCTCCCCCAGGGTCTTGAAAGCTTTACTGGATCGGTATCATCGGTAATAAGACGTTGATCCTGGAGGTTCTCATCGAGGACAATCATGCTGGTTGACGCAGGGAGTAGGCAAAGTCAAGCAGCGCCTGGTCGGCCAGCCGAATCGCCTCATACACTGCACGGGTGTACTTGAACGTCGGTCGGCCGCCGCAGACCCCTGGGTGCGACGACCACGTACTCACCCAGGGGATAGTACTCGTAGACGTCGTCCCCATCCACCTCCCGCACCAACTCCGGTGTCTTGACCATACGGCCCTCCTCACCTAACGCTTCTTCCCACTCTTCCTACCCTTATTTCCCAATTATAGCCAACTCAACCCCCA
>JAHCIP010000335.1 GCA_026129165.1 Anaerolineae bacterium
CCCTGTGGAACTGGCAGTCGCCTACCAGCCTTCCAAGTGACAAATGGCGTACGCCGAGGGATACCCCCGGCGTACGCCATTACCCCGTAACACCTCTTACTGACCAGGGCTGCAGCGCACGAAGAAGTTGTTCTGCTCGTTGTGCTCGCGGATGCTGTTACTCACGTCGAGCTGGATGGCGACACATGGGCGGTTCTCGACCGTCGTCCCGCGCCAGGCGCTCTGCCCCTTCAGCAGCGAGGGGACATAGAATTGGCCGAGAAAGTCGCCCAGCCCACCCTGCGGCCCCTGCCGCCACTCGTACATGTCGACCATGAAGTAGCCAGCATTGGCGTCGCCGACATTGCGGATCTCAAAGTTGACGAAGTACTGGTGCAGAGAGGGGTAGGTGGGGTTCGGCCCAATCCACTGAATGTCACCCCAGGTCAGATCGGGGCACTTCGTCCCCAGCAACCCGCACACCCGAATCACTCCCTCCGGATTTGCGTCCGTCCCGACACCACCGTCGGTGCTCGCCAGGCCTGTCACCACAATCGAACTCAAGACCAACGCCATCACCAGGGTCATCATCCGTCGCGCGTTCATGCTCGTGTCTCCTTTTTGTTCTTTTGTACCGTCTTCGATTGTGACCCCAGTCTACCAGGCGGTGTAGGTAAAGCAGCGGATAAGGCGTGGGTACTGGGTGGGTAAAACAAAACTCGCACTCACATGAGCGCGAATTCCTAACCTTCCCCCTATTCCCTCCGCCTTCCCCCGCGCTACACGTCCTCTCCCCGCCGTAGTCGTTCGAGCAAGGCCAGAGTCTCGGCGGCTGGCGGAACGCCGAGTTCGTCACGCAGAAGGTCGAGCAGCGCCTGGCCGTGGCGCAACGCCTGGCCGCGCTCGCCCTGGCAGGCTAGACAGCGCATGAGTTCGCGATGCGCTGTCTCCTGGAAGTTGTCCCGCGCCAGCGCCTGGCGGTAGGCGTCGGCCGCCTGGATGTACTCTTGGGCCGCGAAATAAACCCGCCCCAGCGCCAGCCAGCCCTCGATGAGCATTCGCCGCAACTCTTCGCGCCGTAGCGTCGCCCACTCGGCCGGGATGTCCTCCAGAAAGTCGCCCCGGTAGAGGCGCAGAGCAACGCGCAGGGCGTCGAGGGCGTCTGGGGACGGAGGCGACGCGGGGGACCACGTCTTTACTCGCTCCAACTCGCGCTCAAAGACCGCCACATCGAACCAGTAGGCCAGAATGCGGTTGAACGTATAGGCCTCGTTCTCGAAGAGTATCCAGTCTGAACCACCGAGCGCACGCCGCAGCCGCTTGAGGACGCCGCCAAGATTTTGCCGCAACTGCCCCGGCGAAGCATCCGGCCAGAACACCAGACCGATCTGCTCCCGCGTGCGTGGCGGATGGCACAGCAGGTAGAAGAGCAACTCGCGTCCTTTGGCGTACCCCCAGTCGGCGTTGGTCAGCAGACGGTCCGCCAGGAAGACCTGGGCCGGACCGAGCGCGTAGAGACGCAGCGATGGTGGTACGGGTTGCGGCGTGAGGGGTACGGCGGTCAGGCTCGCGTCGGCCGCGACTCCTGCGTCGCCCAGCGCTCGTCCTCGGTCCTCAAGGGGCGCCAGCGCGAGGGCGATGACCGCCTCCAATGATAGGGCACGCCCTTCGGCCCACGCCGCCACGAAATCCGCTTCGCCCAGCGCGGACCGTAGCGCGGTCAGGGTCGGGGCGAGCGCAGCCTGATCCTCCGGAGGGCGCCGAATTCCCCGGCTCTGGCATAGGGCTTCGACTGCGCCGAGCAGACGCGCGCCGGTTCGTGGCGCGCCTTCGGCGGCCGCCAACTCGCCCAGGCGTTCCAGGCTCACAACCATGCCCCACTTATCGCCTAGTTTCTGGAAGGCCGGCAACGTTTCCTGGGCGTAAGCGCGCGCGGCGGCATAGTCTCCCTCCCACAAGGCGATGCGGCCGAGATGGTGGAGGGAATAGGTAATAGCGCGCGGATCCCCGACGGCCCGCCGCAGGGCCAGGCTCTCCTCGCACAGCGCTCGCGCCGTGGCGGTGTCACCCTCATCCAGGGCGCACATGGCGAGATGATGCAGCGAGGTCGCCGCGCCGGCCTGGTCGCCCAGTTCGCGTGTCAGCGCCAGACTCTCCGCGAAATAGGCGCGCGCGGTGGGGGCGTCTATCTTGCGGTCCACCATCATACCCAGGTTACGCAGGATACGGGCAAGGTTATACTTATCGCCTCGCTGGCGCGCCACGGCCAGGCCCTCGCCATACCACACCCGCGCCTGGGTGTAATCACCCTGCTCGAAGGCCTTACCAGCGAGATTGTTCAGGGTCATCGAGATGCCCCAGGCGTCATCTAGCGTGCGGAAGAGGGCCAGGGCCTCTTCGAGGAGCGCGCGGGCGTGGTCGTAATCCGCCTGCTGCGAGACCAGTCCAGCCAGGTTGTTGAGCGTCGAGGCTGCGAGAAAGCGGTCGGCGGTGCGTGTGAAGGCGAGGCTGGTCTCGAAGCAGTCGGCGGCGCGCGCGTCATCGCCCTGTAGCCGCGCAAAGATACCCGCGCCATACAGCGCCTTCGCCCGCGTCAGCCTGGGCGAGTCTGGGCTGCGAGCCAGGCATTGATCCAGCCAGCCGCCCCCTTCGCTCAGCAAGCCTCGGATAGACCAAAAGCGCGTCAGCGCCCCGGCCAGCCGCAATCCCGCCTCAACCGCATGCTCCACGGCCCACTGGAGCGCTGCCCGCAGGTTGTCGTGTTCCAGGTCCAGACGGCGCAGCCACTCCGCCTGGTGCGGGCCGCGCAGTTCCGGCTCGGCCTGCTCGGCCACTTCGATACACCAGTCGAGATGGCAGTGGCGCAGGGCTTCACGCTCGCCCGCCTCAGCCAGCTTTTCGGCTGCATACTGGCGCACGGTCTCCAGCAGCCGATATCGCGCTACTTCTGCATCGCCCGCACTGACGGACAACACCAACGACTTATCAATGAGATTGGCGAGGACGTCAAAGGTGTTCGCCGGGCGGGTCGGCGTGGAGGGCGCGCACTGGTTGAGCGCCTCGACCGCCTCCACGGTAAAGCCGCCGGCAAACACCGCCAGTCGGCGCAGCAAGACGCGCTCCTCGTCGGTTAGCACGTTGTGGCTCCACTCAACTGTGGCGCGCAGGGTTTGGTGGCGGGGCAGCGCCGCCTGGTCGCCCCGCGTCAGCAAGCGGAAGACATCATCCAGGCGGGCGGCGATTTGCTGCGGCGAGAACAGCCGCACGCGGGCGGCGGCTAACTCAAGTGCCAGGGGCATCCCATCCAGCCGCCAACAGATGGCGGCGATGGCCTCAGCGTTGTGCGCCGTCAGCATGAAGTCGGGTTTTACGGCGCTGGCCCGTGCGACAAAGAGCTGAACCGCTTCAGAGTGTACGATGCGCTCAACGTCATCCGATTGAAGGGCGCCCGACGACGGGCGCTGCTTGGGGCTAGGCAGGGAGAGGGGCGGCACCGGCCAGACCGTCTCGCCCCCCATATTCAGGGCGGTCTGACTCGTCGCCAGAATGCGTAGATAGGGGCAGTGGGGGAGCAGAGAATGGACCAATGCGGCGCAGCCAGTCACCAGGTGTTCGCAATTGTCCAGAATCAGGAGCATGGCGCGCGGGCGTAGGGCCTCGACAAGACTATCCGTGGCAGGGCGCGTGGGTTGCTCGCGGACGCCGAGCACCGCCGCGACGGTCTGGGGCAGGAGATTGACCTCGGCCAGGCCGGCCAACTCGACCCACCAGATGCCATCGGAGACCGCCAGGTCATCGCCCCCCGCGTCACCCTCCTGCTTCGTCACCTCTGCCTGATGCACCGCCTGAGCCACTTCGAGGGCCAGGCGAGTCTTACCGCTGCCGCCGGGACCAGTGAGTGTCAGCAGGCGCGTCGCGGCCAGCCGTCGAGTGAGCGAGGCGATGTCATCGCGCCGGCCGATGAAGGGAGTCAGGGGCGCGGGGAGATGATACGCGAACGGTTTGACCAGGCGCAACTCGGGAACATCGGCCCGTGACAGGGCCGACGCGCCAACGGCTGACGAGGTAGGCTGACGGTCGAGCATAGGCAGCCCCTTTACTTTGCCTATATGGCTCTTGTTTCAACGAGTTGATGCAGGTCGGCGAGCGTGCCCTGGTAGTCGGTTCCCGCGCGAGTGGCGAGCGCTTCCGCGTCGCGCGGGGCGAGGGCGCCGTCGGCGGTCGGCAGCGAGTACGGCGCGGTCCCCGTGATCCAGAAGGTGCGCATCCCCACCGCCTTAGCCGGCGCGATATCATTGTCCCAGTCGTTGCCCACCATCAGACAGTCTTCTGGCGGACACTTAATCGCGTTCGTAATCTCGTGGTAGTATTCTGGATGCGGCTTGGTATAGTGCATCGTCTCGTAAGAGGTGATGAAGCGGAAGGGGAGGTCGCCCAGGCCAGCCCAGGTCAGGCGGTGCTGGATAGCCCGCAAGGGAAAGACGGGGTTGGTGGCGATGACTAGGTCGTGGCCGCGTGCCAGGGCTGCCAGGAGCAGCGGCCGCGCTTCAGGGATGACGGCGGTATAGCCCTGGAGCTTGGGGAACTCGTCCTCGTAGAAGCGGTCAATGATGGGCCGAACGTCCGCCTCATTGAGGCCCAACGCCGGGTAGAAATGCGCCGCGAAGACATGCTCGTTGGTGCGGCTGGGGTCGCGGTTCGCCATCATCGTCTGCGTCGCTCTAAGTAACTCCGGCACCAGGCGATCGGTGGGCGCGTAAGGCGCGAGGTAGGCGGTCAGGGCGCGAAAGTAGGGCGGCAAGAACTGGTCAATGGGGTTGACGAGGAGAGTATCATCCAGGTCGAACACGAGCGTGGTCATAACTGGCCTTTCGTGAGCCTATGGTGTAAACTGAGCGCCTGGTGATTCTAGCCCAAGCTAGCGGGATCGGCAACCCATCACCTTTTTTGGCTGCGCGCGTATGTCTGAATGAATGTCCCCCCATTCGGTCTGAACGATAGGAGGGGCCAGAAGGCCCAGAGGTTCGTGTGGTTCACCCAAAATCGCGTCAACTGATCGTGCTCGTCTTTCTAACCATTCTCATCGCCGTGCTCATGCTCTTATTGACCATGATGACCCAGTTGAGCGCGGTACGCCTCGACGACGCGGCGTGGAGGGTGACGACGCTGTCATCCCTATGGGCCATCTAGTTCGACCCAGCCACGGGTCGGGATGCCTGTGAATTGAGACGTCCGGCAATTCACCCTGCTACCAAAAACGACATCGGGTAAGCTGAGACAGCTTACCCGATGCGCTTTTCTCCGTCTGTGCATTACCCGGCGTCGGCCCAGATGAGGAGGCGGTGCGACCAGTTGAGGCCGGTGCAGGTGATGAGCAGGAGTTGGTCGCGCGGGACCGCCGCCAGGGCCGTGCCTTCGCGCCCGGCCAGCACCGTCTCCACCTTGACCACCCGATAGCGCTGTTCGGTATCGCCCAACGCCAGCCGCACCTCGTCGCCGGGGCGGATGGGGCGGAAGGTGAACTGCCCGGCGTGCCAGTTGAGGCGCAGCCCGTCGAAGGCGCTGCGCGACAGCCCGGCGGCCTGGTCGGGGACGAGGAGTTGATGCCCCTCAGCCCACGTGGCCTTAACTGGGATAGTCCGCCCAGCCAGGGTGAGACTGCCAATGGGCGGGAGTTGGTCGGGCGAGGCGACGGCTACTGCCGCATTATCGGCGAGATCGCCCTGGGGCATGCCGGTGTCCGTGGTCAGGTCCGCGCCGGTCACGGGCAGGAAAATCTGGTTGACGCCGAACAGGGCTTCGCCGCAGCTGCCCACCCAGGTCAGGGGGTTGGGAGTCGTAGTAAACCAGTTGGAGTTGGGTGGGATGACCAGCGCCAGGCGGTAGCTCGCGCCGTTGGTGAGATTGCCCAACCAGGCGCGACCGTTCTGGTCCGTTGTCACCGCCGCGCCGCCCGGCCCCTGGATATCAATCGTCCAACCTGGCAGCGGCGTCTCGCCCGTGTCCAGACGGCCGTTACCGTTGAGGTCCTGGAAGACGGTGATGGTGATGTTGGCGATGCACTCCCCGCTTGGCGTGGGCGACGGCTGGCCGCTCGGCGTGGGCGGCGTCGCATTGGCCGGCTGGGTTGGCGTCTCCGCCGGGGTCGTGGGGCCGGGCTGGCCGCCCGACGGCGTCTGAACTGGCGTTGGCGAACTGC
>JAHCIP010000336.1 GCA_026129165.1 Anaerolineae bacterium
ATGAACGAGGTGCGGATAATCCTGGACGATCTCTTCCACCGAGGCGCCCCGCTTGTATTGGACAGCGACATGACTGACGGCGATGCGCGTATCCTTGATGACTGGCCGCCCACCGCATACGCCAGGCACGCGCACGACATGCGGGTGTTCCGTTGGCTCGGCTGACGCCGTTTCTACGACCGGGAGTGTCATCGCCTGTCCTCCTTGCCCATCGAATGGGTAACGGAATCATAGGACAAACGGCTCCCTCTCGCAACGAGGGGGAGCCGTTCGCCAAACTATGGCGCGCTCTACTCTAGATGTACGAGGCGTTGCGAGGCTTGTCCTCACCCGCGCCGGTCTCGGGCCGCGTCTCCTGGCCAGGGGCCTGGCCCCAGCCGGGCGGGTTCGCGCCAGGCCAACCCCACGGTCCCCACTGCCCCCACTGGGGTCGGCCTTCAGGAGCCGGTTGGCCCTCTGGCGCAGGCTGCCCTTGACCCTGACCCTCCAGCCCCGGCTGACCCTGATGCCAGTGACGTGGGCCGCCGTAGCGCCCCCACGGGCCAGCGCCTGGGCCGCCCCAGTGCCGCCAGGCCCAGAAGCGGAACAGCCGGCTCAACCCGAAGAACACCAGGCCCAGGAACAGCAGCGGGAAGATGAACCCAAACGGGTTGAAGAAGTGTGGCCCGCCCACCCCACCATAGGGGCCATAGCCGCCATACACAAAGGGCGCGACCGAGGGCGCCTTCGCCCCCTCGCCGCCGGCGGACAATTGCCCCATCAGATAGCCCTGCATCCAGGCATCGCGCTGCATATTCGAGTTGACGGCGCTGAAGACCCCGAACAACACCAACCCCACGATCACCAGCGGTATCAGACCTCGTCGCGGAAACATAGTCACCTCCATGTGTGAGCCGCCTCCCGTCAGTCTAATCATCAGGGAGCATCGACCAGCGTGTGTTACTGGCGACAGTATCCGGCGAACCTATGGAGAAATTATGGAGGACTTGGGCAGAGGTGGTGGAGCATCTAAACCGCCCGCCAGTGCGTCTGATGGACAAGCACACTTTGCGGCGACACGCAGGAGGGACAATGGCCCAACTGACAGCGGCAGCTGGCCAATTACTCGACACTTATGGCCTGATTGCCATCTTTATCATTATGCTCGTCAAGGAGATTGGCGTGCCGGTGCCCATCCCGGCCGACCTTATCATGCTCACGGCGGCGGCCCAGGCGGCGGCGGGCAAGTTTACGCTGCTGGAGGGGTTTGGCGTCATTCTGGTGGCGATGCTGGTGGGGGGATTAGTACAGTACATACTGGTGCGGCGGCTGGGGCGGCCCTTCCTGGTGCGCGTGGGGCGCTACGTGGGGCTGTCGCCCGAACGAATCGACGGTGTGGCCGCCTCGGTCCGCAAGGGCGGCATGGGCGCGGTCATTGTGTCCTTGACTACGCCTGGCGTGCGCATCGCCACCATTCCCGCCTGCGGGCTGGCCGAACTGCCCTATCGGCTATTCCTGCCGGGGATGGCGCTGGGCAGCGCGGTCTTCCTGGCCCTGCACTTTGTCCTGGGCTACCTCGGCGGCCCGCTGGTGAATGCCGTCATGGACGCCATCCACACCCCGATGGCCGTCTTCATCGTCGCCTTCCTGGTCGTCGGCCTGGTGGGCTGGCTGCTCATCCACCGCCGCCGGACCGCCCGTCAGTCGCGACCCGACACTACCCTCGAAACGCTCGGCGACTGGGCCGACGCCTGCTGCCCAGCCTGCCTGGCAATTGGGGCGGTGCAGCGAATGCAGGAAATAAGGATTAAGAACTAGGGATTAAGGATAAAAAACTAAACGCCTTACTCCGTATTCCCTAATCCCTAGTCCCTGATCCCTATTCCCTAGGCCGACCGATACTGCCGCGCTGGCTCGCCGTGGACCAACTGACGGAACAGGTCCGTCGTGCGCTGGACGCTGAGGCGCAGGTCGAACAGCGTCTCGGCCCGCTGGCGCGCCGCGCGGCCCATCTGCCGCATGGTCTCCGGCTGGGCCAGCAACTCCAGCACACGGGCCGCCACGCCCTCCCAATGGTTGGGCGAGACGATGAGGCCCGTGTTCTCGTTTTCCACCAACTCGCGTACCCCCCCGACGATGAACGCCACAATGGGGCAGCCGCACGCCATGCCTTCCAGCAGCACCAGCGGCATACCCTCGCTGCGCGACGTTTGGACCAGAATGTCAAAGGCCGGGTAGACCTCGGCCGTATTGGCCCACTTGCCCGCCAGGTGGACGTGGCCGCCCAGGCCCATGTCCCGACTCATGCGTTCGATTTCGCCCTGCATCGCCCCCTGGCCGACCAGGACAAAGTGCGTCTCCGGGCGGCGCCGGTGGACCTCCTCGGCCGCGCGAACAAAGAAATCCGGGCCTTTCTCGTGTTCGAGCCGCCCGATAAAGCCCACTAGCGGCGCGTCGAGGGGAATGCCGACCGTCTGGCGGAAGGCCACGCCATCACGATCTGGCGTAAACAGGTCCAGGTCCACGCCATTGTGGACCAGTGAGAGGCGGTCGGAGGGCACGCCCATGGCCAGCGCCTGGGTATACGCTTCCTGGCACACGGTGATCAGGTGGGTGCCGGTGGTGCGCCAGATGCCCAGTTCGTGCGTCGTGATATTCATGCCGTGGACGGTCGCCATGACTGGGATGTCGGTCAGGTTGCCCGCCAGCCCGGCCAGCGCGTGGGCCTTGGGCATGTGGGCGTGAGCCACGTCAATGTGGTGCAGCCGGATGACCTCGGCGGCCAACTGGATGGACCGCCAGCGTGGGTCGTCCTCGATGGGCGTGGTATAGACGGTACAGCCCAGTTGCCGCAACGAGGTGGTAAACGGGCTTTCGTAGGGGCAGATACACGTAACTTCGAACTGGGTCGGCGGGAGTTGACGAATCAGGTTGCGGACATAGGTTTCCATCCCACCCACGGTGGCATTGCCAACCACCTCCAACACACGGATGGGGCCATCCAGTCCGTTGGCCCCACTTCGGATACGCAGTTGCTTTTTGGTACGACTCTCCATCCTCTTCCTCCCCTCGGCGTCGGCGCAGCTCCGTAGCTTCCCCCCAGACACATAAGGCGCGGCCGATTGAAATCGGGGCTAGGGAGCCTTCGGCTGAGCGTCCGCCTTCGCGGACGAGGCCCCGTCGGCGTAGGCCGACGTTCGGCGGTACGCCCTGTAGCCCCGACTTCTAGTCGGCGGCTGAGTTAGCCTTCAATCTCAGCCATGCAGCCGCCGTCCCCCCCATGATTCGCTCGCGCCCCGCCTTGTCCACCTCTAGCTCGTCGAGCAGGCGGTGGACCTCGTCAATCATCGCGCGGATGTGGGCGCCGGAGCAGGGGAAAAAGCGGTCGCTGCCAAACTGGATGAGACGCGGGGTGAGCACATCGAGCGCTTTGTGCAGAACCTCGCGCCGGTAGACCGGCGGCGGGCCAAAGGAAATGTCGAAGCGGAACTGGCTTTCATCGGGGGGCACGCCATTGATCAGGTCAATGACGCCCACGGCATTGGCCTCGTCACACCAGGGCCAGCCCAGGTGGGCCAGGTTGACTCGCAGCCCGGGGTGGTCCCGCACCGCCTCGTAGAACGTGGGCCGGCAGAAGCGCCCCGACCGCCCATCAATGAAGATGCCGCTGTGGAACAGAACCGGCAGCTTGAGCCTATTGGCCCGTTCATAGACCCGGTGGGCGCAGTCATCATAGGGATACCAGCCCGTCGGGACCATCTTCAGGCCGCGCAGGCCCAGGTCGGTGATGGCGTATTCCAGGTCATCGGGCGCTTCGGTGTGGAGGGGGTTGACCACCGCGAAGCCGACCAGGCGGTCGGTGTGACCCCGCACAAGGCGGGCCAGGTGTTCGTTACCAGCGCGGAGCGAGTCGCGGTCGTCCAGACGATAGGGGTCAGTCAGGAACGGGGCCAGGAGCACGGCGATGTCTACGCCTGCCTCGTCTAACGAGCGCAGTACGTCGTCGGTTCGCTCCCGGCCCGATAGGTGTAGATGGGCATCTATGAGCATAAGGTTGTTTCTTGTGGCGGCGGAGGTGACGTCCCCCGGCGGCCAGGTGATAGGCTACCGGGGGACACTAGCAAAAGATATGCCACAAGAGAGGGCATCAGGGATAATTCGTCAGGACCAGCACCTCCGACGGGGCCAGGTCTCGAATCTCGACATAGGCGATGCCCTGGTCAGGGTTATCCGGCTTACGCCGAACGGGCAGCGTCGAGCCGACGGGGTGGGCGCCGTGATAGCCAGCCGGGTCGGCGGCCTGGGCCGTGTTGAGGATAACCGTCATCTGGCTGCCCGGCGGGTTGAGGCTGGGGTCCACGTTGACGTCGCCGCCGCGCGCCGCGCGGCCATGCCCGTTGATGACGCACAGCGCCTCTTCGTCGTCCAGGATACGCGACCAGGCGATGAGTTCCCCGCCGGGTGGGAAGTCGAAGGGCTGCCCAAAGTTGGAGAGTTTGCGCGGGTACTGGCGGCCATAGCGCAGCACAGGCCGCCCGTGCCTTAGGGCCGTCATAGCGGCGATGCGGACGTAGGCCGGGCTGGCCGGGTTGAAGGCGTGCCGACCGGCGGTGCCAAACGGGCCAAAGCCGGGTAGGTCAGGGTCCACGTTATCGGGGCCGGGCGGCAAGCTGGCCGTGCCCGCCTTGAGGGGGTGCAAGGGGCCGAACATGGCCTCGCGGAGGTACCGTTCGCCATACTCCGTCTCTTTCCAACTCGGCAGCCACGGGCGCTCGGACGGCTCGGGACCGGCGAAGGCCTGCTCGGTGCCGTAGTAGACACACGGGATGCCCAGGCTGAACAATTGCAGGCCTACGCCCGCCACGACCTGGTGGTCGGAGTCGGCTTCGGCTGAGAAGCGAATCTTGACGCCGCTGATGTGGTCGTGGTCGTCCAGGATGGACACGTGGTGCAGGCCGAGGTTGCGGTGCGACCCCATGACTGCCTTGCTGGGGTCGAAGCCCGCGAAGTAGTCGTCCGGCGGCTGCAACCCCTTGGCGACGGCGGTCAGGGTCGGCCGCATCTCGCCAATGTCGAGGGCGGCGTTGAGGTTGCGGTCCAGGACGTTGAGGAAGCGGGTCTGGGTGAAGTCGCCACCGCCCACCTCGCCCACCAGGAAGAAGTCGGCCTTGCCCAGGTTGGCGGCGAACTCCTTGATGCTGCCGCAAAAGTTGCGCCCCTCTTCCAGCGTCACGTGCTTGAGGGTGTCGATGCGAAAACCGTCGCAGTCGGTCAGGGCGATCCAGTATTTGTAGCAGCGGGCGAGGAAGTTCAGTACGCGCGTCGAGCCGTCGGGCGCGGTGAGTTGGAAATCGCGCAGGGTGTAGAAGTCGGTGCGCTTGTGCTCGGCCTGGGGGTCGTTGATGTCGCCCGCGGCGAGGCTGCCCTTGCCGGCGCGGGTGTAGTCGTCGGTGTCCTGGAGTTCGACCGGCCAGACGCCGTCCTCTGACCCCTGGATGGCCGCGATGGCCTGGCCCTGGTCGCCGCGCCAGTGGCCGAAGGGATAGCGGTCTTTGGGGTCGGGCTGGTAGGGCGGCATGTCGGGGCCGCCGGGCGTGTCGTCGGGGTAGAGCCAGTTGGGGCCGGAGTGGTTGAAGATAATGTCCAGGATGATGCGCAGCCCCTGACCGTGCGCCGCTGTCACCAGGTTGACCAGGTCTTGCCGGTTCCCCAGGTGGGGGTCCACCTCCAGGAAATCCTGGATGCCGTAGCCGTGATACGAGTCGGCGTGGCCGCGCTGCTTGAACACCGGCCCGACCCACAGCGTCCTCACGCCCAGGTCCTTGAGATAGCCTAGCTTGGACTGGACGCCCTGGAGCGTGCCGCCTTGCCAGCGGCTCTTGCCCGACTCGGCCCAGCGGTCCCAGCGCCACGTCTCGCCGTTGGGGAGCGCCGGCCGCGCCGCCTGGCGGTCGGCCGGGTCCAGCAGGGGGCGCGTGTCCTCCTGGCCGTCGCTGAAGCGGTCGGGCAGCAGGAAGTAGAGGGTCTCGTCGCGCCAGTCGGCGGGCGAGGGGAAATACCTCTCGCGGCGGGGCAGATTGAAATCCGCCAGACGGTCTGGCCGCGGCTGACCGAGCATTGTGTCGGCAAAGCTCATCCCTTCACCTCCTACTGTAAGCTCTGGACTGTCACTCCGAACGAAGTGAGGAGT
>JAHCIP010000337.1 GCA_026129165.1 Anaerolineae bacterium
AACAGGAAGTTCTTCCAGCGTTGGCGCGCCGGCCGCCAATTCAGACCACACAGCATCGGCTTCGTCGTCCGTTAGAGCGAAGTACTCTCGGTACGTGAGACCGCCGACGAAAGGATCATCCAGCGAGGGCATGGCGCCTCGCTGGCTCCCTTTCACACGGAAGTACGCCATGGCATCAGCCAGCGCCGTATCCGAGATGCTAGCCGGCGACATTAGCTCGGGTGGCAAGAGCTGCGCCAGTTGGAACCTTTCCTTGGGCTCCAGCCGCTGAACTAGGCCGAGGACTCGGAGGACGCGAGGAGATACAGTATAATTCGTTGACATATTGCTACTCAACTCTCATCACGAGTTGGGGTCGCGCCTTACCAGACGCGAGTACGGAGCCTCCCCCAGAGGTGCTTCGCTTCGCCCCGCATAACATACGCAAGTACTATAATCTACCTTACGCCGGGCGGATTCCCGCCCGGCGTTCGAGTTCCGCCTGTTTGGCGGCCTGGGCGGCGCGGCCCTCGTCAATGGCCTCCTGCCAGCGGTCGCGCAGCGTCTGCTGAACCTCTTCGCCTGACTTGGGGCTGGCGAGTAGACCCCCCGCCGCGCCCAGGGTAAAGCCGAGAATGATGCCTTTGAGGAAGTCGGATAATGTGCGCATAGACGTCTCACTACATGGTGATGGAGGGATCAGGTCGGGTTGGCGGCAGGCTGGGCGCTCTGACCCTCGGCTTGGGAACTGCCAACCTCAGTACGTTCGACAATGGCCCGTAACAGCCCAGTCCCCTGGTCTACCAGCCGCTCGGCGCGTAGGCGGGCGACCGGATCGTTGATGTTGGGCGCGCCCGTCTGGTTGGTCAGGAACAGAACGACTGCATCCACCAGCTCGGCGCGGTGATCCTCGGCCAGGTGGAGGACATTCTCAGCGCCCACCTGGACCAGCGGCATGAGTTCATGAATCGTGGGGCGGGCCTTCTGGATCGCTAGCGAGGTTTGCTCCCGGCCCTTGGGGGTCAGAACGAGGGCGGCGGCGGCGCCGACGCCAGCGGCAATGACGACGGTACGCAGGATACGCTTATCGCGAAGTCTAATATTCATCGTTACGCCTCAAATGAGAGTATTGCACCCGATTTCAGATTGAAATCGGGTGTTTGAGTCGACTTACCCGAATTGTACTTAACCTTGAGGCAACTAGCAAAGAGCGTGCCTTTACTAAGTCGGTAGAGTGTCGGTCGAGGTGGCTGTCAGTTGCTCTTGCTCGCGGCGCAGGCGGCGCACCAGGCGCACGGCCCAGGTCGCTTCGATAAAGAGGACGGCCAGGACAAAGACGACCAGCCCGCAAATGAGCAGCGCATTGGTATCACTGATTTCGCCCCCCTGGTTAGCGAGCTTGCCGATGGCGAGCAGCGGGAAGTCATACAGGCCGTGCAGGATGATGGCGACAACGAGGCCGAGCCAGACCGAGGGACGGCGGCCGAGGCCGAAGCGCGACTGGCCGACGTAGTAGCCGAGGATCGCGCCCAGGAAAGCGTGGCCCGGCACGGCGGTGAAGGCGCGCAACAGGGCCGTGCTCAGGTCGCCAAACGAGTAGAGTAGGTTTTCAAGCGTGGCGAAGCCGAGGGAGGTGGTCGCGCCATACACGACGCCGTCCATGGCCTCGTTGAATTCCGGGTGACGGGCGCTGTAGCGCGTGACGACGAGGAACTTGAACAGTTCTTCGGGGATGGCCGCCCCCAAAAAGCCGGAGTAGAGGCCGAAGAGCAGAGGATCCACCACCGAGTCTTCGTAGACACCCAGGGCGAGAGCGAGTATCACGGCCGGCGCGGCGATGGCGATGCCCCATAGGAAGGTGCCGCGCAGGAGGCGGCCCGGTTCGGGGTGGCGGTCGCTGCGGTAGAAGTAGCGCAATAGGAGGGTCGAGGGAATGAGGGCGCCAACGACGGAGATGAGGAGTTCCATAGGGACGGATACAGTTGCTCCTTAGGCAGCTAGATGTTCGGGTAGGGGAGGGCTTTGCGGCGACAGCGATAGGCCGACCGCTAGAAAATCACTGACGGGGGGAGATGTCACCACGGCCAGGACAGCCTGCCAGAGGTCGTCGGGCAGGTTGCGCAGTTTCGTCAAGGGCACGTGGCTGGGCTGGTCGCCATGATGAGCCTGCATGTGGGAGAAGCTGACAAATGTCAGGCCGACAGCCTGCGGCGGTGAGCCAGTGGCCTTGCCCATGTCGAGCCTGAGAAAGATATTGTCGGCTAGCTCCACCCCCGTTACATGCTCACTGCGGCCAAACGTGACATAGAGCGCATCGGCTTCCTCGCCATAGCTCATCTTAATCATCGTTGTCGGGGTCAATGATATGCGCCCAGCGCTCCTGGGTGAGATAGAGATCATTCCCGATCCGCGTATCCTTGCGCGACCTCACCTATGCGCGGATCTTGCTCAAGGCCAATGAGGGCGAAGGCGGACCGGCTTGGGGCGATGAGCAGATTGCTGAAGCCTTCGACGTCAGCCTCTCGACGATTGGACGCGTCCGCCGCCAGGCCGTGGCAGAGGGGGTGGAGGCGGCGCTCCAGCGGCGGCCCTCGTCGCGCGTCTACACGCGCAAGATTGACGGGAACCTCGAAGCGCACCTCATCGCGGTGGCCTGCACGCCCGCCCCGGCAGGACGCGACCGCTAGTGGGGCTGCGGCTCCCCCGCGCCAGCCATGAGCGCGCCGAGGTGTTCGCGCGTCGCCTGGGCGGCGGGCATGGTCGCCACAATCTCCCCGTGGAACATCACGGCAATGTAGTCCGAGAGAGCCATAATCTCGTCCAACTCCGCCGACACCAGCAGCACGGCGGTCCCCTGGTCCCGCGCCTCAACAATGCGGTGGTGGATGAACTCGATGGAGCCGACATCAATACCGCGTGTCGGTTGGGCCGCGATGAGCAGCTTGATGGGCCGCGAGAACTCCCGCGCCACGACCACTTTCTGCTGGTTGCCGCCCGATAAGCTGCCGACGGGGGTGAAGATGCTCGGCGTGCGGATGTCGAACTCCTGGACTAGCTTCTCGGCCTGCTGCGTGATGGCCGCCTCGTCGGTCTGGATGCCGTGGGCGAAGGGCGGGCGGTAGTACGTCGCCAGCACCAAGTTATCGGCGATGGGGTAGCTCAGCACGACGCCATGCTTGTGGCGGTCTTCGGGAATGTGCCCCGTCCCCGCTTCCGTCAGCACGCGCGGTGACATATTGGTGATAGCGTGGCCTAATAAGGTGACATGACCCTCTTCAATGTGGCGCAGCCCGGTGATAGCCTCCACCAACTCGGTCTGACCGTTGCCTTGCACGCCGGCGATACCCAGAATTTCCCCCGCCTTCACCTCCAGCGACGCCCCGTTGACCGCCATCACCCCGCGCTCGTCGCGCACCTTAAGACCGCTGACCGACAGTACCGGCGCGCCCGGATGGGCCTCGCCCTTAGGCACCGTCAGGACCACCTCGCGGCCGACCATCATAGAGGCCAGGCTCTCCATCGTCGCCGCCTGGGGCGTCGTCGTACCCACCATACGCCCCCGCCGCATGACCGAGATGCGGTCCGCGACATGCAAGACCTCGCGGAGCTTGTGGGTGATGAAGATGATGGACTTGCCCTGGTCGGCCAGCGAGCGCATGATGACGAATAGCTCGTCGGCCTCCTGGGGCGTCAGTACCGCCGTCGGCTCGTCCAGGATGAGGATGTCCGCCCCGCGATACAGCACCTTGATGATCTCGACGCGCTGCTGCGCCCCCACAGGCAGGGTGCTAACCAGAGCTTCGGGGTCGACGTGCAGCCCATACTGTTTGGACAGCGACTGGATTTCACCCACCGCCCGGCGCGTATCCACTGGCGCCAGCTTGCCCAGCCAGCCCAGGCGACTTGGCCTCCCCTCTTGCCCTAGGATGATGTTCTCACTTACCGTGAGCGGCGGAATCAGCATAAAGTGCTGGTGGACCATGCCGATGCCCTTGGCGATGGCGTCGCGCGGCCCGTGAATCTTCACCGCCTGCCCGTTCACCCGAATCTCGCCCTCATCGGGGTGGTACAACCCATAGAAGATGTTCATCAGGGTACTCTTGCCCGCGCCATTCTCTCCCAGCAAGGCGTGAATCTCGCCCTGTTCCAGCGTAAACGAGACGTCGTCGTTGGCGAGGACGCCGGGGAACCGCTTGGTGATGTGGTAGGCTTCCAGGGCGGGGGCAGGCATAGGGCGCTCCAGGAGATAGGAAGACGTGGGAAGACAAGGGAAGCATGAGAAGTCGTGGGAAGTCTTCGGAGTGATTATAATTGGCCCTGGATAAGAGTCAAAGTGGAGGCGAGAATGGGACGGAGGACGGCAGACGGAGGACGGCAGACGGAAGATGGCAAGCGGTCGGCGGCGGTTAGCCGTCAGCAGGCGGTAGGCGAGGGACCGTCCTCCGTCAGCAGGGGGCTTGGCTGGTGGGTGGTAGGAGCGGCGCTGCTGGTGGGACTGCTGTTCTATGGCGTGTGGCTGCGGACCTGGCTCGGGGCGCGGCCTACCCCGGCCCCAACCTTCACCAACCCCCTTATCCAGCGTGACGCCCCGCAGCCGGCGGTCCTGGCCGCCCTCAACGACTACTGGGTGTTCACTTCGGCCCCCACTACCAACCTGCTCGTCCTACGCAGCCCGGACTTCGTCCAGTGGACGGCGGTGGGCGACGGGCTGGAGCGGCCTGGCGTCTGGGCCGCGGCGGGCACAGTTCAGTCGCCCGCCGTGATACCCGGTCCACGCCGAGGCTATATCCTCTACTACACGGCCCGTGCCCGCGCCGATAGCCGCCTCTGCCTCGGGCTGGCGACGGCCGAGAAACCGGCTGGCCCCTACGACGACAGCCGCGAGACTCCCCTGGTGTGTGGCGGCCAGGGGGCGAGCGACGCCGATGCCTTTGTGGACGAGGACGGGGCGACGTATCTGCTGTGGCGGGAGGGGGAAGCGGAAGGCGCAGCCGTCATCCGAGCGCAGCGCCTCAACCGCGATGCGCTGGAGATGGTGGGCGAGCCGGTGACGCTGCTAACCGTCTCCCAGCCCTGGGAGGGGCAGACCATTGGCGCGCCCACGCTAGTGAAGCGGGCAGGTCGCTACTTCCTGCTCTATTCCGGCAACGCGCCCGACACGCGCGACACCGCCATCGGCTACGCCGTCGGCGGCAGCCCGCTGGGACCGTTCACGCCGTCGGCCGCGAACCCGCTGCTGGCCTCCACCGCCGAGGTGTGCGGCCCCGGCGGCCAGGCCGTCCTTCTCGACGCCGCCCGCCAGGACTGGGTGCTCTACCAGGCCCAGCCCTGTGCCGCGTCGGGCGCTGGCGCCTCGCCAACACGGTCCCTGCGTCTGGACCAGCTGCGGGTCGAAGGTGACAAGCTGGTGGTCATGTCTGCGTCGGGGCCACAGGATGCGCCAGCGTTAGGGCGGTAGGTATTTCCACACGTCCGCAGCCCGGAGGTAACTCATATTAATCACAACCGCCCGCAGGGTCGAACCCCTACGGGCGGTTGTGATTTAGGCCGGCGCTCGCTCGCCAGCCTGGCTGAAGGTGAACCCCCCGTTGGCGTCCACGTCCACGTGGACCGTGTCGCCGTCGGTGAACTCGCCTTGCAGGAGGCGGAGGGCCAGCGCGTCCTGCAAGCGGCGCTGGATGACCCGCTTGAGGGGCCGCGCGCCATAGACCGGGTCGAAGCCCTCCTCGGCCAGCTTGAGCTTGGCCGCCTGGCTCAACTCTAGCTCGATGTGGCGCTGGGCCAGCAACCCGCGCAGCCGGCGCAACTGGATGTCTACAATCTCGGTCAACTGCTCGCGGCTCAGCGGGCGGAAGATGATGATGTCATCCACGCGGTTGAGGAACTCGGGGCGGAAGTGCTGCCGCAGTTCCTCGGCCACGCGGCTCTCGATGGCCTCCCACGGCATGCCCGTGCGCTCCATCTCCATCATCCGCTGGCTGCCGATGTTGCTCGTCATGATGATGACGGTGTTCTTGAAGTTGACCGTGCGGCCCTGGCTGTCGGTCAGCCGGCCGTCGTCCAGAATCTGGAGCAGGACGTTGAACACCTCGACGTGCGCCTTCTCGATCTCATCGAACAGGACGACGGAGTAGGGCCGGCGCCGCACGGCTTCGGTCAACTGGCCGCCCTCCTCG
>JAHCIP010000338.1 GCA_026129165.1 Anaerolineae bacterium
GTCACACTGGCCGTCACGGCTCGCGTTGGCAAGCCGGGGACGGTCGCAGTGGCGGTCGGCTCTTCCGGGGTCGGGGTGGCCGCTGGGGTATCGGTTGCCACAGGCGCTCGATTGGCGACCTGCACCTGAGTCACGACGGCGCGGCAGACCTCCTGGGCGCGATCGTCTACCAGGGTCAGCGGGAGGTTCGATAGTCCGTCGGGCCCAGCGCGCGAGTTCCAGACATCCAGGCGGCCATTGAGGATCGGCCGTCGAACAACCTGGCTGGTCGCGGCCCAGTTATCGGGATTGTTCAACGGTGAAAACTCTACCTTATAAAATTGAAAACGATCAATGCTCGCGCTGCCTAAAATCTCCACATCTCCGCGCACCACGGCGCCCGAACGGGGCGCACTGATGAGGACATTGGCGCACTGCTGGTAAGCCGCAGCCGGTTGGGGCGACGCGGCAAGGCCCAAGAGTACCAGCGCGGGCAGGATGAGCGCAACCAGACTGCGATACATGGGTTCTCCTCACACAGGGCGACAGGCGCCCAAACCTCATAACTCTAGCATAAGTCCAGGGGAGGGGCAAATCCAGGCATAGGAGTTGCTCAAACTTTACCGGCTCTCCAGGGTCACTATAATCAAAAATCATACCATCATCACGCCTGACTGGCTGCACGTCACGCACAGGGAAGCTATGTCGCTCCTCAACTTCGGTGGGCAGTTCGGCAACCCCGACGTCTCGCCCGCCTACTTCCTCGTCGCCCTCGCCGCCTGCCTGGGTACACTACAACTGATCGCCGCTCGTTACGGCTACGTTGGACTGGCCTGGGTCTCACCCCGCTGGCAGCCCTGGCTCGGCGGCCTGCTCGGCGTCGCCCTGGTCACCTTGCCGTGGGCCTGGTTCTTCGAACGCCACAGCGCCGGCATCTTCCGCCCCGGCCCGGCCGGCCTCGAACTTATGGTCATGTTCGGCGCCGCCGCGCTGGCCTCCGTCCCGCTGACATTGCTCGGCGCGACGCTCATCCAGTCTGGGGCAGCCCCGCGCTCGCTGCCCCGCCGCGACGGCGTCATCGCCGAGTTGGTGACGCTGCCCCAGGGACCGGCCTGGCTCTTTCGGCCAGCCCAGGCGGGCGGCCCGTTTGGCGCCGTGTGCGCCGTCGGAACGCCGGGGGCCGGGTCTGAGGCTGTTATTCCCCTGGCGACGGCCTTAGCCGAGGCCGGGCTGGTGGCGCTGGCGGTGGGCTGGAACCAGGAAGATGCCTGGCGGCCTAGCGAGGCGGAGGCGCTCCAGGCGGCGACGAGCGCGGCAGCCTTCCTGCGGGCGCGGGCCGATGTGGACGCGCTGCGCCTGGGCGCGGTGGGTGTCGGCCTGGGCGGGGACGTGGCTCTGCAAGCCGCCGCCGCCGACCTGGGCATCCGCGCCGTCGTGGCCGTCGCGCCCTGGCTCGACTTGGCGAACGCCGCGCCGGGCCTCAGCCTGTTGCGCGACATGACCTTCCCCCAGGCGTGGCGCTGGCAGCATACCCTCCGCCAGACGGCCCGCCAACTGGACCCCCTGGCCCACGCGCGTCGCCTCGACCTGCGCCCGGTGCTGCTCGTCGCGCCGGAAGACAGCGGTCCGAGCGAAGGCGCCCGCCGCCGCCTGACCGCCCTCTGCCGCCGCCTCACCACCTGGCGCGTCCCCCGCCTGGGTCGAGAAACGCAAGCGACGCGCCAGATTGCCCTCTGGCTGACGGAGAACCTGTAATGGACCTCCTCCTATTTCGGCTGCTTAACGATCTGGCGGGCCACTGGCCCTGGCTGGACGACATGGTGCGCTTCCTGGTCAACGATTATGTCGCGCCCACCGCGCTGTCGCTGGCCCTGCTTGGCCTGTGGTTCTCCGGCAGCGAGGTCTACGGCCGCCGCCGCCGCCAGTTCGCCGTCGTCCAGGCCATCGCCGCCGTGCTGCTCGCCAATGGCATCGTCAAGCTTCTCAACCTGGTCCTCTTTCGGCCCCGCCCCTTCGCCGACCTTGACGTGACGCTCCTATTCTACCGCCCCACCGACTCGACCCTGCCCAGCAACCCGGCCGCCGTGGCCTTTGCCTTCGCCGCGACGGTGTACCTCCACGAGCGAACGTGGGGGCTGTGGATGGGCCTGGTGGCCGCCCTGTTTGGGCTGGCGCGGGTCATCGCGGGTGTCCACTACCCGCTGGATGTCGTCGCCGGCGCGGGGGTCGGTATCCTGGCCGCGCACCTGGCGCAGCGGCTGCCCGGCCTGGGCCGTCTGGCGCGGCTAGTCATCTACGTGGGGCGGCGGCTGTTGCTGGCCTGATCCGGGGTGGGGCAGTCTGGAAAGACGGCCCCACACGGGGGGCGTAAGGCGCAGGCGGTGGAAAGCGTCGGCCTAGTGGGGGTCTTATCGCCCCCCTAAGACAAGGAGGTCTTATATGACTGATGCTATCCGCACCGTTCTCCCTTACGCCCCTGACATCCATACCCCGCTGCCCGGCCCCAAGGCCCAGGCCAACCTGGCCCGCGACGCGACGCTTATCTCGCCGTCGTACACCCGCCCCTATCCTTTTGTCATGTCCCACGGCCAGGGCTGCCTGGTATGGGATGTGGACGGCAACCGCTTCCTCGACTTTACGGCGGGCGTGGCCGTCTGTGCCACCGGCCACAGCCACCCCCGCGTAGTCGAAGCCATCCAGCGTCAGGCCGAGCAGTTTATCCACATGGCCGGCACCGACTTTTACTACGAACTCCAGGTCAAGCTGGCCGAGAAGCTGGCCCAGATCACACCGGGCGACTTCCCCAAGCGCGTCTTCTTCACCAATTCAGGCGCCGAGTCGGTCGAAGCCGCGCTCAAGCTGGCCCGCTATCACACGGGCCGCTCGCGCCTGATGTCCTTTATCGGCTCGTTCCACGGGCGGACGATGGGCGCGCTGGCCCTCACCGGCAGCAAGGCCATCCACCGCCGGGGCTTCGAGCCGCTGATGCCCGGTGTCACCCACACGCCCTATGCCTACTGCTACCGCTGCCCCATCAACCTGAGCTACCCCTCGTGCAAGCTGGCGTGTGTTGACTATATCGAGGACACGCTGTTCAAACGGCTCGTCCCCGCCGACGAAGTGGCCGCCATCTTTGTCGAGCCGATCCAGGGCGAGGGCGGCTACGTCGTCCCGCCGGACGGCTGGCATCAGGAACTGCGCGCCCTGTGTTCCAAGCACGGCATCCTGCTCGTGGCGGACGAGATTCAAAGCGGCATCGGACGCACGGGCAAGTGGTGCGCCATCGAGCACTGGGGCGTGACGCCCGACATCGTCTGCTACGCCAAGGGGATCGCGTCGGGGCTGCCGTTGGGGGCGATTGTGGCCCGCGCTGACATCATGGACTGGGACTCAGGGGCGCACGCCAACACCTTCGGCGGCAACCCGCTGGCCTGCGCCGCCGCGCTGGCGACATTCGAGGTCATCGAGACCGAGGGCCTGCTAGATAACGCCGCCCGCATGGGCGAGTACTTCAAGGCCGCCCTGCGCGACATGCAGAGCCACCACCCGTGTATTGGAGACGTGCGCGGCCTGGGGCTGATGGTCGCCGCCGAACTGATTGACCCCGATACAGGCGACCCCGACCCGACCCTGCGTGATGACCTGGTGCAGAACTGCTTCGAGCGCGGCTTGCTCGTCCTGGGCTGTGGCTTCAACAGCGTGCGCTTCATGCCCGCCCTGACCATTGACCTGCCCACCGCTGAAGCGGGCCTGGCCGTCTTCGAGGCGGCCTTGAGTGACGCTGAGCTAGCCGCGACACTGCGCCCGCCGAAGAGCCAGGGGGTGTAAGGGAATGCTAGACCTGTCGGGTCTGATTTTATAGCGGTGTCAAACTTCACCCATCCAGAACACGGATGAAGAGGATGAACGGATCAAGCCTCCACCCCCGCCTCTCTGAGGACGTGGAGGCTATCGGCACACCTCATCCGTCATCCTCCCCATCCGTGCTCTGATATGGGCGACTTGACATCTGCCTTGAGCTTGATACGGACGATTTGACAGCTGTGTAAATCCAGACTATCATAGAGATGTGAATTAACACTGTCCGTCCCAAGCCAGGTTCCCTCTCGCCTGCCGTGGACAACCGCCGAGGATAGTGCCATGACGGAGACCGAGCAGCTAGAGCAAGCCATCGCTGCCCTCGAAGCCCAACGCGCCATCCTCGGCGACGCTGTCGTCAACACGGCGCTCGCCCCGATGCGCGAGAAGTTGGCCGCGCTCAAGGCGGCTCATCCCCCCGCCGACGCCCAGCGCAAGCTCGCCACCATCCTCTTCGCCGATGTCTCCGGCTTTACCGCCCTCAGCGAGACGCGGGACGCTGAGGAGGTCACCGAGCTCCTCAACGCCCTCTGGCGGCGCCTCGACCAGGCCATCACCTCCCACGGCGGGCTGATAGACAAGCACATCGGCGACTCGGTCATGGCCCTGTGGGGCGTCGAGCACGCCCGCGAGGACGACCCCGAACGCGCCATTCGCGCCGCCCTGGCGATGCAAGCGCTATTAAACGATGAACGAGGAATGATGAACGATGACCAACGACGGGTCGCTGGCTCCTCATCGTTCATCGCTCATCCCTCATCGCTTCTTCATCTGCGGATCGGCCTCAACACCGGCCCGGTCCTGCTAGGCCAGGTTGGCACGACACGCGAGTTCACGGCGATGGGGGATGCTGTCAACCTCGCCAGCCGCCTGGAACACGCCGCCCCCGTGGATGGCATCCTCATCTCCCACGAGGTCTACCGCCACGTGCGCGGGGTCTTCGATGTCCAGGCGCTCGACCCCATCCCCGTCAAGGGCAAGGCCGAGCCGGTCCAGGTCTACGTCGTCCAGGGCGCCAAACCGCGCGCCTTCCACCGACCCACGCGCGGCGTCGAAGGGGTCGAGACGCCGATGGTGGGCCGCGAGACCGAGTTCAAGGCGCTCCAGCACGCGCTGGAAACCGTGGCCGAGGACGGTGAGTTGCAGGTGGTGACAGTGGTGGGGGAGGCGGGGGTGGGCAAGAGCCGCCTGCTCAGCGAGTTCGAGCACTGGCTGGATGTCGGGTCGCGCCAGGCGTGGTACTTCAAAGGCCGCGTGGACGCGGGCATGACGGCCGTCCCCTTCGCCCTCATCCGTGATGTGTTCGCCTATCGCTTTGGCATCCAGGATAGCGACCCACTCGAGACGGCGCGCCACAAGCTAGAGCACGGCGTGACCGGCTTCATGGCAGGCGACTCGGACGCCGTGGAGAAGGCCCACTTCATCGGCCACCTGCTCGGCTTCGACTTCTCGGCCAGCCCGCACCTCACGCCAGTCCTGGCCGACCCCAACCAGATCCGCCAACGCGCCTTCTACTATCTGACCCAGTTCTTTCGCGCGGTCACTCAGGGACGGACGACAGCCGACGGAGGACGGAAGACGGGGGACGATGCGTCCAGCCCTCGCCCGCCCTCCTCCATCCTCGGTCCTCCGTCGGCCGTCGGTACTCGTCCGTCCTCTATCCTCGGTCCTCCGTCTTCCGTCGGTACTCCTCCGTCCTCCGTCCTCGGTCCTTCGTCCTCCGTCGGGTTTCCCGCCGTCATCCTGCTCGAAGACATCCACTGGGCTGACGACGCCTCCCTCGACCTGCTCGACCACCTCGCTCGCGAGCTGGGGCCGTCCGAGTCCTCCCTGCGTCGGCGCCCCAGCCTCCCACTGCTCATCGTTGCGCTGACCCGCCCGACCCTGTTCGAGCGCCGGCCGCTGTGGGGCGAGGGCGAGAGCTTCCATACCCGCCTGACCTTACGCCCGCTCGACCGCCGCGACAGCCGCCGCCTGGTGGACGAGATTCTCCGCAAGGCGAAGTACGTGCCGCCCGAACTGCGCGATACTATCGTGGCAGGCGCGGAGGGTAACCCCTTCTATCTCGAAGAACTGATCAAAATGCTGGTCGAGGCGGGCGTGATTGTGACGCGAGTGGAGCCGTGGCGGGTGGACCTGGACCGCCTCAACGCCGTGCGCGTGCCACCCACCCTCGTCGGCGTGCTCCAGGCCCGGCTCGACGCGCTCGCGCCCGCCGAGCGGGAGACGCTCAAGCGGGCGTCGGTGGTCGGGCAGGTGTTCTGGGATGCT
>JAHCIP010000339.1 GCA_026129165.1 Anaerolineae bacterium
TCAGGCCGCCCTTGACGAGGGTAAGGACCAGCAGGCCGAGGACGGCCCAGGCGATGGTCCCCACCTGCCCCTGGCGGATGCCGACGTCAATAATCCAGCGGATGACCTGGGGCACAAGGATGTTGAGGCCGTTGATGAGCAGCGTCGCCAGGTACGCGCCGACGAGCCAGCGGGCAAAGTGGCGCAGATAGGCGTAGCACCGCCACAGGGGACGGAAGGAACGGCTCTCAGTACCTAGGCGAGGCGCGGAGGGGGGGGAGGAGCGGGCTGCGTTGGAAGATAGCTCAGTCATGATGAACGTAGTATAATACCTTCGCTGGCTCTCTTGCAAACATAGAGGCGTCTAGACAGAGGTCACGAGGTGACGGCGCGCCAGACCCTGAAGGGGTCTGGGAATAGATGGAAGCCTCCTGCGGAGGCTGGTCTTCAGCCTCTTAGGCTTCCATAGCCTCGCCAAAGGGCTTCAGCCTCGGGCGGCCGCCGCCACTGCGCACCTTCAATCGGCCACCTAACGCACAAAAACCCGTCTGTCAACGCAGACGGGCATGAGAGAGTATAGGGCCAGGCTAGGGCTTGGGGGTCACGTAATCCAGGTGGGCGTAGGCGGCGCCGATGACCTGTCCACTGGCGGTGCTGCGCTGGCAGACGAGGGTATACAGCCCGTCGCCGCGTGCCGCGATATGCTCCACCCAGTGCACCTGCCCAGCCGATGTGATGATGCGTCCATTTTGGAAAGGCGACGGCGCGATATACCCGTCAGGCGCCTGGATATAAATGGTTACCACGTCGCCCGTGGCGGTGTCCAGCTTGCAGCTACCTTGGACCATAGGGTGGCGCTCTCCACTAGGTCCAGGGGCCAGGGAGACTTGTATGCGGGCGGTGTCGCGTTTGCCATCAGCCAGAACCGCCCCCGCTGTCAGAAACAGGGTTAACAGGAGCAGAAAGGGGATCAACTTTTGTTTCATGAGCGTAACCTCCTATCTATAAAGACGCCCGTGACTATCCAGAAGTCACGGGCGTCTCGGTCAATATTGTATTTTTGGCCGGAATGTTAGTGGCGGGCCAGTTCGCGCACAATGATGTTGCGCTGGATCTGCGAGGTTCCCTCGTAAATCTGGAACACCTTCGCGTCGCGCATCAGCTTCTCGACGGGGTACTCCTTCATGTAGCCATAGCCGCCGAACACCTGGACGGCGTCCGTCGTCACGCGCATGCACATGTCAGCGGCGAAGGCTTTGGCATAGGCCGCCTCGGACGTGTTGCGCATCCCGTTGTCCACCAGCCACGCCGCATGCCAGGCCAACAGACGCCCCGCGTGGATGTCCATCGCCGCGTTCGCCAGCATGTGGCCGATGGCCTGGTAGCTCAGGATGGGATGGCCGAAGGTCTCGCGCTCCTTCGAATACTGGAGGGCCAACTCCAGCGCCCGCCGCGCCACGCCCACCGCCGAGATGGCGACAGTCGGGCGGCTGCGGTCAAAGACGCCCATGGCGATGCCGAAGCCATCCCCGTCGCGGCCCAGGCGCCGGCTCGGCAGCAGCTCGACATCCTCAAAGAAGACCTCAGCCGTGTCCGACGCCCGCTGGCCCAGCTTATCAAAATGCGACGACGTGCTGACGCCGGGCTGGGTCCGCTCGACGATAAACGCTGACATGCCCCGGTGGCCCGCGTCGGGATCGGTCTTGGCGAAGACGACAAAGAAGTTAGCGACGGTGGCGTTGCTAATGAAGGTCTTGCTGCCGTTCAGCACGTAGTGGTCGCCGACCTTGCGGGCCTGGGTGCGGATATGGACCACGTCGGAGCCGGCGGCCGGTTCGGTGACACAGTAGGACGCGAACTGGCCGTCAATGAGGCGGCCCAGCCACTCGCGCTTCTGCTCCTCCGACCCGCCCAGGATGATGGGCCACGAGGCCAGGGCGTTGACGCCGAGGGCCGTCGCGATGCCGGAGCAGCCCCAGGCCAGTTCCTCGTTCACGATGCCCTCGTCCAGGGTGCTCAGCCCCGGCCCCCCATAGGCTTCGGGTATGTTGAGATTGATCAGCCCGACTTCCTGGGCCTTCTTGAACACGGGCCAGGCGAAGGCATTCTCGCGGTCGTACTGCGCGGCGACAGGGACAATCTCGTTGGCCGAGAACTCGTGGGCCAACTCTTGCAACATTTTCTGGTCTTCTGTTAGTTGAAAGGCAATCATAGGCGTGGTCCTTCTGTGGCAATACGGGGCCGTTGAACCGAACACACCCCTGTGTCGGCTGCTTTACCAGGGGTTTATGCCGCTATGCGTCATAAACATATTGTAGCCCAGAAGCGGTCCACGCGCAAGCGGCAACTAGCGTTGCAGCATCCCTTCCAGCCGACTCTTGACCGTCGGCCACTCGTCCTCCAGGATGCTATAGTAGACCGACCACCGCTGATGGCCGTCCTTAGCAATGACTACCGCCTTGCGTAGCACCCCCTCGCGTATCGCGCCCAGCCGTTCGATGGCCCGCTGCGAGCGCTCGTTGCGTAAGTCGGTCTTGAGTTGGACGCGGATGCAGCCGAGGGTCTCGAAGGCGTGCCTAAGGAGCAGGTACTTGCACTCGGTGTTGACAGGGGTGCGCCAATAGTCGCGTCCGTACCACGTCCAGCCAATCTCGACGTGGCGGTCGGGAGCCGAGTAGTCCATGTAGCGCGTGCTGCCAATAGCCCGTCCGGTCTCACGCCAGATCACGGCGAAGGGCAGCATCTCGCCCCGCGCCCGTGCCGCCAGGGCGTCCGCCAGCCAGGTCTGCATGTCCGCCAGGGCGCGCGGCATAGGTGGAAAGAGATAGCGCCAGACCTCTTCGTCCTGGGCAACGGCGAACAGGTCGGCGGCGTGATGCTCGGCCAGCGGTTCGAGCGTGACCCAGCGGCCGGTCAGGGTGATGGGTTCGGGAATCATGTTTCTTTCCTTTCCCTCCCTCTCCCCATGTGGGAGAGGGTCGGGGTGAGGGTCTTAGATGAGTCTACCCTAATCCGCGCTACCTGGCAAGGCACCGACCTGGTTTCCAGGGCTGGGTCGAAATCCCAGGTGTAGGTGAGGCCAACACGCTGTCAATAGATTGGAGGAGCAGATTGAACGGATTATGTCACTACCAACAGGCTTAATCTGTTCAATCCGTTCCCTGAATCCGTTGACAGCGTGTTCTTTAGACTAACCCTACGACTTTGAAATAGTTGTGCTCAACTTCGACACCACGCCGCTTTTGAGTACAATGGGCTACGAGGGTCGTCTACACAGACCTGACAGCTTTTCTAGGAGAGGCAGCCTGGACTCGCCCGTTGCTCGCGTGCGCCAACTCGATAACCGATGGCAGAGGCTAGCGCCAGACCTGCTCGCGCTGGCCTTCTGGACCAGCGTGGTAGCCGTGTTCTTCGCCCCCGTGCTATTCCAGGGCCGTTGGATGCCGGCCAACGGCGGTGACCTGGCGGGCTTCCTCTATCCGCTGCTCCACTACACGGTCAACAGCTTGCGGGCGGGCCGCCTCCCCCTGTGGAACCCCTACCTCTACAGCGGCGCGCCCCACCTGGCGGACATCCAGACCGGTGTACTCTACCCCCCTAACCTGCTGCTGGCCCTGCTGCCCGGCGATGTCACCTTTGCCCGACTGGAGGGATTGAGCGTCTTTCACATCTGGTTAGCCGGCGCCCTGATGTACGTCTGCCTGCGCGGGTGGGACCGCCCGCCACTCAGTCGGCCCGCCGCGCTGCTGGGGGGCATCGCCTTCGGGCTGTCCGACCTGTTCGTGACCCACTTCGGCAACCTGAACCTCATCGCCAGCGCGGCCTGGCTGCCCCTCGTCCTGCTCGGTCTGCGGCGCGGCGGCCGGCGCGGCGTGCTACTTGGCTCGGCCGCCCTTGCCCTGAGCGCGCTGGCCGGCCATACCCAGCCCTTGCTGCATATTTTATTATCGCTGGCTCTGCTTGGAGCTTATCAGATACTTCGGCTGCGCCCACTCCTCGCGTCCTTCCTCGCTACGCTCGCCATCCCGGCGCTCGGTCTCGGTCTGGCCGCCCTTACCCTGCTGCCCGCCTACGAACTGACTGGCCTCACCCGCCGCGCCGCCCTCAGCTACGCCAACGCCTCGCTCTACTCGCTGCCGCCGGCCGGTCTGATTGGCCTGGTCGCGCCGCACCTCCACGGGCGCAGCCCGGCCGGCTTCTGGGCCGACTGGCCCCGCGTCGAGGTCGGCTACCTGGGCGTCCTGCCCCTTGTCCTGGCCGCCGTCGGGTTGACACGCGGCCGCCGCGCCCTGTTCTGGGCGCTCCTCGCCCTGCTAGGTCTGCTGCTCGCCCTCGGCCCGGCCACGCCCGTCCACAGGCTGTTCTACACCTGGGTTCCAGGCATGTCGCAACTCCGCGCGCCCGCCCGCCTCATCCTGCTGCTGGACTTCGGCCTGGCCGGCCTCGCCGCGCTGGGGCTGGACACGCTGCTCCAGATGACGCACCTTAGCTTCAATCGGGCAATTAAGCCCTACGTAATCGCCATCGTCGGCATGCTGGTCGCGCTGGCTCTCGGTGTGTGGCTGTGGGCGTCGTGGCAGGGGTTAGGGACGGTGGGGCGGCCCAATGCAGCCCAACTGGCGACGGCGCAGCGGGCCGTGTGGGGCGGGCTGGTCTGGTTGGGCCTGAGCGGGCTGCTGGTGGTCGGGGCGGCGCTAGGCCGCCTGCGTGGGCGCGTGGTAGCGGGGGCGGCGCTGGTCATCCTGGCCGCCGACCTGGTAGTCCAGGGCTACGGCGTGGACGTGGGGACGAGCGACCCGACGGCCAACTACGACCACCCGGCCGCGCTGGCCTTCCTAGCCGGGGACGCCTCGCTCTACCGCGTCGAGGTGCGCGGCGAAAGCTGGGGCGCGTGGGCGCCTAACCTGAGCCTCATCGCCGGTCTCCAGGATGTGAGCGGCATCTACAACCCGCTCCAGGTGGCCGACTATCAACTCTACTGGGAAGGGCTGACCGACCGCGCCACGCAGCTGTACGATTTCCTAAACGCCAAGTACCTGGTCGGCCCCAAGGACTTCGCCTTGCCCTGGGATAAGTTCACACCCGTGTTCGACGGCGACCCGTCAGTCAACATCTACCTGAACACCCAGGCGTTGCCGAGGGCGCAAGTGGTCTACCACAGCCGCGTCCTGCCCGACAGCCGCGCCCAGTTCGACGCCCTCCGCGCCGCCGACTTCGACCCGGCGCAGACAGTCATCCTGGCCCACGGAGCAACCCTAGACGGCGCGCCGACTAGCGAAACGGAGGTCAACCTCCTCGACTACGCGCCGGAGCGCATCGTCGTCGCCGCGACGACCGGGGCCGACGCCTACCTGGTCTTGAGCGAGGTCTACTATCCCGGTTGGGTGGCTACCGTGGACGGCCAACCGGCGCCCGTCGAGCGGGCCAACTTCGCCTTCCGCGCCGTCCCTCTTACCGCCGGCGCTCACCAGGTCGAACTGCGCTTCGCCCCGGTCAGTTGGCGTATCGGGCAGGGCATCAGCCTGCTGGCGCTGCTGGCGTGGTTAGGGCTGGCCGGGTTAGTCTATCAACGAGGCAGGTATTAGGATGTGGTTGGCTATTTTGACAGAATTAACAGAATTAGCAGAATGAACAGAATGGAGAGAATGGGGCTTGTTCAAGCAAAGCCTTCTTGATTATTCTGTCAATTCCGTAAATTCTGTTAATTCTGTCTGATCCGTTTTGCGCTAGAAAGGGTTTCGCCATGCACTGCCAGCCTCGTTTAGGTGTCACTATCGTCCTCGCTGTTGTCGTTACGCTGCTGGCCCTAACGACACCCCCCCTCCCCACTGCCTTGGCCGACGACCCGCCGCGCGTCTTCCGCTTCGAGTGGCTGCGGCAGTGGGCGCACCAGCCCGGCCTCGACGTCCTGAACCAGCCCTACGGCGTCGCCTTCGACCGCCAGGGCTACCTCTACGTCGTGGACCAGGACAACCACCGCGTCGTCGTCTACGACCGCGACGGCCACCCCGTGCGGAGCATGGGCCGGCTGGGCAACGGGCCGGGCGAGCTATACGGCCCCACCCTGCTAGCTGTGGATAGCCGGGGCTACGTCTACGTCGTGGACGAGGGCAACGGCAG
>JAHCIP010000034.1 GCA_026129165.1 Anaerolineae bacterium
AACGACACGCAACAGTTCATCCAGCCAGGCGCTATCTTCATCGGACAGGGCAGGCGGCGGCGGGGACTGGGTGTAGTCCACCGAGAGGTCATAGGCGGCCTCGTCGCCCACCACTCACCACTCGCCACCCACTACCCACGAGCCACCCATGTCCTCATCTGACTCGTCCCTCGTCCGCCCCATCCTCGCCAGCCTGCTGGCCCGCGCCACCCTCAACACCTCGTTTCGCCTGGTCTACCCCTTCCTGCCCATCATCGCGCGGGGGCTAGGCGTGCCCCTTGAAGTGGCGGCGTCGCTGGTCGCGCTCAGGGCGACGATGGGCTTCGCCAGCCTCCTCGTCGGCCCGCTGGCCGACCGGCTGCGCCGCCGCACCCTCATCCTGTTCGCCATCGGCCTGTTTACCGTCGGCTCGGCTGTCGCGGCCCTCTTCTCCGTCTACGCCCTGTTCGCCGTCGGCTTCATCGCCATGGGGCTGGCCAAGATCATCCTCGACCCGACGACGGTGGCCTATATCAGCGACCGCGTGCCTTATGCGATGCGCGGGCGGGTCAACGGGCTGTTTGAGATACCCTGGGCGACGGCGAGTCTCCTTGGCGCGCCAGTCGCCGGCTGGGCCATCGCCCGCTACGGCTGGCAGGCCCCCTACGCCGGGCTGGCCGTCCTCGGCGGCGTCAGCCTGCTCGTGGCGCTGTGGGGCTTCCCAAGAGCCGATGTGCGTCCCCACCCGCCGTATGGCCGGCGCTGGTGGAGCGGCTTCGGCCTGGCGCTGCGCCAGCCGAGCGTGCGCTGGATGTGGTTGACGACGCTGTGCCTGGTGATGGCGAGCGATACGGTGTTCATCGTCGCTAGCGGGGCGTGGCTGGAGCGCGAGTTTGGGCTGGGCGCGGCGGCGCTGGGGTCGGTGGCGATTGCGACCGGGCTGGCCGAACTGGCGGGCGAGGGCTTATCGAGCGCGATTCTGGACCGCGTGGGCAAGAAGCGGGGCATCCTGGGCGGGCTGCTCGCCCTGGCGCTCGCCTTACCGCTGCTGCCGCTGCTGGGCGGGTTGGGGTTAGCCGGCGCGGTCGTCGGCCTGGCCCTGCTGCTGTTCCTGTTCGAGTTCGCCTACATCTCGTGCATCCCCCTGGTGACTGAGTTAGTCCCCCAGGCGCGCGCTACGACGCTGTCCATCAACACGACGGCGACGCAGATGGGCCGCGTGCTCGGCTCGCTGCTGGGGCCGCTGCTCTGGCAGGGGGCGGGACTGGGGGCCAACGTGGCCGTGGCGGCCGGGATGACGCTGCTCGCGGCCGTGTTCCTGGCCTGGCGGGTCCAGGAGCGAGAGGGTTCCCCCTACTAGCGTTCCGCTGTGGCGACCAGGCCGATGAACTGGGACAGACTGATGCCGCCGAAGACGCGCAAGCGCGGCAGGGTCAGCGGGTCGAGGTCGGGGCGGGCGACGCCGTAGCGGGTGGTGGTGGCCGTCAGGTAGCCAGCCTCAGCGGCGGCGGCGCGTACGCGGTCATCATAGGCGCCCGACGGATAGGCGAAGTGGCGCACTGGCTGGCCGAGGCACTCTTCCAATTGCCGGCGCGACTCGCGCATCTCCCGCGCCAGGGCCGCGTCGGAGAGGGCAGGCAGGCGGGGGTGGGTGACAGAGTGGGCGGCGACGGTCACGCCGGCGTCGGCCAACTCGCGGAGTTGGTCACAGGCCAGGTAGCCGGGCTGCCCCAGCTTGCCGCTGATGATGTAGATCGTCGCGCTCAGGCCGTAACGCTGGAGGATGGGCCAGGCGGCGGTGTAGAAGTCGGCATAGCCGTCGTCGAAAGTCAGGACGGCGGCGCGGGGCGGCAGGACGGTCTCGCCCTGTCGGGCGGCCACCAGGTCGTCCAGCGTGACGCTGACATAGCCGCGCTGGACGAGGACACGGAGTTGGGCGTCCAGGTCGGCGGGCGCGACGGACAGCCCTTGTCCCAGCCGGTCGCTGGCGGGGACACCGGTGCGGATGTAGTGGTACATGAGGATGAGGAGGCGCTGGTCGGGGGCGGCCAGCGAGGCGGCTGGAACAGAGGCCCAGGCCAGGACGAGGCCGAGCCAGACCAGGGCAAGCCAACGACGCGGTAGGCGGAACGGAAGACGGAACATGGTCTTTCCTTCTAAAGGGGGACAGGGGACGAGTCCGCCATCATCATAGGCCGGTTGGGGGGCGGCGTCAAATAGGATGACCGCCCCTTCTTCAGCCATCTCTCACGCAGTTCAAACATCACTCTCACCTGGTTCTCAGCCGGCGGGCGTATAGTGCGTCCTAGGGAGAGGGCGGGCAAGCGTGCGCCAAGCCGCCCTGGTGAGAGTGTGGAAGCGCGGGAGGAAGTGGCCCATGTACGATGAGGACCGGCCATCCGACGCGAGAGGTCATCAGGAGTCGTTAGTGTTGTGAGATGCGCCTGTACAGCTACTAGAGTCAGTCAGGTTAGAAGGAGACTGAAGCGATGAGTTCTATGATGCCACGTGTGCCGCGCCTCGTCGTTGCGTTCGTGATCGTGAGCGCTCTGGCTTTGGCCAGCGGCTTGAATGCGTTTGCGGCTTCCGACTCGGGCACGCCCAACACCAGGGTGACGCTGGCCCCGAATGGCGGCTGGGCGGCCTACCACTTCACCTACCCCGGCGACAATTCGGAGCTTGACCTCAGGCTCATGATCAATGGCCCCGATCCTTCGACGGAGGTCGCCAATGCGGTGACGCTCGACGTCTACGGCCCCGACTCGCCGCCGCCGGGCGGCACGCCCATTGGCGAGGCAATCTGGACCGCCTTCGGCGAGCGCGACTGGCAGTTCAACTCGGACACGGCCGGCGACTACGTGATCGTTGTCCACAACTGGGACCCCAATGGCGAGCCGGTGAGTGTGACGCTGAGCAGCCTGAACCCGGATACAGGGATGGGCGGGCCGGCGCTAAACTTCGTCTCAGCGGGTCAGTAGGCTGGATTCCCCTACCTATTTGGGTACGTGACATGTGAGTCGACGCCCCCCTTGCATCCCCGCGTGTAGGGGGGATGCAAGGGGGGCATTTGACAAGCCTATGAATAATCTATAGCATTGAGTATCACCTGTCGCCGTTGGGAGAACCATGCTCGTTACCGTGTTGCGCTGCATCTGTCGCTAGCGGGGCAGTCCTGGCCCTGGCTCCGCCCCTCGACGCCGACGCCGAGTGGGTAGACCATCCGGGGCAGCGACTCGTTCCCCGCGACGTCTCGTCTCAGCGATGAGGGCCGGCCGCTGTCAGGGCCGCCTCTCTGGACGTAACACGCCGTCAGGACCATTCGGGTTTGGCCGGGCAGGGTCGTGGCTTTCCCTCGACCCCATCTTTCGACAGTACCCTACCTCATCGCTGGTGGCCGCGCTTCGGCGTCGGCCTCTCAGGATGAGGTTTTTTTGCGCCCATGCAGCCGACCCCGAGCCGGCGCCCGGCGACCCCGTAGAACCGTGAACCGCATCGCCCCACGCAGGGCACGCTCGAAGAGGAGCCTCGTATAGCCTTATCGTCTAGTGTGGCAAGCTGTGTCAACCCCCTGTGACAAGGAGAGCCAGTCCATGAGTCATCACGAGCACCACGAGCACCACGAGCACCACGAGCATCACGAGGCCCAGGAGCGCATCGGCTACGAGTCGCCGCAGGATGCCCTCGCCGCGCCGCGCGAGGAGTTTGTCTATGTCGCCGCGCTGCATACGGGGACAGGCGTGGACGAGCCGGACCTGCTGGCGGTGGTGGATGTCAATCCCGAGTCGGACACTTATAGCCAGATCATCCATCGCACGCCCATGCCCAATGTGGGCGACGAGTTGCACCACTACGGCTGGCAGGTGTGCAGCAGCGCGTGTCACACCGACATGAAGCGGCAGTACATGGTGGTACCAGGGTTCCGCTCCAGCCGGGTGCACATTGTCGATGTTGGCACGGACCCCCGCCGGCCGGGTATCGCCAAGGTCATCGAGGGCGACGAGATTAAGCGCAAGACAGGGCTATCCGCGCCGCACACGGTTCACTGTATGCCGGGCGAGATTGTCGTCATCAGCATGTTGGGCGATGCGGAGGGCACTGCGCCAGGCGGCTTTGCGGTTCTGGACGCGCGGACATTCGACGTGCTGGGCCGGTGGGAGACAGAAAAGAACGGCGTTCAATTTAACTACGATTTCTGGTATCAGCCGCGCCACAATGCCATGATTTCGAGCGAGTGGGCGGCGCCCAAGACGTTTCAGGACGGCTTTAATCTCCAGGACGTGGCTGATGGCAAGTACGGCCACAGCATCCACTTTTGGGACCTGGAGGCGAAGCGGGTCACGCAATCCATTGACCTGGGCGAGCAGGGGCTGATTCCCCTGGAAGTGCGGTGGCAGCACAACCCGGACTCGCAGACGGGCTTCGTCGGCGCGGCGCTGTCGAGCGCCATGTTCCGCTGGTATCGCCAGGACGGCCAGTGGCAGGCGGAGAAGATTATCCAGGTCGAGCCGAAGGAGGTGGAGGGGTGGCCCTTCCCGGTGCCAGGGCTGATTACCGACCTGGTGCTATCCATGGATGATCGCTTCCTGTACTTCTCGAACTGGCTGCACGGCGATATTCGGCAGTACGATGTGTCGGACCCGACCCACCCGAAGCTGACGGGGCAGGTCTGGCTGGGCGGCGTGCTTGGGCCGGCCTTCCACGGCGAGCGCAAGCTGGACGCCGGCCCGCAGATGCTGCAACTGAGCATGGATGGCCGGCGGCTGTACGTCACCAACTCGCTGTACTCGACGTGGGATAACCAGTTCTACCCCGGTATGAAGTCGTGGATGCTGAAGCTGGACTGCGACCCGAACGGCGGGCTGCGTCTCGACGAGTCGTTCTACGTGGATTTCGGGACAGCCCGCGCCCACGAGATCCACCTGCCCGGCGGCGATTGCACGACGGAGATTTTCCCGTAACCGAACCTCACCCCCTCCTTGACCGCCCTACACGCCTCGTATACTACACGCAATGTTAGCCCTAGACCTGACAGGTTTTGGAAACCTGTCAGGTCTAGCCAGGCGCCCATTCCCTTAGACAAAGAGCCAGCCGCGATTCTGGCCGGGCGACGGCTTTGACGGCTGCCCCGCGTCGGGGTATGATAGGGGCCTTATGATGGAGTGCGGCCACCCCAGATTAACATGGAGGACCAAGATGCCCTACCGTTCCCCGTTCCCCGACGTCGCCATCCCCAAGGTTCCCTTCACCCAGTTTCTCTTTGAGAGGGCGGCCCAGTGGCCCGACAAGCCGGCCCTGATTGATGGCCCGACCGGGCGAACGCTGACCTACGGCCAGTTGACGGGGGCGATCCGGCTGATGGCGGCCAGCCTGGCCCAGCGCGGCTTTAAGAAGGGGGATGTCTTTGCCATCTACAGCCCCAACGTGCCGGAGTATGCCGTCGCCTTCCACGCCGTCGCCAGTCTGGGCGGCACCGTCACCACTACCAACCCGCTCTACACCGTCGGTGAGTTCGCCAACCAACTGCGTCATTCCGGCGCGCAGTACATCCTGACCATCCCTCAGTTCATGCCGAACGCGCAGCAGGCGGCGGCCGAAGCGGGCGGCATTCGGGAAATCTTTGTCTTTGGCGAGGCCGAGGGCGCCACCCCCTTCGCCAGTCTCCTTAAGAGCGATGGCCGGCTGCCCGACCTGTCCATCAACGCGAACGAGGATGTGATCGTCCTGCCCTACTCCAGCGGCACGACGGGACTGCCCAAAGGCGTCATGCTGACCCATACCAACCTGGTGTCCAATGTGGCCCAGGTGGACGGCATGAGCTTCACGCCCGGTATCGAACTGCGGCCCGATGATGTGGTGCTGGGGGTGCTGCCCTTCTTCCATATCTACGGTATGATCGTCATCATGAGCTTCGCCCTGTATCGCGGCGCGACCATTGTGACCATGCCGCGTTTCGACATGGAGCAATGCCTGGGCCTGATCCAGAAGCACCGCATCAGCTACGCCTACCTCGTCCCGCCCATTGTGCTGGGCCTGGCGAAGCACCCCCTGGTGGACAAGTTCGATCTATCCAGCCTGCGCGCCATCCTGTCCGGGGCGGCGCCGCTGGGGGAGGAGACCGAGGACGCCGTCAAGCAGCGGCTCGGCTGCCAGGTGACGCAGGGCTACGGCATGACCGAGGCCAGCCCGGTGACGCACTTCCTGGCGGTGCGGCCGGAGCATGACCGCAAAGCGGGCAGCGTGGGGACAGTCATCCCCAACACGGAGTGCAAGGTGGTGGACCTGGCGACGGGCGAGGAACTCGGGCCGCGCCAGGAGGGTGAGTTGTGGATTCGCGGGCCGCAGATCATGAAGGGCTATCTCAACAACCCGACGGCGACGGCGCAGACGGTGGACGACGAGGGCTGGCTGCACACGGGCGACATCGGCTACGCCGACGAGGACGGCTACTTCTGGATTGTGGATCGCGCCAAGGAACTCATCAAGTACAAGGGCTTGCAGGTCGCGCCGGCCGAGCTTGAGGCCATCCTGGTGTCGCACCCGGCCGTGGCTGACGCCGCCGTGATTGGCGTGCCCGACGAAGAGGCGGGCGAGCTGCCCAAAGCGTTTGTCGTGCTCAAAGGCCAGGCGACGGCTGAGGAGATCATGGCCTATGTCGCCAGCCAGGTCGCGCCTTTCAAGAGGATTCGCTCGGTCGAGTTCATCCCCCAGGTGCCCAAGTCGGCGACGGGCAAGATTCTGCGCCGCGTGCTGAAGGAGGGAGAGTTGGCGAAGGGGTAGGCTCGGAACCCCACTCCTGCCCCCTCCCCTGGCAAGGGAGAGGGGTTTTCGTCCCCTGCCCTCGTAGGGGAGGGGGCGGGGGTGAGGTTACGCCGGGTGAGTTGCCGCAGGGGGGCAATTGTGCTATCATGACGCCCATCCCCCCTGTTTTTCGTGAACCCACCCCGCCACGACGCGAAAGGAGTCACTGGATGCTGAACCTGGCAACGCTGGTCGAGAACAACGCCCGCCAGAACCCGACCCAGACCGCCGTGATCTTTAATGACATGCGGCTCACCTACGCCCAGTTGAACGGCATGGCGAACCAGTTCGCTAATGCCCTCAAGAAGATGGGGGTCCAGCGCGGCGACAAGGTCGCCATCATGCTGCCCAACATCCCCTACTTCCCCATCGCCTACTACGGCATCCTCAAGGCGGGCGCGACGGTCGTGCCGCTCAACGTACTGTTCAAGGCGCGCGAGGTCGAGTACCACCTGCGCGACTCGGACGCCGTCGCCCTGGTCGCCTTCGAGATGTTCTTCGAGGAGGCGCTCAAGGGCTTCCAGGCCGTGCCGGAGTGCCGCAGCCTGATTGTCTGCACCGCTCCCGAGCGCATGGCCGCCCCGCCGCCCGTCGAGGCCGAGGGCGTGACGACGTTTGGCCGCGTCATGTATGGGCAGTCGCCCGTCTTCGACACCGTGCAGACCATGCCGGACGATACGGCCGTCATCCTCTACACGTCGGGCACGACCGGGCGGCCCAAAGGCGCGGAACTGACCCACTTCAATATGTTCTTCAACGCCCTCTACACGTCCAAGTTCCTGCTGGACGGCAAGACGACCGACGTGGCCCTGGCGACTCTACCCCTGTTCCACTCCTTCGGCCAGACGTGCATCATGAACGCGCTGTTCTCGACGGGCGGCGCGATTACCCTCCTGCCCCGCTTCGAGCCGGCGGCCTGCCTGGGCATCATGCAGCGCGATGGGGTGACCATCTTCGCCGGCGTGCCGACGATGTACTGGGCGCTGCTGAGCTACCCGGAAGCCGACAAATATGACCTGGACAAGATTGCGGGCAACCTGCGGCTGTGCTCGTCGGGCGGCTCGTCCCTGCCCCTCGAAGTGATGCGCGCCTTCGAGGCCAAGTTCAACGTCCCCATCCTGGAAGGCTACGGCCTATCCGAAACCTCGCCCGTGGCGTCGTTTAACGTCCTGGAGCGGCCGCGCAAGCCCGGCTCCATCGGCGTGGCGCTGTGGGGGACGGAGATGAAGGTGGTCAAAGTCGGGACGCTGGAGGAAGCGCCGGTGGGCGAGTGGGGCGAGATTGTGATACGCGGCCACAATGTGATGAAGGGCTACTACAAGAAGCCCGAAGCCAACGCCGAGGCGTTCAAGGGCGGCTGGTTCCACACCGGCGACATCGCCTACATGGACGACGAGGGCTACTTCTACATCGTGGACCGCATCAAGGACATGATTATTCGCGGCGGCTTCAACGTCTACCCGCGCGAGATCGAAGAAGTGCTGATGACGCACCCGGCGGTGTCGCTGGCGGCGGTGGTCGGCGTGCCGGACGCGAAGCTGGGCGAGGAGATCAAGGCGTATGTCATCCTCAAGCCAGGCCAGACGGTCACGCCGGAGGAGTTAATCGCCTTCTGCAAGAAGGATATGGCCGACTACAAATACCCGCGCCAGATTGAGTTCCGCGAGACGCTGCCCATGACAGCGACGGGCAAGATTCTCAAGCGCGAACTGACCGCCGCGCCCCAGATGCAGCCTGTCATGGCGGATTAACGGCATTAGCCCAAACCCAAGCAGGAGACCACCTATGGTTAGCGATTTGCGACGTCGAAAGATAACCCGCCTCTTCCACCTGTGGGACTACAACCACGACGGCGTCCTGGAGCGCACGGACTACGAGCAGGCGGCTCAAGGCATCGCCAGCGTCCTCGGCATCCCGGCTGGTTCAGCGGAGATGGACACCCACATGACGGCTTATATGGCCGGTTGGGAGCAGCTTCGCCAGGTCGCCCACCCCAACGGGGGCGACCTGGTGACGCTCGACGAATTCGTTGCGGCGACCAGCCAGATTCTGGCGGACCCCGTCGGCTTTGAAACTATCACCATGAACAGCGCCCGCAACTCCATCCGCCTCATGGACCTCGATGGGGATGGCCGCATCGCCCGCACGGAGTATCTGGGCGTGGTGATGGCGTACAACATGACGAACGATGAGGCGGAAGAGGCGTTCCGTCAGCTCGACCGCAATGGCGATGGATTTATCACGCAAGAGGAGTCGGTGGAGAACACCGTAGAGTTCTTCATGAGTGATGACCCGCACGCGCGCGGCAACTGGCTCTTCGGCCCGTTTTGAGCACATCACACGGTGAAGAAGCACCGCCCAGCCGCTCTATCGTGCGGCTGGGCGGTGTCGTTTGTAAGGCGAGAGGGCGTCTTTCAAATTCGCCGTGGTCAGGTTAGCCCCGGCCGGGTCGGCCGGGCGGGCGGTGGGTCGGACGCATCGGCCGCCGGGCAGGCCGAGACGGCGCTCCACTGTCGCGCGGCGGGCGGCGGCGGGGCAGATCCTCGCGCGGCGCCTGGCTCTCGCGGGGGATAGCGACCTTGAAGGTCACATCGTGGCCCTTGAGCGTGGTACGGCTCATGGCGGCCAGCACATCGTCCACATAGCGTTCGGGAATTTCCACAAACGAGAAGCGGTCGTAGATGTCAATGGCGCCGATAGCGCGGCCCGGTATGCTGGCCTCGTTGGCGATGGCGCCGACTATATCGGCCGGCCGCACGCCGTCCTTACGCCCCGCGTCAATAAACAGCCGCACCATGCCGTTGACTGACTTAGGCGTCTCGGCGGGCGTCTCCTCTTCTGGCTCGACCATGACCAGCGGCCCACGTCGGTCGGCCGTCGCCGCCAGGCTCAGCGCCGCCGCTGCGACCTCGGCCAGGTCTAGCTCCTCCCCCAGCCCCTGGACCAACACCAGATAGGGTTCCAGGTCGCCCTGCTGGACGCGGTCGCGGATAGAGGTTTTGAGCGCCTCGACCCGTCGAGCCGCCACGTCGGCGCGGGTGGGCAACTTCATCGGCCGAATCCGTGCCCCCGACATACGTTCGATGTCCTTGAGCAACCGCCGTTCACGCGGCGTCACCAGGGTAATCGCGGCGCCTGTCCGCCCTGCACGGCCGGTGCGGCCAATGCGGTGGACATACGCCTCCGGGTCGTTGGGGATGTCGTAGTTGATGACGTGACTGACGTTCTCAATGTCCAACCCGCGCGCCGCCACGTCCGTCGCCACTAGGATTTCGAGTTGGCCGTCGCGGAAGCGGCGCATGACGCTATCACGGGCCGCTTGGCTCAGGTCACCGTGCAGCGCGTCCACCGAGTAGCCGCGCCCGCTGAGGCTTTCGGTCAACTCACTGGCGGCTAGCTTGGTACGGGTGAAGATAATCGCCGCGCCGGGCATCTCGTGGTCGAGAATCGCGCTCACCGCGTTGAGCTTGGCCGACGGCGCGACGTCATAGTAGGTCTGCTCGGTCGTCGGAACCGTCAACTGTTCGCGCTCAATGGACACAGTCACCGGGTCGCGCATGTACTTCTGCGCCAGCGCTCGGATAGGCTGGGGCATCGTGGCCGAGAACAGGGCCGTCTGGCGGTCAGCCGGTACGTGCTGCAAAATCCACTCAATGTCCTCGATAAAGCCCATGTCCAGCATCTCATCGGCCTCATCGAGGACGACATAGCACACATGGGATAGGTCCAGGCTGCCACGACGGATATGGTCCATCACCCGGCCCGGCGTGCCGATGACGACCTGCGCCCCCTGGCGCAAGCCGCGCAACTGACGGTCAATGGGCTGGCCGCCATAGACGGGCAGGACGCTGATGCCCCGATAGCGCCCGTACTTGTGGCAGGCTTCGGCTACCTGGACGGCCAGCTCGCGCGTCGGGGCCAGGACGATGGCCTGGACCTGGCGCAAGGCGGGGTCCACCCGTTCGAGCATGGGCAGGGCGAAGGCGGCGGTCTTGCCGGTCCCCGTCTGCGCCTGGCCGATGACGTCGCCGCCCTGCATGAGCAGCCCGATGGTCTGAGCCTGGATGGGGGTAGGCGCTTCATAGCCCAGGTCGCTAATCGCTTTGAGAATTGGTTCACTTAAGCCAAGTTCGGCAAAGGTGTCAGGCATAGTGTCGCCTCATGAATAATGCGTAGGAAGGATAGGAAGTGTAGGAAACAAGGGAAGCATAGCATAAGATGGGAAGGATGGGAAGGCCAGTGAGTCTCTCTAGCAAACCCTGTTCCACCAGCACTTACACCCCTGGCGGAGGCGTGCTATACTTGGTTCGGCACAGACTTAGCCGCCGCAAGGAGAGAGCGTGAGTGTACCCCTGTCCCCTGACCGTGTCGCCCAACTGCTCCCTGCCCTCGACCCTCTAGCTGAGACCCTGGCCCGGCGTGGCCGTCTGGAAGTGGCCGACCTCCAGGTCATCCTGCTGGGTCTGGGGCTTGACGAGGACTGGGCCAGCCAGGAGCTTGAACGCTGGGCCGCCATCCTGGCGACGGCCCACGACCCTGACCGCGCCCCCTGGCCCAACGCGCCCTGCTGCTGCGCGGCGTGCCGGCCGAGGACGCGGCCCGCGCCGTGGAGCGCGTTGCCCAGGCCCCGCCAGTGGCGGCTGCTGTCCCGACCGCGCCCGCCGCGCCGGTCCAGGCTAGACGGGCCTGGATTTGGGCGGCAGTCGCGCTCTGGCTGATCGTCATGAGCGTTTTGGGTTTCTGGCTCTGGCGACAGACACAAACCCCGCCCCAGGTGGCCGTCGCGCCGCCGACCCTGCTGCCCAGCGCCACCCGCCCGGCCGCGACCACGACCCTCACGCCCCAGGTGCCGGCGGCCCAGCCCACGGCCCGCCCTACAGATACCGCCAACCCCGCCTCACCCACTCGGCCCGCTCCGTCGCCTACCGTCGCTGCCGCGACTGGCTCACCGACGCCGCCCGCCGCGACAGCGACACGCGCCGCCACGCCGTCCCCCATCCCGCCGACACGCACTCCTATTCCTCGCGCGACACTACGGCCCTCGGCGGCGGCCTGCGCGCCCCCGGCGGGGCAATCATTTGTAGACGTGTGGGCGAATTTGGGGCTGGATGAACGGACGGGCTGTCCGACCGCGCCGGAGAAAGGCATTACGACGTCGTACCAGCCGTTTGAACACGGCTTTATGCTGTGGCGGCAGGATACGCGCCAAATTTACGCCGTCTATGACGATGGGCTGTGGCAGGTCTTCCAGGACACATGGCAAGAGGGCCAGCCGGAGTACTCGTGCCCCGACGCCTCGACGCCGTCACGCACCCCGCCCACCCCACGGCGCGGCCTCGGACGGGCGTGGTGTACCCAGCCGGGGGTGCGCGATAAGCTGGGGCGGGCGCTGCAAGACGAAAACGGCAACACCCGTCCGGTTCAGGATTTCCAGCAAGGAACTATGCTGTCCATCATCGAACGGGATGTGCCGGTCTATGCGCTCCTCAGCCCGACGCAACGCTGGGTCAGCGGCAGCCGGGACTAGCCAATAGCGGACGATAGGGGCGACCCTGGGTGGTCGCCCTACCAGGGCAGGCACGGCGACCTGCCCCCTACCTTAAGCAGGCGAAGGGGGCGTCTCGCCCCGTTTCCAGCCTCGGAAGGTCGCCAGGAGGGTCTCCTTCGCCTCCGGCGCGACATGATCCTCGGTTAGATGCCCTACGACCTGAATCGTATGCCGCATCTGCTCAAGGTAGTTGCGGCAGCCTCGGCAGCCGGCCAGATGCGTCTCAAATCGTTCCACGTCGCCCGGCGGCAAGGCGCCTTCAAGATATTCGGTCACCAGTTCAACCAGTTCCTGACAACTCAGTTCTTCAGTCATGTCCACCTTATGCGGCGTTGATGAATTGTTCGAGCACCCGTCGTACTTTCGATCTGGCTCGATGCAGCAGCACGCGCTGATTAGTCTCCGTGAGGCCGAGGATATTACACACCTCGTCGGCATTTAGACCCTCAATATCGCGCAGGATAATGACCTGACGCTGATGGGGAGACAGGGTCTGGATGGCCTGGGCGACGTAGGTTTGGGTCTCAATGGCGGCCAGGCGGTCCTCGACCGTGGCCCAACTGGCCGGCGCGGCGGCCCAGTGGCCGACCCAGCGCCCCGAGGTCAGGAATCGCTCCGGCGCTACGGCCGGCTCATCACCCTCCACGTCGTCTGAGACGAGGTTCGAGAAGGCGATACTGCGACGTTCGCGCTGGGCGCGGGTCTTGGCGATATTGGTCAGAATCCGCAGCAGCCACGTCTTGAATGAGGAGCGCCCCTCAAACCGGTGGATGCCCTGGAGCGCGCCGAGCCAGGCGTCCTGCACCACGTCCTCTACCACCGCCGGATCATCCACGTAGACCGCGGCCAAGCGGCGCATGGTCGCATAGTACCGTTCAACCAGGGCGAGGAAGACGGTCTCGTCGCCGTGACGCAGGGCTTCGACAACACGCCGGTCCTCGGCGCTCAGGGTGAAACCAGTCGGCTTTCCCTCACCCGTCATGGCAAATGGCTCCCCTGGGCGGCGAACCGAACTGGGTACGTAGGGCAACTGAGTAGCAGGCATTAACTTACTCCTTCTGGCGCGAGTTGTCAACCTTGATGCGGCACTCTCCCTAGTCTAGCGCGTCTTTCTCACACCCGTCTTAGCCAAAGGTGACAGATTCTAAAAATCGACTAACGTATTTCTTACAGGACAGGAATAGACTATGTCAAAATTGACAAGAGAAACAGCAGAGCAAACTTCAGTAGGCCGCGTGGTGTCGGTCAATGTCGGACAACCACGCACGATCGAGTGGCTGGCGGAGTTGGTCTCGACGAGCATTTGGAAATTTCCCGTTACGGGTCGGATCGCGGCGCAGGGGGTGAACCTGGCTGGTGACGAGCAGGCCGACCGTCGTGTTCATGGCGGACATGACAAGGCCGTCTATAGCTACGCCCAGGAGGACGCCGACTGGTGGGGCTGGGAACTGGGTCGGCCGGTGGAGCCGGGGAGCTTCGGGGAGAACCTGACGCTCAGCGGTGTAGATGTCACGGGCGCGATCGTCGGGGAGCGCTGGGCCATCGGGACGGCGCTGTTTGAGGTGTGCCAGCCGCGCATCCCTTGTTTCAAGCTAGGGGCGCGTATGGGCGACTCGGGCTTCCCGCCGCGTTTCGCCGCCGCCGGCCGCCCCGGCGCCTACTTGCGCATCCTGGCAGAGGGTGAGGTGGGCGCGGGCGACGCCGTGCATGTCGTCCATCGCCCGGACCATGGGCTGACGGTGGGCGACGTCGCCCACATCTACCACCGAGACCACCGCCGCGCCGCCCACTTGCTCCGCGTCCCCGAACTGGCCTCCGTCTTGCGCAATTGGGCCGAGAAACAGGTGCGGGTGAACCTTGGGCGTAATGCGTGAGGCGTAAAGGATGGAGGGCAGGAAGAAGCAGGCAGCCGTGACTGCTAGGGCACGGGTTATACTGACCACTGACCACTGACCACTGAAAGGCGGCACACTTCCTGCTGGTAGAGTGGGATAATATCGGCGAAAGGAGGTGAACTAATGCGGCGAACAGTCGGACTCTGGCTCGTAGCCCTAATTCCCGTGCTCCTGGTCATGCTGGCAGGTTGTGGCGGGGTATCGTCCAACGCGGCCCAATCTAGCCCCACGGCGCCGGCCGCGCCCGCTGGCGCCCTCCAAGGCTCCAGGTGGCGGCTCCAGTCCATGGGGGCGCGTGGCGCTGAAAAAACCGTCGAGGGAACCGCGCCGCTGCTGCTCCAGTTTGAGGCGGGGGGCAAAGTCAGCGGGAGTGGCGGCTGCAATACCTTCGGCGGGACTTATAAGGTCAGCGGCCCAAACCTTACGATAAGCGAGCTTGTTAGTACCCTGCGCGCCTGCACGGATGAAACGATAGGCGAACAAGAGAGCCGCTATCTCAAGGCGCTTCAGCAAGTCACCCGCTTTACGCTGGCTGGCGATAGCCTCATGATTGAATACGGGGAAGGACAGACGGTGTTGAATTTCGTCCGGGTTTCTTCGTAATCCGCGTTGTCACGCTTGTACTGTAGACTGAGGTGGACTATAATCGAGATGGTTGCTCCGTCTATATCCACAACCATCGTGTGACAGCGGCGGCCTGGCTGCCGTGTGCCACCTAACAACGAGGAGAGCATCCCATGGCCGACGAGAAAGAACACGAGAGTCTGTTTGACAAGTTGCGCGACGCCCTGAATCAACCCTTGCCAGGGACACGGGCGGCCCGTGAGAAGCAGGCTCAAGAGGAGCAGGTGGCCCAGGCGACGGCTGCCGAAGAAGCCGCCAAGCGCCAGTCCATCCAGGATGCGATTGCGGCCGAGCAGCGCGCCTACGAGGAGAAGACGGCAGCGGAAGCCGAGGCGCAGCGCCAACGCGACGCCGAAGCCGCGGCCGCTCAAAAACTAGCGGCCGACCGCGAAGCGCTGTTCGCCCAGGCGCGTGAGGTGGAGAAGCAGCAGCAGGCCGAGGCGGCCGCTCAAGCCGAGCAGGCCCGCCAGGCCGAGTTGGCGCGGCGCGAGGCCGAGGTCGCCCAGCGCCAGGCCGAGCTAGAGGCGAAGGCGCGCGAACTGGAAGAGAAGATGCGGGCCGAGGAGGAGCAGCGCCAGCGTGAGGCCGAAGAGCGCCAGCGCCAGGAGCAAGAGGCGGCGGCCCAGGCCGAGGCGCAACGCCAGGCCGACGAGCAGGCGGCGGCCCAGGCCGCTCAGCAGCGCACCTACACGGTGCAGCCGGGCGACAACCTGAGCTGGATTTCCGAGCGCTTCTATGGCACGCAGGCCCGTTGGCGCGACATCTACAATGCCAACCGCGACACCATCGGCCCTAACCCCAGCCTCATCCACCCCGGTCAGGAGTTGGTGATCCCCGACTAGTCTCGCGACACGCACATTCCCCAGGCCACACGAAGGGGGTGGATTTTCCATCAGGAAACCCACCCCCTTCCTACTTCTTCCTACAGTCTACCGACTACTCACTACTGCCCCACTGTGATCGGGAGGCCACCGCGCTGGACCAGGTCAATACGGTCCAGGTGGACGGTCGGAGCGCGTTTGCTCGTCACGCCGTCAATCACGCGGAATGGCACGCGGATCAGGACGCCACGACCGTTAGCCGCCGGGGCCGGGTTCAGGAGGGTGGCAGCGAAGCGTACCGTACCCGCCTTGGCGTCCACCTGGTTGAGCGCCACGTGCGCGCCCTGGAGGAACGCGCCCAGTTCGGCCTTGTCGGCCGCCGGGGCCAGCCGCGTCGGGTCGAAGCTCAGGCGCACATCCGCGCCGTACACGGCCTGACCCTCGACCACGACCTCGGCCCACACCAGGCCGCCGGTCTTCGAAGCCTTGTCGTTCCGCAGGCTGACGAGGGCGCTGCCCTTAGCCTCGACCGGGCCCACCTTCGCCATGGGGCCAGTCCACGGCGTCGGGCAGGACAGACCATAGTTCGTGGCGGTGAGGACCAGGTCGTAGATGTTGATCTCGCCGTCGCCGTTGAGGTCGGCTTGCTCGTCACTGGCGGGTTGCGTGTCGTAGGCAGCCGCGACGCGCACCAGGTCGAAGATGTCAATGGCGCAGTCGTCGTTGACATCGCCCGCCACGAGTTCGGTGGACGCCCCGGCGGCGACTACATCGCTGCCCAGTGTCTTATCCGCCCGCAGGTAGCCAGGATGGTCGGCGGTCAGACGGGCCGCGTTCGGCTCATCCTGGGCCACCTCACACTGGAATGTGCCGGTCGGGCCGGTCTGGTCGCACGGCATCTCATCCACGCCCACGATGGTATCATTGTAGACGCTGCGGCCCTGGAGCGAGACGCTCCCACTGACCGTCACGGCCTCACTGCTCCCGCCGGGGTAGCAGACTTCCAGCGACACATCGTCCACGAACATCCAGCTGCGCCGGCCGTCGCCATCGTTAAAGGCGTTGAAGTAAGGCACCACGCGCATGCCGCGATAGGCCGTCAGGTCCACCGTAATCTGCGCCCACTGGCCGAAGTTCGACTCGGTGCGGAAGATGGTGCGCAGGACACGATAGTTGCGGTCCAGGATAAGCGCCTCCTGGTAGTCGCCCGCTGTAGTCTTGTCGGCCCGGCCGTCCAACGCCTCGCCGCGGATGACCCGGCCTGGGTCGTAGTCCTTCCAGTCCTCGCCCACTTTGGCGCGTTCTGGCTCCTCGGTAAAGGGCTTGAACCAGAAGGTCAGCCGGGCGCTCTGGGCGTCCCACGGGATGACCACCGACTGGTAAGCCGAACTGTGGGAGTAGCGATCGGTATTGCCAGGCGGAACACCCACGCGCATCGAGCGGGCGCCGCTGTGCGCCGTGGCCGTCGTGTAGTCGGCCTTGAAGGGGGTGATCGGGTTCTGCCAGACGGCGTTGCTCTCGAAGCCGCCATTTAGGATACGCTCGAAGCAGCCGCCAACCGGCGGAGTTGTCGCGGTGGGGGTCGGCGTGGCCGGCTGCGGGTCGGTGCAGATGTAGATGTAGACCTCGTCTAGGTACATCCAGGTGCGTCGACCGCCGGTGCCGTTGTTCAGGGCGTTGAAGTAGACGTTAATCGTCTGGTTCTTATAGCGCGTCAGGTCATACTCCACGCGGCGCCACTGGACGGCATTGGAGGCGCTGCGGAAGACGGTCGCCAGGGGGCGATAGTAGTAGTCGAGGATGAGGGCTTCCTGCCAGTCGCGGGCCGTGGCCCAGGCGGGCGTGTTCATATCCTCGGCCTTGTTGGCCCGTCCGGCGATCACGGCGGCCGGGTCGTACCAGCTCCAATCTTCGTCGGCTTTGGCCGTCCACTCAGCCTCCTCGGTAAAGGGCTTGTAGTAGAAGACCAGCGTGGCGCGGGTAGCGTTGGAGGGGATGGACACCTGCTGGTAGGCCGTGCTGTAGGAGTAGACGTCACTGCCCGGCGGCTCGATGCCCAGGCGCATGGCACGGCTGCCCGCGAAGTGTTCGGCGCTGGTGTAGTCGGCCGTGCGCGGCGTAATCGGGTGCTGCCAGGCCGTGTTGTCCTCAAAGCCCGAGTTACGCAGGATATTGGGGCACAGCGACGCGGTGGGGCTGGCCGTGCGCGTCGGGGTGACGGTCCGCGTGGGGGTGGGCGTATCGGCGCCGAGCGTCGGGGTCGGGGTCGGCGTGGGGATAGTCACCAGGCCGTTGGCCGGCAGCCCGCAGAGGACACTTGTCGGCGCGGTCGGCGTCGCGGCGTTGGCCGAGGTAACGGTCAGCGCGGACGAGGAGCCGGCGGGGCCGATGGCCTTGAAGCGGATGCTTGCCAGGGTAAAGTTGCCCGTCACCGAGCCGGTCGTGCGTACCTCGGCGTAGCGAACACGCCCAGCCGTATTATCCGCCTGGTTGACCGGCGCGATACCGCCGTAGTCACCCTGGTCCACCGTGGTGGCAGCGACACCGCCGGATGTAACGACCTGCAAGACAGCGGGGTCGAAGCGCAGATCGAAGTCGGCGCCCAGGAACGCCTGGTTAGGCGAGCTAAGCCGGACGTTGACGGTGAACACTTGATTCGGGGCGACCGTCGAGTTCAGGGGGTCCAGGGACATAGTGACACAGTCGGCCTGCGCCGCGTTTGAGGTGTTCGCTGCCGCCGCTATCACGAGTAGGGGCGCGAGCAGGAGCGCGGCCAGCAGCCAGCGGAGTCTGAGTCGAACATAGGGGGGTAACATGTCAACTGCCTCCTCTACATAAAAAACGATGGACAGCCCGCGCCGCCTGGCAGCCCCGCCGGACGCGCCGGCGCCATTGACGCGTGTCTGCTATGTAGAACGAGGAGAGTTCACGCCCCGTTATTCTCTGTACCGGAAGCGTGTAAAGAACGTTCACAAGGCGGCGGTTGTGACGTAGGGCAAACGTGGGCGAGTCGTGGGTTAGGGGCAGACGGCCAGCAGGTCGAAGGCGAGTTCCATCACCTCGGACGAGGTGATGTCAGCGACAAACGAGTCGTTGTGTTCGCAGCGGCCGAAGGTGTTGTCAAAGCCGCATACGGGACACGTCAGCCGCCACGCGATGGCCGTTCGATGCCGCGCCGACGTAGCGGGGCCAGCATTGATAACGTTGCCACACCAGTAAATGCCCACCGTCGCCGTCCCCACCGCCTCGGCCAGGTGGCGCGGCCCAGTATCATTGGCGATAACGACGGACGCGCGCGCCAGCAGTCCTGTGAGACCGCTGAGCGATAGCTGACCGCAGGTGTTCACGACCTCGGCCCGCATCCCCTCGACCACCGCCGCGCAGACATCCGCTTCCTTTTCCACTCCTGTCACGACGACCCGAGCGCCCGTCTCGGCCAGGCGGTCGCCCACCTGGGCAAAGCTCGCGGCGGGCCAGCGCCGGCGGAGGTCGCTCGCGCCGGGGTGGAGGACCACTAGGGGGCGATCCGTGTCGGGGACGATGTGGCGCGCCGCCTGTAAATCGCGGTCCATGACGGTCAGATGGGGGTCGAGGCGGGTGGGCCGCGCCCCGACCAGGGACACGACTTCGAGGTAACGCAGCATTTCGCGCTGGTAGTAGAGATAGGGGATCCAGCGGTCGAGGGGAGCCGCGTCCGGCGTCTTGAGGCCCACGCTCAGCCGCGCGCCCAGACGCTGGACAAACGGGTTGGACTGCTGGCCGCCGCCATGCATCTGGAAGGCGATGTCAAACCGTTCGGCCTGCATCGCGGCGAAGAAGGCGTCGAGGTCGGCCTGTAAGTCGGGCGTCAGGGTTGGCTCGCCCATGTGGTGGAGGGGCGGAATCGTCACGACACGGCGCACCGGGCCGGGGCGGCCGGCCAGGAACTCGACGTGCCAGGCCCCGGCCAGCAAGGTAATCTCGGCCTCGGGATAGGCGGCCTGGAGCGCGTCCAGAGCCGGCAGGATCATGATGAAGTCGCCGAGCGCGTTGGCCCGCAGGACAGCGATCTTGTGGACGTTGGGAACCGGGGAGGGCATAGCCTCAACTTCTAGCATGGACAAGATAGTAGAGACGTGACCTGTCACGTCTCTACCGACGATCGGTTATGAAGCTAAGCCACCCTCAGCAGGAAGTGGACCACTAGACCTTGAGCACAAAGTTAAACGTGCCCGTCTTGCCGTTGGCCGTGTCCTGCATCTGCATTTCCAGGGCCTTGTTGTAGATGCCGTCACGCTGGTTGGCCGGCTCGCCGGGGAAATAGAGTTGCGTGGTCAGGACGGGCTTGTTAGGAGCCTGAATCTTGACGTGGATGTGGCGCGTGCGGCCGGGGTAGAGGCCCGGCACGATGGTTTCCATGCTGTAGCGGCCAGCGGCATCGGTGAGTTGGTAGCCGCGCAGCCGATAGCCCGCGTTGTCGTACTGGCCCTTGTCGTCGGCCTGCCAGAAATCCACTCGCGCCCCCGCCACAGGCTTACAGTCGGTGGTCAGGAGATAGCCCGTCACGACGAGCCTCGTCCCGGCCATGCCCGGCTCCAGCAGCGACGTCCGCTGCGGCGCATTGGCCTTGAAGTAGGGGCCTTCGGTTTGCTCGAGCGTCACGGCGTTCCCCGTGGGGCAGGCCGGCGTCGGCACGAGGGCGGCTTGAGCCGTAGGGGTGGATGGCGCCTGGGTAGGGGGGGCGGCGGTAGGTGGGGCCTGGGTAGGCGGCGCCTGGGTAGGGGGGGCGGCGGTAGGTGGGGCTTGAGTAGGGGGGGCCTGGGTAGGTCGTGGGGTGGCCGACGGCTGCGTGGGAGGGACGCTCGTGGCCGACGCGGCCTGAGTCAGGACGGTCGGGGTCTGGCCCGTGCAGGCGGCGATGAGAAGCGGCGCGGGTAGCGCCAGCAGCCATTTGAGCAGGGCGCGGCGACTGAGCGGCCGATCTAGCGAGTTGGTACGGGAATCCTGATCCATCTATCTCTCCTGAGGCATAGGGTCGCTTACCTGGCATTGAGGTGGGTCACTCCATTATACTATACCCACCTACCTTAACCCAACCTGTGCCGCCGCTGAGAGATGGGTAAGACAACCGATAAACGCTGGACTGGCCTTGCCCCCCGCCCCAGTGGACGCGATACACCCGCTTTCAGGACGAGAGCGGGTGTATCGGTCAGCGCTATTGGGTTGTGAGCCGCCCGAGCGGGTCACCTCCTCAGACGATTCTCACCTTTCCGAAGGGCTTCAGACCTCTCGGAAGGTTATTCGGATTGACAACCACCCTCGGTCTAGGCCATCATCGGCTTCGGCTCCAGCAGGCCCATGTCGTTGACCAGCCGGAGCGTGTCGAGGGTGACCCAGTCCTCCTCGATCTTGCCATTGACGATGCGCAGGAACTCCGCGCCGGTCACAGTCACCGGGCGATGGGTGGCCGGCAGGCCCAGGCCCTCGCCCTCGTGTTCGCTGTGCATGGTCCAGCGTACTGCGACGCGGTCCCCTTCGGCCAGCATATCCTCCACCGTAAACTGGATATCCGGGAAGACCGTGTGGATGGCGGTGACAAACTGCTTAAACCCGTCCACGCCTCGGATCTCACCGCCGGCCGCCGGGTCATGCGAGACGAAGTTCACCGCCGTAATCTCGTCAATCGCCGCGACGTTCCCCTTGCTAAAGACCTCTTCAAGATAGCGGTGGGCGATGGTCTTGTTGTTTATCAGCATATCAGCCCTCCTATGAAGTTTGGGCGAGAGGAGTACTCCTACTACCAACTTACTCCTAGATTGCCTGCGTAGAGTGGAGGTTTATTACCGCCAGGTGAAGAAACGACCACCCTTTGTGCTATAATGTGAGTGGAATTGACTCTGCCACCCACGAAGGCCCATCTATGGTGCGTATCACCCGACTCACGGCTCCCCAGGCCCACGACCACCTAGAAGCTCTGGTTGACCTGTTGCGCGACTCCGTCGACGGCGGGGCGTCGGTAGGCTACTTACCCCCCTTAGACCCCGCCGCTGCCCGCGCCTACTGGGAGAGTATCCTGGCCGAGGTGGCCGCTGGCGCGCGCCTGCTGCTGGCCGCCTTCCAGGACAACCAGTTGGCTGGCTCGGTCCAGCTAGAGCTGGTTCAGAAGCCCAATGGCCGCCACCGCGCCGAGGTCGCCAAGCTGCTGGTCCACTCGCGCTTTCGGCGGCGTGGCATGGCCCAGGCGCTCATGCGGGCGGTGGAAGACCAGGCGCGGGCGCACGCCCGGACGACGCTCGTCCTGGACACGCGGCAGGGCGACTGGGCCGAGGGGCTGTACCGCAAGCTGGGCTGGACCGAGGCGGGCGTCATCCCCCGCTTCGCCCTCAACGGCGACGGTGGTGTCGACCCGACGGTGTTTTTCTACAAGCTACTGGAGGGGTAAGCCTCCGCAACCGAGACCCGTCGCGTTACGTATAGGTAGAGTAGCCTCTCTGCCTGGACCAATTTGTTACTCTGAGCTTGGTTTGGACGCAGAGAAAGACCAGGAGGAACTATGGCTAAACGACCCGGCGGCGAACTGGCGACCCGCCCGCTGCACTTCATCTGGATCGCCGACTGCTCCGGCTCCATGTCGGGCGACAAGATTCAGGCGCTCAACTTCGCCATCCGCGACGCCATCCCGCACATGCAGAAGGTAGCCGACGACAACCCCAACGCCCAGGTGCTCGTGCGCGCCCTGGCGTTCTCCAGCGGGGCACAGTGGCACATCTCGCAGCCAACGCCCGTGGCCGACTTCAAGTGGACCGACCTCAGGGCGGGCGGCGTGACCGACATGGGCAAAGCCTTCGCCACCGTCGCCGACCAGCTCAAGATACCGCCCATGACCGAGCGCGCCCTGCCGCCCGTCCTCGTCCTGATGTCGGACGGCCAGCCCACCGACGACTGGGAGACGGGCTTGAATACCTTGATGAACACGCCCTGGGGCAAGAAGGCCGTGCGTATCGCCATCGCCATTGGCAGCGACGCCGACCGCAACGTGCTCCAGTCGTTCATTGGCAACCCTGAACTGCAGCCCCTGGAGGCCAATAACCCGGAGGCGCTCGTCAAGCACATCAAGTGGGTGTCCACGGCGGTGCTCAAGTCGGCCTCGTCACCCGCCAGCCAGACAGCCGCCGCCGCCGCCGGCGTCAACGTCCCCATCCCTGCGCCGCCCGACCCGAATCAGGGGCCGACCTCGCCGGGTGACGTGTGGTAGAGCCGGGCATGGTGGCCCAGGATTGGACAGGCTGCGCCGTCATGGGCAGCAGCGTGCGCGGCGCGGCGCACGTTCGCGCCGGCGTGCCCAACCAGGATGCTCTGCGCTGGCTGCCGGAGTCGGGCGTCGGCCTGCCGGTTATGGTCGCGGTGGCCGATGGGCACGGCAGCGCCAAGTGCTTCCGCAGTGACCGAGGCTCTATGCTGGCCGTGCTGACGGCGACCGACGTGCTGGCCGAGTTTGTGGCCGGCCAGGACGAAGCGCCGACGCTCACGGCAGTCAAGCGGCTGGCCGAGGAGACGCTGCCGCAGCAGATGGTCCGCCGCTGGCAGGCGGCAGTCGAGGCCGACCTGGAGCATGACCCGGTGACCGAGGACGAGTGGGCGAGGCTGGCCGAGCGCGAGGGCGCGGCGACGGTCCAGCGAGTGGCCGAGAAGCCGCTGCTCGTCTATGGCGCGACCCTGTTGGCGGCCCTGGTCACACGCGAGTATCTGCTGTTTCTGCAACTGGGCGACGGCGACATTCTGACCGTCTCCAATGAGTTAGAAGTCCAGCGGCCGCTGCCGGGCGACCGGCGGCTGTTCGCCAACGAGACCACGTCGCTATCGGGCAAGCAGGCGTGGCGTGATTTCCGCGTCGCCTTCCAGGCCCTCAGCGGCCCGCCGCCCGCCCTGATCCTGTTGACCACCGACGGCTACCCCAACTCGTTCCGCGACGACCCAGGTTTCTTGCAGGTGGGCGCGGACCTGGTCCAGTTGATTCGCGCCGACGGGCTGGACCTCGTGCGCGCCAACCTGGACACCTGGCTGAGCGAGGCGTCGGCGGCTGGCAGCGGCGATGACATCACGGTGGCGCTGGTCTGGCGGGAGGACGGAGGACCGACGGCGGCCCCCCCATTGCGGGGGGCAGGCGAAGGACCGAGGACGGAGGCAGCGTCAGAGAGCGGAGGACAGGATGTCTGACCAACCTCATGTCGTCATTCTGCTGGCCCGCTGCCGCGTCAACCGGCAGCCCTTCGGCGTGCGCTACGAAGAAAAGACGCTCGGTCGCTGGCAGGCCAGTTGGGCGTTTGCCATCCCCGAAGACCGCGCCAAGCGCGAGGGCTACGACCGTACGGTGCTAGAGGGCAGCTTCGACTACGAGAAGGATTACCCCGGTTGCCCCCACTGCTTTGCCCGCCGGCTGGTGAAGTGTAGCTGCGGCCATATCTTCTGCTACGACGGTAAGGGCGGCCGGCTGACGTGCCCCTGGTGCGGGGCCAGCGGCGAGATCACGGGCGTCGCCAGCCGCATTGATGTTGACAGTGACCGATGAGCGTCTCTTCTGGCTCGACCGAGGCCCGCGACAAGCTAGGCGAAATCCTGACCCACTACGGCCGGTCGGTGCTGGATGACCCGCGCCGTTGCGAGGCGCTGCTGCGCGACCTGCTGCCCGACCACCGCCGCGAAGTTCACCTGCTCGTCGCCGCGCTCCGTGAGCGCGTCCCCGCCGACCTGCTCGCCTCGAATAACGGCGTCCCGCAGTCGCTGCTGCTCGCCCAACTCGCCCAACGCCTGCACGACCACCTGGGCATCGCGCCCGCCTTTGCCGGGTGGGCCGTTGAAACCTGGGCGGTCGCCCTCGGCGTAATGGTCCCCCCGCCGCCCAAACGCGCGCGCACTCCCAAGACGGTGTCCGCCGCCCAAGCCGATCCGCCGGCGAAAGCTGCTCCCCAGCCGAAGGCTGCCAGGACGACCAAAGCCGCTACAGGGACCAAGCCAACGGCCAGAACCGCCACCGTGACCAAGACGACGGCGCAGGGGAGCGGCGCTAAAGGAGGCCGTTCGAAACGCGCCTCACCCACCCCGCCATCCCCCCCAGCCCCTCGGCTTCAGCTAATCGTCGGCCTGACAGGACGGGCCGACTACCGCACGTTGCGTGAGGCTATACAGAATGTCGCCCCCAATGGGCGTATTCTGGTCCAGCCAGGCATCTACCGCGAGAGCCTGACGCTGGACCGGGCGGTGGAGATTATCGGCAACGGGCGGGCGGGCGAGACGGTCATCGAAAGCCTCACCTCGCCGTGTGTCCAGTCCACCTCGCCCCAGGCGACCCTGCGCAATCTGACGCTGACCCGCCAGGGCGCCCGGGACCAGGGTGTGGCCGTGGACGTGACAGCGGGCCAGTTGACGCTGGACGACTGCCGTATTGCCGGTGAGGGGCGGGCGTGTATCGCGGTCGGCAGCCCGAAGGCGAACCTGGCCGGCCGGCGCTGCCATATCCTGGACGGCTCCCACACGGGTGTCCTGTTCTATGATCGAGCCACGGGCGTCCTGGAGGACTGCGAGGTGGGCCGCATGGGACAAAACGGCGTCCAGATCACCCAGGGCGCGAACCCGACTCTAAACCGCGTGCGCGTCCACGGCTGCGAAGTCGGCGTGTTGGTCATGGAGCAGGGACGCGGCCTACTGGAGGACTGCGACATTGTGGATAACCAGTACCAGGGGGTGATGATTGTCGCGGGGGCGCCGACGCTCCTGCGCTGCCGCGTTCAGCGCAACCTCGATGGAATCTGGGTCGAGCGCGGCGGCGGCGGCAGCGTCGAGGAGTGCGACCTCAGTGGCAACCGGCGCGGCGCGTGGTACGTCAAGTCGGGGGTGGTGCGACACAGGGGGAATAGGGAGTAGGAATTTATGAATCAGATTTTGAAGCTAGGGCAAAATGTGCAGGTGGAGCCGGGCAATCGGTCGTGTCGGGTGGACACCTTTTTAGGCGGCGGCGGCCAGGGCGAGGTCTATCGCGCCACGCTGGACGGCGCGGCCGTCGCGCTCAAGTGGTACTTTCCCGCCTCGGCGACGGGCGAGCAGCGCGAAAACCTTAAGACGCTCATTGGCAAGGGCGCGCCCAACGACCGCTTCCTGTGGCCCCTCGCGCTGGCGAGCAGAGGCCAGAAAGACTTCGGCTATGTCATGCCGCTGCGGCCGCCGCAGTATAAGGGCATCGTGGATATGATGAAGCGGCGCATCGAGCCATCCTTCCGCGCCCTGGCGACGGCCTGCTACTACATTTCCGACAGCTTCTATCAGTTACACACGCGCGGGCTATGCTACCGCGACATCTCATTTGGCAACGTCTTTTTTGACCCCAAGACGGGTGACGTCCTGATCGCCGACAACGACAACGTCACCATCAGCGGCCAGGCGGCCGGGGGCGTACTGGGGACACCGCGCTTCATGGCCCCAGAGGTGGTGCGCGGCGAGGCCAAACCCGACGCCTATACCGACCTGTACTCGCTGGCCGTGCTGCTGTTCTACATGCTCATGGTCCACCATCCGCTGGAAGGCCGCAAGGAGCTAGAAATCAAATGCCTGGACCTGCCGGCCATGAACCAACTCTACGGCACGCATCCGCTGTTTATCTTCGACCCGCAGGACACCTCGAACGCGCCGGTGGCCGGCGAGCACGACAACGCGCTGGCCTTCTGGCCGCTCTACCCTCAGTTTGTCCGCGACCTGTTCATCCAGTCGTTTACGAAGGGGCTGAAGGATCCGCACGAACGGGTGACGGAAAGCCGCTGGCGGCAAGCTATGATCCACCTGCGCGACTCAATTTTCTACTGCGCGAAGTGCGGGTCCGAGAACTTCTACGACGCGGAAGCCCTCAAGGCGTCGGGCGGCCAGCCGGGCGCGTGCTGGTCGTGCGGGACCCTATTGCGACTGCCCTACCGCATCCTCCTCAACCGGGTCGTGGTCATGCTCAACCACGACACCCTGCTTTACCCGCACCACATTGACGACCAGCGGCTGTACGACTTCTCGCAGCCCGTCGCCCAGGTGACGCAGCACCCCACCAATCCGAGCCTGTGGGGGCTCAAGAACTTGACGCAGGCGAGTTGGACGCTGACGACGAGCGAGGGGACGGTCAGCGACGTGCCGCCGGGCCGCAACGCGCCGCTGGCGAGCGGCTCGCGTATCAACTTCGGCAAGGTCGAGGGCGAGGTCAGATATTAGACCCCTTGACGGATGATTCACCGCCGAGGCCGCCGAGAGCACAGAAGGCTATAATTGTCATACCGACACCTTTTGATAGTCATCCTGAGCGGAGCGAAGGATCTGCTCTGACAACCCCTGCAGAGCAGATCCCTCACTGCGTTCGGGATGACCGTAGAAAGTTCTGATCAACCCTCACTATTGTTTGGGCAGACCTCCCTTGCTTACCAAGGGCAGGTAGACGCTATAGGGGCGCGGGCCGGTGTAGGGCGTCGGGGACGGCGTCGGCGGCGTACTCTCGCCTAGCCCGCCCGTCACCACCAGGGCAAAGGGCTGCGGCCCCTGCGGGACGTTGACAGCCCGCACCGTGACCCGCCACGCCCCCAGTTCAGGCGCTCGAATCTCCGCCATCTCCACATTATTCAGTCGGTCAATGGACAGCGGGTAGACCACGCCGCTGGGCGACGTCACTTCCAGGTCAAGGTCGTTGACAAGTTGCGCCTGCGCGGCCAGCGCAGCCGGGTAGTCCGACCAGACTAGGGTGACGCGCAGCGGGACCGAGGCGTTGACGACGGTCAGGCGCTGAGTAGCCGGGCTGTAGTCGGCGGTCTGCCCGGTCCACAGCCCAACGGTGTGGTCGTCGAACCACTGCTGCGTCGGCGCAGTCGGGAATAGCGGCCCCAGGTCTACGCGGCCCCAGCCCTCGACCCAGTTAGGCCGGGGCGGAATCTCCTGCTGCGGGCCGGTCCCGTACTGGCCCGGCGTCAACTCGCGGGCGTGGTGGATGAGCGTGCCCTTGACCAGGGCCGCGCTCGGCTGGGCGAAGCCGTTCTTCTGGAGGAATTCGCGCACGAGCGCTGCCGCGCCCGCCGTCAGCGGGGTGGACATGCTGGTCCCGCCGTTGAAGACATACTTCGGGTTGGCGTCGTAGACGCCCCAACTGTAAATCGTCGGGTCGAAGCCAGGATCCGCCGACCGCGTCGAGAGGATATTGGTACCGGGGGCCACGATGTCCGGCTTGATGCGACCATCGTCGGTCGGGCCGCGACTGCTAAAGGCGGCCATCCCCTCCGGGTTGTCCGAGACATCGTCCATCATAATGGGGGGCTGGAAGAAGATGCCGCCCGATCCCCCCAGCAGCGACCCCAACCCCAGCAGAAGCCAGGGCGACCCCGCCAGTCCGCCCGACGAGCGCAAGCCCTCGGTCGCGCCGACGGTCAGGCTGTTTTTGGCCGTGCCGGGCACGCTCATCGAGTCCATGTCAATGACCCCGTCCCCTAAGTCCCCCTTGGCCATGTTGCCGTCCGTGCCGACATTACCCGCCGCGAAGACGGGCAGGAAGTCGGGGTGGGTCCAGACAAAGCGGTCCAGGGTGCGCGACTCGATGCTGTAGCCGCCCCACGGGTTGGCCGGGTCGTCCATCGAGCCGCCCCAGCTATCACTGTGGATGCGCACGCCCTGCGCGTAGGCGGGGCCGAAGAGTTCTTGCAGGTCAGTGGGCAATCCCGCGATTTCGCCGTTGGCTCGGTTCACCTGGAACGCCTGCACATACAGCCGCGCTTCGGGGGCCATGCCGGCGAAGCTGCCCTTGTACCTGTGCGCGGCCGAGTCGCTACCCGACTGCGTACCGTTCCCGGCGATGGACCCGGCGACGTGGGTTCCATGCCCGATGTAGTCGTTCCACGTCGTGCCGGTCAGAACCTGCGTCGCCACGATGCGGCCGGCGAAGTCAGGGTTGAGGCGAGCCAGGTCGCCCACGTCCAGGCCCGAGTCGGCGACGCCGACAATCTGCCCCGCGCCGAACAGCCCCCGGTCCCACGCGCTCTCGATGCGCATGATGCGGTCGCTACGGGCGACATCGTTCGCCAGGCGCAGCCGGCTGGCCGGTCCAATCCAGACGACGTCGGGTGAGGCGGCGAGTTGCTGGAGGGTGGGGGCATCGAGATGCAGGCGCAGGGTGGTCGAGCCGGCGGGCAGGGCGGGCAGGCTCTTCGCCACGTCACCCGCTCGGCCCGGCCACGTCTCTACGATCACGTCGCCCGGCTCGGCCCGGCGGGCGAGGGCCGGGTCCAGCCGGTACTCAGGCCGATACGGGCCGGCCCAGCGGACGCCTTTCAGAGAAGCCAGGCGGGGCAAGGCGTCACGGTCGCCGCGCGCCAGGTAGGCGTAGTCGGGCAGGTAGTCGCCCACCTCGACGCCCGCCTGACGGAGAGCGTCTTTATCCGCCTCCGTCGGCGGATGGTCGAATTGAACGATGAAGAGGTGGGGGCCAGGGGGGAGGGCTTGCGCCTCGGCCAGGGCGTCTACCCCGGTTTTCGTTCGCGGGTCGAAGACGCCCGTCTTGAGGCGCAGCAGCGGGGTCGAAGACGAGGCCGCGGGCTGGGCGGCCACCGTAGCGCAGAGCAGACAAACTAATGTAACAAGGTATAACCAGGGCCAATCACGGCGTACCATACAGGCTCCTCGGCGGCGGAAAACAGTCTACCTATAAAACGCCGGGGAGCCTGTCAAAATTACGGGCTGGGTATTACCACGTGTTCACGTAGACCTTGATCTCGCTCTCGGCGAGTTGGTCGCGCAGCACGCCGCCCTCGGCCGGGCAGTCGTAGTTGTGCGTCCACTCGTGCCAGACGCCGTCGGCCGGCACCGTAACCTCGACCTCGCCCAGGTATTTGTCGGCCAGGTTAGCGACGACGACGGCGATGCAGCCGCCCTCGTCCCAGCGCTTGAAGGCGAGCAGTTGCCGCTCCGGGTCCTCCAGGATGAACTCCATATTGGTCCCGCTGGTGTTGAGCGCGTTGCACTCCCGCCGCAGCCGAATCAGGCTGGCGACATAGTCGAAAAGCTCCTGGTTGTGGCCGTTGCCCAGCAATTCCCAGTGCAGCTTGCGGGCTTCCAGCGTCTTCTCCTCGTACTCGCCAAACTCGCTGCCCATCCACAGCATGGGGATACCCGGCGCCGTCATCAGCAGGCCGTAGAGCAACTGGAGGCGGCGGAACGCCTGGTCACCAAAGATACCATCCTCACCCAGGATACGCATGGGCCACTCGTGGTCGTGGCTGGCGATATAGTTGATCACGTTCACCGCGCCGGAGTAGCCCTGGCGGCGGGGGTCCAGGACGTTCATCAGGTCGTCCAGGCTAAAGGCTTCGTCACGCGCGAGGGTCTGGGAGCAGTGGGCGAACGAGTCGTGCCACGCCGCGTCCATCGGACCCGTAGGCTGAGTGATAGTCGGGTCCTCCGGCACGTGCTCAGCAATCAGGATAAAGGGCTTGAAGGCGGCATGACCTTTGACCTGCTCGCGGAACCACTGGAGCACATCGAAGTTTTTGATGGCATACGTCGCGTCGAAGCGGATGCCGTCAATGTGGTAGGTGTCAATCCAGTGCAACATACAGTCGCGAGCAAACTCCCGCGCCGGGTTGAGGTTTAGGTGCTCGTCCCAGTGGCTGTAGTCGAGTTTCGACCCCCACTGCATCTCCGCCGGGTCCGGGTTCTCCTCGTGATACCAGTACTTATAATCAATCTGAGCCAGGGGGCAGTCCTGGTCGGTGTGGTTCCAGACCATGTCGAGGATGACCCGAATGCCCCGCGCGTGGCACTCGTCCACCAGCCGCTTGAGGTCGGCGGTCGAGCCGTAGATAGACTCAGGCGCGAACGGGAAGCGTGGGTTGTAGCCCCAGGAGATGTCGCCGGGAAACTCGCCCAGGGGCATGAGTTCAACGGCATTGATGCCGAGGCGGGTCAGATAGTCCAGCTTCTCCACCGCCCCGTTGTACGTGCCAATCTCGCCTTCCGCGCCGCTGAAGTTGCCAATGTGCAGTTCGTAGATGACCAGGTCTTCATCGGCGGGGAGGGGCTTATCGTCGTGCTGCCAGCTATAGTCATCCAGGCGCACCTGGCCGTCCACAACGCGAATCACACTAGTTTCCCCAGCCATGCTGTCCACACGGGTCGCGCGGGGGTCGCCCACGTCTACCCACTGGCCGACGGCCCACGGGCTGAGCGACTGAACATGAAACTTATAGTGATGCTCCCCGTCAGGGAGTTGAACTTCCGTCACCCACCAGCCGTCGTCCTGACGGGTCATGTCGACCGGCTGCCAGTCGTTGAAGTCACCCATGAGTTGAACGACCGGATTGTACGGCGCGAAGAGAGCAAACGGAACTGCGGTCAAGCGTGGCATAGAAATGTCTCCGATATTACAAACGTTTGGTCAACGATTGTACAACGGAGACGGTGAATGCAAGAAGCGTGCCACGTCGTGTCGAAGTTAAAAATACGCTGTCAACGGATTCGGGAAGCGGATTGAACGGATTAGGTTGGCGCCAGAAGGGATAA
>JAHCIP010000340.1 GCA_026129165.1 Anaerolineae bacterium
CCATCCCCCGATAATATATATCTTGCCATTACTTCCTGTTACTGCGGCTAAACGATCGCGTCCTGTAGGCATACTTGCTTTCTGGCTCCAGGTATTCGTCGCCGGGTTGAATTCATCAACCCTTGTAACTCGTAAATACCCTCCAATGGCATAGATTTTTCCACCTGCTGTGGCTACCCCGTAATCATCTCTTGGCGCCGGGCCATCCGCTCGCACCGACCAAACATTTGTCACCGGGTCGTATTCTTCAACTGGCTGGGAGGTAAAGTTGACATAGCCTCCAACTGCCATCAATTTTCCCGATATCTCTACAAGAGTATGTTGGTAGCGTGGGTGAAGCATCGGAGGTAGGGGTGTCCATGAATTTGTGCCTGGATCGTAGCGCTCGAAGTTAGTTATCCCTCCATCCCATCCTGTAATCGACCCGCCACTCGCGTACACTTTACCATTACTCGCCACCGCACCAATTGCAAATCGAGCGGTTGTCACACTCGCAGCAATGGCCCAGGTTAAGGCTACTGTTGGATGGGGGGTAGGAAGCACGACCGTATCAGAGCGTCCAACTGTGACGTCATCTATCCACCAGCCATCCCAGACGTCGCTGCTATCATTAGCTAGACGGAAACGCAGCAGAACCGTCTGACTATAAAAGCTGCTCAACTCAACGCGCGTCTGTAGCCAGCCTCGACTATCATTACTAAAGGCGCGACGCCCTGGAATCGGGCTGCCAAAACCGGATGAAATGACAGTATTATAACCGTTCTGGGTCATCAGCAAGCCCAAATCCTGCCAGGTCGTTCCTCCATCGTTGCTCAACTCCACTACTCCCCCATCATAGCCCAAGGCGGCTGCGTCCCGATTTGCCTCTAAGATATAACGATGCCAAAAGGCGAGAACGATATTAGGGCCTAACGTCATTGGCGCACTGATCAGGTACATATCAGTGGCGGCAGATGAACTGACGGCGTACCAGCTATGCGGCTGGCTTTCAGCGTCGTGATCTACAATCTCCCAGTCTGTATTGCCGCCCGAATGTTGCCGAAGCCAGTTCCGATTGCCACGCTCAACATCGTCAGCAAACAGGATAGCAGGCAGTGAAGTTGCGGTCGGCGTAGACACTGGGCCAGACGAGAGACAACTGGCCCCCGCGAAGTTCACGGTGCGGACGCCCGTGTCGGGGAGGGTGAGGGGGAGGCTGCGCGGGGAGTAGCCGGCGGCGGAGGCGGTCAGCACGTAGTCGCCACCCAGGAAGTTGGCGAGGGGGCCAATACGGTAGCGGCCGTCGCCTCCCGTCGTCGCGCTCTGGCCCGTCCCCTCCAGCGTCACCGTCGCGCCGGTGATGAACACGCCCTGGCAGCTTTGGACCGCGCCCTGGATGGTCAGATCGGTCACTGGCGCCTCGGTAGCGGTAGCCGTGGGTGGCAGAGGGGTGCGCGTGGGCAGCAAAGGTTGGTTGTAGGCGATGTGGGGGAGGTAGCTGAAGGCGGACGGGGTCAGCGGGAAAAGGGTCGCGGTGGGGGTGCCGTTCTCGGCGAGCGAGGGCGCTACTGCCCCCCCGTCAACAGGAGGACCAGCGCGAGACCAAGCAGCGGCAGCAGGGCGAAAGCGCGGCGGACCATCGGACCCTCCCTCAGTATAGCATACGCGCGGCAATTACGTCATGATGACAGTATACCGCCATGACACGCCCGGTCAGGTGGACGCTTCACCACCCACCGTTCACGTTTCACCACGAGGGTTCACCCCAACCCGGTTTACCCCAAAGGACGCCGAGGGAATACCTCTTATTCTCGGCGCCCTCGGCGGCCGTAGTTCATCAGGCGGGGCATTTGACAATTCCCGCGACCTGCTTATACTAGGCGGCTATCAGTGACGTACTTCGTCATGAGAACCGCCGCCCATGACAACCCCTGAAGATCCGCCTGACCGCGCACGCGGCTGGCGACCCGATACTGACCCACAGCATGCCGATGAGGCGGGGATTCCTCCCCGTCCCGTCGGCATTTTCTGTGCGTCCAGGGGTCTGACAGGGGGCGGCGCCCAATGGGAGATGGCGTGTTTGGGGAAACGCGCTACCTCCTCCGCCATAGTCCGGGTACACGTTCAACCGGGCTTACACTCCAGGGGGAGTACATGTTCAGACTCATCCTGGCGACCGCCGTATTCCTGGCGCTGGCAGGAACCGCCGCGGCCGCCAAACCCAACGAGACGAGGAGGATGTTTGTCACCGCCTACACGTCGTGTGACGCCAATATCGCCCGCGTCAAACGGTGTGACGGTATCACCGCCAGTGGCCGCGTCGCGCGATGGGGGATCGCCGCGTGTGGCCGAGCCTTCGCCTTTGGGACTGTGTTTGAGGTGGCTGACCTGGGCCTGTTCGCCTGCTACGACCGGGGGGGCGGCGTCACCAATGACTTGCTCGACATCTGGATTCCGCCCGGTAAATCCATCGGTGGCGCTCGGTGGCGAGCGGTAACGATTCGCTACGATGTTGACCCGCTAGCGGTGCTGGATGAGAGTGTCATCAGCGAGGTAGCGCCGGGCGAGGCCGCCACCCGCGAAGACGTGGACGACCTGCCAGCGCCGGCCCAGCAAGACGAGGCGCCGACCCTCCGCATGGCTGACTCGCAGGCGGTGGGGACGCTGAAGGTCGCCGCGACACGCTCGAATGGCGACGAGAGTACCCTCGGCAACCTGATCGCGGATATGCTGCGCACCCAGTACAACGCCGATGTGGGCCTGATCCACAGCGGCGCGTTGAGCGCCAACCTGCCGACGGGCGAAGTGCGCGCGGGCCACATGCTGGCCGTCGTCGGCCCGAGTCAAAAGCCGCTCAAGCTCGATATGCGCGGCGAGCAGATCAAGCGTGTCATCGAGCATGGATTGACGCTCGACCCAGGGAGTGAGGGCTGGCTGAGCCTGTCGGGGCTGCGCCTGGTCTATAACCCCAACGCCCCGGAAGGCCACCGCATTGTCGAACTGGTGCATACGGCCTCGAACCAGCCCGTGTGGGACGGCCAATACTACCACGTGGTGCTCACCGACTCGCTGTACTTCGCCGAGGGCTACACGCCCCTGTTCGAGGTCGGGCGCGGCCTGTTCACCTACGAGCCATTGGTAAACATGGCGAGCCGCTGGCTGGCTCAACACGGCGTCTTTACGCCGAAGCTCGAAGGCCGCGTCAAAGCCGCGCCTTAGAACGCCTAACCAAACCGACCGTAGGGGCAGGCCCCTGTGCCTGCCCAGGGCGAACACACGGCCCCTGGCGAACACAGGGGTTCGCCCCTACTCCACGCCCCACGCGCTGCCCTTCCCCGGCCGCGCGTGGGGTTTTTTGGCGTGTCTGGCCTGGAAGTTGCTGTACGAGGGGCAGGATGGTAACGCACGATTCACCCCTCATGGGTAGAAGGAGAGGCAGGATGCATCACGACAAGCACGAGCACGACACAGGCAAGACGGATTTGAGCCAGGTGGAGCCGTTGCGCTCCGTCGAGGAAGTGGAGCAGGCCGCCTATCCAGGCATGTCGAAGCGGGAGCGCCGGCGGGAACAGGCCAGCGCCGAAAGTGAGGATGTACCGGGCGCGGATGACGGCCGCCGCCGCTCGGACCGCGACGCGGAGGATGTTTGGGAGCGCAATGTCGTAATCGGCGCCGTGCAGATGCCGCACGAATCCACGATTCTATCCAGCCCGGCCGGCTCCGGGGCCGCCCCCGGGCCAGTCATGGTCACGACGCTGGACGAGGACGACCTAGACGACAAGGTGGACGAGGACAAGGTAGACTAACCCGGCGCATTTGCATCTGGCAGCCAAATAGGCCAAACTTGAGAGAGCGAACGGTCAGACACCCGTTTTCATCGAGCGATATCGAGAGAACGGGTGTCTGAGACTCTAGGTGCGCCAGGAGAGGGTCTATGGGCGGGCCGCGTGAGGTGCTGGGTAAGTGGTTGCGAGGGCTGTGGGAAGAGCTGTTTGTGTTGCTCACGGCAAGCGCGGTGTGGACGGTCATCGGGCTGGGGCCGGCCTTGCTTCTGTTTGCGCTGGGGCTGGCCCCGCTGGGGTTCATCGCCCTGCTGGCCGCGCTACCGCCGATGACGATAGGAGTCTACTACGTGACCAATCGCCTGGCCCACGATTATGTCGGCAAGTTTAGCCACATCTTCGAGGGGGCGCGGCTCTATGCCCGTCAGGCGTGGCTGCTGGCTGTGGTCAATGTGTTTATTGTGGCGGTTCTATGGGCCAACTACCAGTTCTACGCCCCCTCCGAGGAAGGCCCGAGGATCATCGGGGTGGGAGGCGCGGAGCTTACCATTGACCCCAGCTCGACCTGGGCCGTGGCAGCCCGGTCTATCCTCTTCTCCATCGCCCTGGTCTGGATCTACTCCCAGTTATACGCCCTACCCATGCTGCTGGAACAGAAGGAGCCGAACATCTGGTTCGCCATGCGTAATAGCCTGTTCCTGGCCTTCGGCAGCCCCGCGCTGACCATTACGCTATCGGTGATTCTGTTCATCCTGGGGTTTCTCGTCCTGGTGTCGCTGCCCCAATTCCTGCGCTGGCTGCCCTTCCTGTTGATTCTACCGGCCATGATCGCCTTCCTGACCAATATCGCCGTCGTCCAACGCCTCAAGGCGCTCAAGGGCGAGACGAAGGCGGGAGAAGAGCGTTAGGACAACATGCTCGAACCGCTGTCCTATGATGTGGAGACACTGGCCCGGGGCGCGAGCTTCGGCTCGCTCAGCGCCTTTGCCCGCGCCGACGCCCTGTCCAACCTGCTGGGCCTCTACACCCCCAGCGACCACCGCTGGGCCGTCCGCCGCGCCACCTACCGCTTTAGCTCGCTGGGGCCAGGCATCGAACGGCTGGAGCCGCTCGTCACCCAGTTCTACCCCAGCCACCAGGAAACCATCTGGGGGACTGAGGGGCTGATTCTGACCCAGCGCGTGTTCCTACCTTACGAGGCGGGCTACGAGCGCGGCGTGTGCTGGCTCATCGAGGTCCAGGCCGAAGGCCCGCGCCTGGTGCAGGTCGAAATCGAGCTAGAGTTCGACGCGGCGGACGTGACGCTGCGCATGCAGGATGGCTTGCTCGTCGCCACTCGCGCCGCCGACTCCCAGCACGTCCGTGTCTTTGGCTCCAGCGGCCCGCCCTCCTATGTGGACCTGAACACGCCAGGGCGGGCGCTCTTGATGTACCACGTCCTCATCGAAGGCGAAATCGAGCAGCCCTTTGTCCTGAGCGTCTCCGACGCCGGCGAGCAACTGGCGTGGAACGGCTTCCTGGTCCTATCGGACACCGAGCGCGTCTTCCGCGAGACCGTGCGCGCCCTGGACCAGCGCCTGGCCCAGGCCCAGGTGTTCACTCCCGATACCCGCGTCAACCAGACCCTCCAGTGGGCCAAAATCAGCCTGCTGCGCGGCCAGCAACGCTGGCGGTGGGGGCTGGGCGTGCCAGCCGAGCCGGGCACGGATCGCATTGACGTGGCTCAGTCGTCCTGGTACACGCTGGGCGCGAACTGGCTGACGCCCGACTTTGTCGGCCGCCAGCTTCAGTTTCTCGCCACGCATGCCCAGGACGACGATGGCCGCCTCGCCGCGACCCTGGCCGCCCACGACCTGAGCCGCGAGGCAGCGCCGTCTAGTGTGCCCACCTCCCTCTTCCTGCTGGCCTGGCAGCGGCACCTCAACACCAGCCTTGAAGCGTCCGACGCGGCGCCCACGCTGTCGAGCCTGCCCACCCTCTACCCTCACCTCGCCGCCGCCGCCGACAGCCTGATAGCCTCGCAGGAAGTTGTCCTGGCCGATACCCTGGCTCACAGCGCCCTCCACGCCGCCGCCGACATCGCCCACCTGGCCGGTCAGGACGACGACCGCCGCCGCTTCGCCCAGGCGGCCCAGGCCCTCGCCGCCCGGCTCGCCCGCGAGAACCCCGGCTGGTCCGTTCTGTGGCAGGGCCGCAGCCTGTCGCCGCTGGGCCACCTGCTTGGCGACAGCCGCCTGGCGCTCCTGGCGAGCCTGGTAGAAGACCTGACACAGGTCGAGACGTTGTTGCGAGCGGACGGGAAACTGGACCCCACCCCCAACCCCTCCCCCACAG
>JAHCIP010000341.1 GCA_026129165.1 Anaerolineae bacterium
TCGTCGGCCTCATCATCCTCATGGCCGTGCCGCTCCCCTTCATCAATGTCGGCTTTAACACCGTCTTTGCCGAGCTTGTGCCGACGCAGCGGCGCTCCGAAGTGGTGAGCTGGCGCAACATCATCCTGGGCGGGACGATTACGACGGTCGCCTTTCTGGCCGGGCGCGGCCTCGACGCGCTGCCCTTCCCCCAGAACTACCAACTACTCTACTTCATCGCCTTCCTGGGGGGCTTGCAGAGCCAGTACTTCTTTCAGAAGATACAACCGCCGGGCGGCCCAGCGCCCACTGCCGCGCCTGCCAAGCCGCCGCGCCTCTCGTGGGCCGCCGCTCGCCACCTGTTCCAGGACAATCCTGGCTTCCTGAGAATCACCGTCAACACCTTCGTGTATGGCATCGGCCCGTGGATGGTCACGCCGCTGTTCTCGATCTACTATGTGCGGGAACTGGGCGCGAGCAATGGCTGGGTCGGCGCGTTGACAGCCATCATCAACCTGACCGGCATCCTGGGTTACTATCTGGGGCGCAAGATTGTGAAACGCTGGGGCGAGCGGCCCGTCCTGGCCTGGTCCACCATGCTGGCGGGCCTCTACCCCGGCCTGATCACCCTCTCACCCATTCTTGACCCAATTCTCGTCATGGGCGGGCTGTACGGCATCGCCAACTCCGGCCTGAACCTGAGCCACTACAGCACCCTGCTGCGGGTGATCCCCGAAGACAAGCGGCCCATGGGCCTGGCGTTCTACAACCTGATTATGTTCTCAGGGGCATTTGTGGCGCCGGTGGTCGCGGTCGCGTTGGCGGACGTGGTGGGGGTGCGGACCATGCTCCTCGTCGGCGCGGTCTTCTGGGTGACGGGCGGCGTGATGCACCTGCTGCGGCCGGCCGAAGCCGCCCCGAAGCTACAGGCGGTCGAGCCGCCGCCGGAGGCCGTCGGCCAGCAGGTTGAAGCCAAAGATGGTCACGAGGAAGGCGACGGCGGGGATAAGAGGTAGCCACCACCAGCGGAAGATTTCGAGGCGCGTGCCGGCCAACATGCCTGCCCACTCCGGCTGCGGCAGTTGCGGCATCTCGCCCGTCAGCAGGTCGCTGAACGAGAAGGCGCGTGTGCTGCCGAGGTACAGCCCCAGGAAGCCTAGCTCGGCCAGAATGAGCAGCGCGGCGGCCACTTCCTGAGCCAGCGCGGGCAGGATCACGGGCAGCAGGTTAGGGATCAGGTAGTGGCGAATCTTGTGGCGGGTGGTTGAGCCGACCGCGTCGGCCGCCTGCATGTAGGGCATAGCCTGGATACGGAGGACGCCGCTATAGACCAGTTGCGTCCAGGCCGCCCAGCCGGTCAGCCCCAGCCCCACCAGGAACACTGGCGTCCCCCGCGCCGGCCCAATCGTGGCGACGACCATGTAGGCGAAGAGCAAGCTGGGCAGGGTCGCCGACGCGCCGCTGAGGATGAGCATGTAACGCCGCACCTCGCCCGGATACCACGCCGCCGCCCACCCCGATGTCACTCCCAACGCAATCCTAATCACGGCCACGACCAGCGCGACGCTGAGAGTCGTGCGCGTGCCATAAATCAGGCGGCTGAGCAGGTCTCGCGCCTGGATATCGCTACCCAGCGGGTAGCGGCTACTCGGCGGGAAGGGGGGCGCCATGGGCACGCCGTCAATCTCCTGCAGAAACGAGCCGCGCTCGTCGGGGGCGTAGGGGGCAAGACGGTCCGGTATGACCGCGGCGGCCAGCACCACCAGCAGGATGGCCGCGCCGAGCAGCAGCGGCACGTTGAGCCGCCAGTGACGGCCAAGTTTGGTCATCCTCCATCCTCCCGCGCCAGGGGGTCCACGCGCCGCCGCAGGGCCTCCGTAACCATGAGGAGCAGGACATAGGTGAGGCCGAGGCTGGTCAGCAGGAAGGCGACCTGGGCCGCGTTGTACGGGTTGGACCGCACCGAGGTCACCACCTGGAACAGCAACTCGCGGCCCGCGCCGGGCCAGTTGAAGACGAACTCGACAATGGGCAGGCTGCTGAGGGAGAACAGAAGGGCGATTGGCACGCTCGGCATGAGCGCGGGCAGGACATTGGGCCAGATGTGGCGGAAGAGCACCTGGCGGCCTGTCAATCCTTTGCTGTAGGCGGTGCGGGCGAAGTCGCTGCCCAGGGCGTCCTGGGTGGCGGCGGCGACCACCGAGGTAAACAGGGCCAGCGGCCGCGCGGTGAGGGTCAGGGCGATGGGCAGCAAGCGGCGCGGGTCGAACTCCGAGACCGTCCCGCTGATCAGGATGAAGCGGATGCCAGTCAGGGGCAGCACCCACAGAACAAAAAAGACCATGATGAACAGGGCCAGCAAGAAGCTGGGCGTCATGGTGCCCAGGTAGCTCAACGCCCGCACCACCCCACTCAGGGGCGAGGCCGGGCGTGCGCCAGCCACGAAGCCGGCCAGCGTTCCTAGCGCCAGGGCGACCACAAGGGCTGTCGTCAGGGCCAGCACGCTGTAGCCCAGGGCGAGTAGGACGCGCCCACCGACCACCCACCACGCGCCGGCCAGGCTACCCCAGAAGGCGACATACCCGACCGCCGCGTCGTACAGCAGGCGTAGCACGGGCTGGTTGACGGTGAGCGCGCTGCACAGCGACGCCGCGAAAAAGACGGCCAGCAGCCGCAGGACGATGTCCAGCAGGGGGCGGAGCCACGCCCGAACCGGCAGTGGTTTGCCGTGGTGGCCACCCTCTGGCTCGGCGGGCGGATGTGGGGACAACGGGGGCGGGGCGGGAGGCCGAGTCACGCTACAGCTTCCCCTCGCGGCGCAATACGTCCACTAGCGATTCCTGGACGCCAACCGGCAGGCTGACGCGCGTGTTCCCCCGCCGCTCCGACTCGTAGATGGCGGTGATGATTTCAACGGCCTTGCGTCCGTCCAGGCCGTTGCAGCGCGGTTGCCGCCCCGTTTCCATGCACTCGACCAGGTCGCGGGCAGCGCGCAGGAAGACCGGCTCGGACCAAGTAGGCTGGGGCATCTCACCCGGCTCCAGAACCCACCAGTTGCCCTTCTCGAAGTCAATTAGCTTCGCTTCCCACAGCCCCGGATTGGTCTCCAATCGCACCACGCCCCGTTCGCACTGGAGTTCAATGTCGAAGCGGCTATAGGTGGTCAGTTCGTCGCTGATGACGACGGCATCCACGCCGCTTTCAAACTGGAGCAGCGAATAGCTGGTGTCCTCGACCCGGAATTCCAGACGTTGGCGGCGGGTAGCCGTGCCGATGACCGAAGCGACATCGCCCGCGAAGAAGCGCAGGCTGTCAAAGGTATGCACCGCGTCGTGGAGCAGTGGGCCTTCGGTATCGGCTACCCAGTCGGGCGTCGGCTTGGCCCCCTGGCAGTGGGCGACGATGTGGTACAGCGGCCCCAACTGGCCCGAGGCCACCAGTTGGCGCACGGCCTCGTACTGGCCGGACCAGCGCCGCGTGCAGTTGACGAGCAGCGTCGTCCCGGATTTGGCGCAGGCGTCGAGGATGCGGTCACAATCGCGCAGGTCAAGGGCCATCGGCTTCTCGCAGAATATCCCCTTGACGCCCGACGCGCAGGCCGCCTCGACCATCTGGGCATGCAGCGGCGGGTGAGTGGCGACGGCGACAATGTCCAGGGCCTCGCGTTCGAGCATCTCACGATAGTTGTGGTACAGCGCGGTGACGCCCCACCGCTCGCCAAATGCCTTCAGGCCGGCCGCGCCGCGATTGCAGCCCGCGACCAGTTGGGTGTTGGGCAACATATCGAACGCGCCGGCGATGGTGACGGGATGCTCATCCGACGACTCCTCCATCTTGCTGGCGACACGCCCCGTGCCAATGATGCCTACGCGATAATCAGTCATTCACGGTCTCCTAAGGTTGCCAGGCGAGCATGTAGACGGCGGCGTCGAAATCGGTGACCTGGTAGGGCTGGCCTCCGTCCGCGCTCACCACGAATAGGTGCGGGTAACGCCCGACAAACGCTACAAACGCCAGCCACGCGCCATCTGGACTCCAGCGCACGCGGCCACACGGCTGCTCACGGAAGGTGAGTTGGCGCGGCTCGCTACCGTCCAGGTTCATGGCGTACACATTGGGCACGCCCCCATACACGCCGATGTGAGCAATGCGTGTTCCATCCGGCGCGATAGCTGGCTCATCACTCGACCCATGCGCGTCCTGGTCCGAGAGGCGGAAGCGCACATAGCCGCGCCCTTCTGTCAACCGTTCGACCGGCCCGCCCTCAGCGGGCACGCGGTAGACTTCACCATCACGCCGAAAGAAGACGATCCACTCGCCATTGGGCGTGAAGCGCGGCACATACGAGTTCGGGTGGTCGGGCGTCAGGTCGGTGACACGCTCGTCGGCCAGCGTCAGCCGCTTGAGCCGATAGCCGTCGGCGGGGCCGGAGAAGACAACCCGTTCCCCGCCGGTGTCCAGCGCAGCCATGTAGGTGTAACCCAGGCGGGGCGCGACCAGGCGCGGCGCGCTCCCATCGGCATTCGCCAGCACAGCGCGGCCAAGCTCGCCATTGTGGATAGTATACACCATCTTGCGCCCGTCACCCGACAACGCGAAGCCGTAGGCGTCGCGCCACTCCGCGCCTAGTGGGTCACCCGCCGTCAGGTTGATCAATTCGCTGCCATCGGGGCGGCAGCGGTAGATTTGGTGAGGGCCGGTGAGGTTAGATTGGAAGGTCAGCCACTGGCCGTCGGGGCTAAAGGTCGGCAGGTTCGCATCGCGTCCCGGCTGCGAGAAGACACGGCGCCGTTCGCTGCCATCCGTATTGACGGTGTAGATGCTCCCAGTGTGGGGCGCGACCTCGACACCGCCCGGAATATCGCGGCTGTAATAGTCGCCTTGCCACTCCCACACCGCCAACGCGAGGCGTGCAGTCATAGGCTAGACCGCAACCCTGACCCAATGCACGCCCATGGCGCGGCTGTCACCGGCGTAGTAGGCGATGAAGACATCCCCATTCGGTAGGACGACGGGCGCGGGGTGGCCGAAGCTCCACACGTTCATGTCGGCCCAGTAGTCGCCAAAGTCGCGCTTGCCCGCGCTGCCCGCCTCCTGGCCCGACCGACTGTCGTAGAAGACCAGTTCCGGCGCGGCGGCCCACGTCTGACCGAAGTCGTCGCTGAGCAGGGCGCGTAGAGATGGCGGGTCGTGGCGGTGGACATAGGCGGCTAGCACACGGCCATTCGGTAGGACAATGGGCGCGACGATCTGACCCGCGAGGCCGGTCGAAATGGGCGTCGTCCACTCGCGGGCATCGGGCGTGCCCCAAGCCATGTGCATGTCCACGTCCTGCTCGGCGTCGCGGTCGTGGGTCCAGAACATGGCAATCAGGCGGTCGTCGTCCGGGTGGACGGCGAGGCGCTGGTCCCAGTACAGCAGGCGGCCGGTAGGGTGGGTGGCGACGGTGACGGCCGGCTCCCAGGTTTGGCCTCCGTCGTGGGAGAGGCGCACGCTGGCTGTGTGCGTCCCCCGACTCGCGTCGCCCCACTCCTTCCAGCTTTCATAGGGCAGCATCAGCGTCCCATCCTGTAACACCTCGACGCGCCCGGTCGCCGCCTGGCCCTTGTGGGGCGTCATGTCGAGTTCGGTGTAGGGCGACCAGGTGCGACCCCCATCCGTGGACGTGGCGATGAAGGTGCGGCTGGGCAGGACACCTTGCGTGGCCGGGTCAGCCAGGGGGCGCGTCGGGTCCGAACGGTCGAACCACTGGAAGTGGCCCATGAGGACGCCGGGCCGGACCTCGTTGACCAGGCCGCCGCGAAAGCCCGTCGGGTAGCCCGGTACCGGCGGCTCGAAGCCCATCTTCGCCTGCTCCCACGTCGCCCCCTCGTCGCGTGACGTGTAAACGGCCACGTTCTCGTCGGCGGCATCCTTGGAACTGCCGTAGCGGAAGGAGACGAGCAGCGTGCCGTCCTGCATCAGGCACGTGGAGGTAAAGGAGCAGAAGCGGGCGTGGGCCGGCGCCTCCCGCGCATCGTATACCGTCCCGCGATCAATGATATGCATAGAACCCTCTCAATGCTGTCAACGGATTTTAGGAGCGGATTGAACG
>JAHCIP010000342.1 GCA_026129165.1 Anaerolineae bacterium
TATTCGTAAAAAATACGCATTACGCATTACGCATTATGGAGAGTGTTGACATGATAAATTCCGCCACCTTTCCCGGCCGGGGCAAGGTCGCCATCCTCCGCACCCAGCCAGACACGGTCCTGGAGGACTACGGCCGGCTGATGCGGCTGGCGGGCTACCAGGCCGCCCTGCCCCAGGACCACAACACCTTCCTGAAGATTAACATCTCCTGGCAGACGTGGTACCCGGCCTGTTCCAGCGCGCCCTGGCAGGTCGAGGGCGTGATCAAGACGCTGCTCGACGACGGCTATCGCGGCGAGAGTCTTATGGCTGCCCACAATCGCACCGTTGTCGTGGATGCCTACGTGGGCGAGAGGAACAACGGCCACAAGGCGGTCGTGGACAAGTATGGCATCCAGAACGTCCACCTGTACGAGCCGGAGGTCGAGTGGGTGCGCTACGAGCCGAAGACGCCCATGCTCGTCCTGGACAAGATTTTTCCTGAGGGCATTCTCATCCCCAAGCCGTTCATCGGCCGCAACATCATTCAGTTGCCGACGGTCAAGACCCACGTGTTCACGACCATCACCGGCGCGATGAAGAACGCCTTTGGCGGCCTGCTCAACGAGAAGCGGCACTGGACCCACGCCGTCATCCACGAGACGGTGGTGGACCTGCTCGCCATCCAGCAGGAGATTCACAGCGGGCTGTTCGCCGTCATGGACGGCACGTTCGCTGGCGATGGCCCCGGCCCGCGCGCCATGCGCTGGCACGAGAAGGACATCATCCTGGCCTCGGCTGACCAGGTTGCCATTGACGCCGTTTCGGCCAAGCTCCAGGGCTTCAACCCGATGGACCTCCAGTTCATCCGCCTGGCCCACGAGCGCGGCCTGGGCGTGGGCGACCCGCGCCAGATTGAGATCGTCGGCGACGCCGACCTGGTAGACCAGTCGTGGGGCTTCATCCAGGAGGACACCTTCGCCAGCAAGGGCCAGAAGATGATTTACCACGGCCCGCTCAAGCCGCTGGAGAAGCCGCTGCTCCAGAGTCCCATCGTCCCCTGGTCTTATGTCGCTTCGCGCGCCTACCACGACGCTTACTGGTATCCGCGCGTCGGCCAGGGCCGCGTCCAGGACGCCTACAACACCAAGTGGGGCCGCCTGTTCAAGAGCTACGTCCCCGGCGAGCCGGAGGACGACGGCTACTGGCGGCGCTTCGCGGTGGCGGCGGGCGCGGGCGCGGCGGCCCTTGCCGTCGGCGCAGCCCTCCTGCGCGGCAGCCAGGGCAAGGCGCGGGATGAGGAGGAGAATGGGCAGGGGTAGGCAGGGCGGTGTCAAAATCCGAGGTCTAGGTGAGGGCAACGCACTGTTAACGGATTATGTCATTACGAAGGCGCTTAATCCGTTCAATCGCTCCTTCAATCCGCTGACAGCGTGTTCTTAAGCCTAAGCCTACGACTTTGACAGGGGTAGAAAGGCTGCTTGACAGGGTGAGCATCTTGGCGTATCAGATGCTCACCGTTTTGTTTCCACTCTCGCGCTTATGACGAAGAGACACCTATGGATTTTTAGCCCATTCCTGACGAGGAACGATTTGAGATACAATATGTCGGCCCTGAGCTTGATCTTTATTCTTTTGGTGTCTTCCACTCTATCACTGACTTCTGCCGGAAATACCACATCCGTAAGCTGTCGCTCTTTGGCTCGGTCCTGCGCGACGACTTTACGCCAACGAGTGATGTCAGCAGTGAAGCGAGGAAAGGATATGACGCTTAAACGGATGGACAACGTCCTCATCGTGGTCGACGACCTTGAGGCGGCGAAGGCGTTCTTTTTCGCGCTGGGTATGGAACTGGAGGGTGAGACATCCGTCGAAGGGTCTTCGGTCGACAGCCTGATCGGACTCAAGGATGTCCGAGCCACCCTCACGCTGATGCGGACGCCCGATGGTCACGGTCGCATCGAGCTGGACAAGTTCCACACGCCTAACGCGATCAGGTTGGGGCCTGTGGACGCGCCGGTGAACACGCTGGGCATACGTCGCATCATGTTCGCCGTCGACGACATGGACGCTGTCGTGGCGCGCTTGCGCGCCCTGGGCGCTGAGCTGGTGGGCGGAGTGGTGCAGTACGAGGACACGTATCGGCTCTGCTACATCCGAGGGCCTGAGGGCATCATTGTCGGGCTTGCCGAGCAACTCAGCTAAGGCGGTATCGCGCCGGATGAGATGCGCCGCAGATTGGGATGGGTGAAATAGTGGTTATTGCCGATACGTCTCGACTCTCATTATGAACCGAATTGAGCGGCTGACGGGCATTCTGCTCTTGCTCCAGGAGCGGCCCCGTACCTCCCAGGACATCGCCGACCACTTTGAAGTCTCGCGGCGCACCATCCTGCGCGACGTGCAGGCGCTGTGTGAGATGGGCGTGCCCGTCATCGCCCGCGAAGGCGTGGGCGGCGGCTACGCCCTCCCCGACGACTACCGCCTGACGCCCCTCCCCCTCACCGCCCACGAAGCCTTCCTGCTCCTGCTCGCCCTGAGTTCCGTCACGCGCCTGTCCGACGCGCCCTTTAGCGCCGACCTCTCATCTCTCCTGGCGAAGGTGCGCACTGTGCTGCCCGACGGCCCGTGGCCCCAGGTCGAAGCCTTGCTGGCCGCCGTCCACCTACACGTTCCGGAACGGGACCAGCCGGCCCCCTTCCTGGAACCTCTCATCGAAGCGGCGCGGACCGCAGCCTGGCTGCGCGTTACCTATCAGTCGGCCAGCCGCGTCTCAGTCCAACACCTCCTGCCGCGCCGGGTCTATTCCCAGCACGGGCTGTGGTATCTGGAAGCCTTCGCCCATGAACACGGCGCGGTACGTACCTATCGCGTGGACCGTGTCCAGGCGGTCGAGGCGCCAGACTCAGACTTCACTCCTGCCGAGGTCGAGACGCGGCCCTATGATGACCTCTCGCACCCCGAAATCAGGGTGTCGCTCACCCTGCTCGGCGTGGCCTGGCTGGAGAGCGAGCCGGACGTTGGCACCCAGATACGGCGTCAACCTGACGGCTCCGGCTATCTCTCCCTGCGCTGCCCGCCGAGCGAGATGGACTACTTCGCCCGCCTCTTCGCCCGCTTCGGGAGCGAGGTCGAGGTCCACGCCCCGCCGGAACTCTGCCATCGTCTCCTGCGACTAGGCCAGCAACTTATCGCCCAATACGCCGAACGGTGACAGACAGATGTCACCGTTTATGTGGTAGACTGGGTTGAGAATTGAGTTCACCCCATAGGAGGTATCTATGCCCATTCGACCCGACATGGTTGGCCTGACCGTCCGCGACCTGCAAGCCTCGCTCACGTTCTATCGCCTGCTGGGGCTGGACATCCCGGATGTACCCGACAGCGACCCCTACGCCGAGGTCATCACGCCTAACGGCTACCGCATCTCCTGGAACAAGGAGGAGATGATCAAGGGTATCTACCCCGACTGGGAGGAGCCACGCGGCCAGCGCATCGGCCTGGCCTTTCTGTGCGACAGCCCCGCCGAAGTGGACCAGGTCTATCAGCGGCTGGTCGCGGCGGGCTACGAGGGCCGGCGCGAGCCATGGAACGCCTTCTGGGGCCAACGTTACGCCGTCGTCGCTGACCCTGATGGCCTTAGCGTGGACCTGTTCGCCCCGCTGTCCTAACCGGTTGCTATGACCAGCGCAACTCTTGCTCGCTCTCGATCTTGGCCTCGTCCAATTCCATGCCCATGCCCGGCTGCGTTGGCACAGTAATCAGGCCACCCACCGGCTCCAGGGGTGTCTTGAAGAAGTACTGGTTGATGCTGTTCCACTTGACCAGGTACTCGATCATGGGCGCGAGGACCGGCGGGAGGGCGGCGGTCAACTGGGCGTTGGCCGGGACCGAGTGGCCGTGGGGGATGAGGACCAGGTCATAGGTCGAGGTCAGCGCGGCGATCTTGAGCATCTCGGAGATACCGCCGGCCCAATACGTGTCGGGCTGGAGATAGTCGGACGCGCCGGCGTCCATCAACTGCTTCAGCCCCCAGCGGGTGTACTCGTGCTCGCCGGTGGCAATGGGGACATGGGAGCGGCGGCGAATCTCGGCGCACGCCTCAATCTTGTCGGCCAGGACCGGCTCCTCGATCCACTTGAGGCCGACCTCGGCCAGCCGCTCCGAGATGGTCACGGTGTAGGGGACATCCCAGCTACTCCAGGCGTCAAACATGATCTCCACATCGGGACCAACCGCCTCGCGCAGGGTCTGCGCCAGGCCTACGACGCGGTCCATGCCAGGCCGTCCGTCCGTCGGCCCGTCGCGCGGGAACCACTTGGTCGCCTTGAACCCCTGCTCCACCAGCCACCGCCCGCGCTCCCTCACTCGGTCCGGCTCCAGCGAGTAGCCCAACATGCTGGCGTAGGCCGGGAAGCTGGTCTGGACCGGGCCGCCGAGCAGGCGGTGGACGGGCAGGCCGACGGCCTTGCCGCGCAGGTCCCACAGGGCGCAGTCCAGGACGCTGATGGCGATCATCTCGACGCCCTTGCGGCCGTGGATGGCGTGGCGGTACATCAAGTCCCACAGCCGTTCGGTGGCGATGGGGTCGGCGCCGACGAGCAGCCAGCGAAACTGCTCGATGGCGAAGGCGACGTTCGTGGCGACGGGGCCGCCCAGCCCGGTCACACCCTCGTCGGTTTCAATCTCGACGAAGACCTGCTGGAGGGCGTAGCGGTGGCCCTGGGGAGTTACGGTCGTCGGGGGCTGGGCCAGTTGGAAGCGATGCTCCGGGTAGATGTCAATGGGTCGCCGTAAGCGTTCCTCCCAGAACTCACTCTCGACGGGCAGGGAGCCGGTCAGCAGGCGGAGGTTGAGGTTGGTAATTCTCATGGGCTGCTCCAAGGGGAGGCGTAGGGTTAGGCGGGTGTTTATATCACGGGTCTGAGCCTGGGTCAAGGCCGGCTCTGCCAAGAGGGGGGCCGGCGGTCGTGACGTCGCCGGCGACGTTGATTTGCTGGCCGCCCTGGGCGGCGATGTTGACCTGGACGGGGGGCAGGAGGAGGCGACGAACCTGGGCCAGGCTCTTGATGGCGGCGAGGTAGCGACGATTGGCGCCGTCTATACGACGGAGATGGTACTCGGCCTGGCGGATGGAGAGGTCGGCCTGGTTGTGGGTGTAGACGGTCTCGTAGTAGTGGAGCTGGAGCCAGAGGGTGGCGATGCGGTCCACTAGCAGACGCTCCAGGGGGGTGGGGTTGGGGCCGATGATTTCGGCGCGATAGGCCGCCTGCCGGCGCTCGAGGGCTTCGGTGAGGACGAGGTTCTGGCCGGCTACGGCCTTGATGAGGGAGGCTTCGGCGTTGGCGACGAGGTCCGTGTAGACTTTATAGAGGCGGGTGTCCTGGGCGAGGAGGGGGCGCAGTTCCTGCATGGCTTGCTTATCGCCCTCGGCGGCCTGGTGGAGGAGGGTGGCGAAGGGTGGTTCCGGTTGGGTGAGGCTCGTGGTGGGTTGGGGGTTGCTCACGGCGTTTTCTCCATGCGCCACGGTGGTGGCGGTGATAGCCAGCGAGGATGAGGGTGGCGTGGACGAGGTCTTCGATGGCGTGGTCAAGCTCGGCGATACTGGTGGCGAGGGCGTCGAGGCGCTGGCGTTCCTCGTGGTCGGCCTGGCGTTGGGCCTGGCGGCGCTGGTGGGCCTCGGCGTCCTGGTCGGCGGCGAGTTGCGCGGCGGGACCCGCGCCGAGGTAGTCGCGGATGACGCGACCGTTGACTTTGCGGGCGCGATAGTAGTACTGGTGTCCCTGACGTGTTTCCCAGCCCATGCGGGGCAGTCCTCTTTTGGTTGCACAAAACTCAAGAATAGGGGTGGTCGGGCGGTTGGTCACGTGGCGGCTTGTCGCGTTGAGAGATGACTAAGTCCAGCAGGGCGGTGATGGTGGCGAAGAAGCGGTCACGGTCGGCGGGTTCGAGGCGGGCGATGTTGACGAGGAGGGGGACGAGGACGGCGACTTCGTGGGGACCGAGGCCGAAGTGTTGGCGTAGGGCTTTGAGAACTTCGGGGGGAAGGGTCTGGGTGACGAATAGCTCGCGGGAGAGGGTGGGTAAGGC
>JAHCIP010000343.1 GCA_026129165.1 Anaerolineae bacterium
AGTCGGGGCCGATGGCGTCTACCAGGTATTGCTTGAGCGTCGCGGTCAGGCCGTCGGCCATGGGCAGCGTGGGCGAGGTGTTGATGCCAATACGCTTCGGGTTACGGCTGTGGACAGCCTCGCGCAGGTGGGGCGCTAACCCTTCCTGGCTATAGCCGTAGTACTTGACCACATCGTAGACGTCATCGAACAGGTCCTCGCGCTGCTCATGCGAGCCGATAAAGACTTTCTCCGGCACATCCCCGCCGGTGTCATAGAAGAGGTAGGCGTTGCGGACCCCCGGCCAGCCGCCGCCAATCTCCTGCAGGAACGGATCCTCGTTGAACTCGCGGCACAGCAGCAACCACAGGTCAATGCCGTGGGCGCGCATGGCGGGCAAGAGTGTCCCGTTGAGTTTGGCCTGGATGATGCGCTTGCGCAGGATGTAGCGCTCGCGCTCGGCGGGGATGCCGAGGGACTCGCGGGTGAGAGGTGGAGTAACCGTGGCAGGCATGGGCTGTTCCTATTCATACCGTATTCGTGGATCAATAAAAGCGTAGAGCAGATCCACCACGAGATTGACAAACACATACACCAGGGCCACAAACAGCACGCAGCCCTGCGCCAGGGGAAAGTCCCGCGCCTGGAGTGCCCCGACGAGCAGGCGGCCGATGCCCTGCCGCGCGAAGACCGACTCGATGATGACCGCGCCGCTGAGCAAGCCGCCAAACTGGAGGCCGACGACGGTGACGACGGGGATGAGCGAGTTGCGTAGCGCGTGGCGCACGACCACGATGGGATAGCGTACCCCTTTAGCCTTCGCCGTGCGGATGTAGTCCTCCTGCAAGACTTCCAGCAAACTCGACCGCACCAGCCGCGCGATAATCGCCGCCGCCGAGAAACCCAGCGCGATGGCGGGCAGAGCCAGGCGGCGCAAGTCGCTGCCTGCCGTAATCGGAACCCAACGCAACTGGATACCGAACGTGTAGATGAGCAGCAAGCCCAGCCAGAAGCTCGGCATCGAGACACCCAGCGTTCCGATGACCATGGTAACGTTGTCAATCCAGGAGTTGTGCTTGATGGCAGCGATGATGCCCAGCAGGATACCCAGTAGCACGGCCAGCCCCAGGCCCGCCACGGTCAACTGGATGGTGCTGGGGAAGTTCTGGACGATGAGTTCAGCGACCGATTGCTTGGTGATAATCGACTCGCCCAGGTTACCTTGCGTGACCTTGACCAGCCAGTTCCAGTACTGGACGGGCAGCGGCTGGTCCAGGCCCAGCAAATGGCGCACCTGCTCGATCTGCTCCTTGCTCGCCCCGCCCGACTCGATGAACATGGCCGTGACGGGGTCGCCGGGCACCAGGTGGAGCATGGAAAACACCAGGATGGACACGCCCAGGATGACGGGCAAGGTCAGCGCGAGGCGGTTAAGGATATAGCGAGTCATGGTTTCTCCGTGATACGTGATGCGTAATACGTTGTGTTCCACGTATCACGCATCACGCATTACGCATCACGCATTACGCATTACGCATTACGCACTACGCACTACGCATTACTTGGCAATCCACGTATCAAAGAAGTACGGGAAGCCGACTTCGTTGAACCAGACGTCCTTGACCTTGGCGCTCGCGCCGTAGACGTAGAGCTGCTCCCAGCCCATGACGCCCACCGCGTCCTTGACCACCTGGGTCTGCGCCTTCATGATATTGTCCCAGACGTCCTTCTGGTTCGTGGCGTTCATGGCCTTGTCCAGCATGTCGTCCACGTCTTTGTTGCTGTAGCCGTACCAGTTGTACGCCTGGCCCGTGCGGAAGAACTGGTTGACCAGGGCCGGGCCGTTGTAGCCCGAGTCGCTCATCAGCGTGATGTTGAAGTCGCCCTTCTGGGTCGTGCCGATCCAGAAGTTGAAGTCGCCGGTGCGGATGTTGAGCTTGGCGCCGACCTTGCGCAGCATCTGGTCCACCGGCTCGACCTGGGAGGTGGTGGTGGAGGTCGTCACCATGTCGAGGACAAGCTTCTCACCGTTCTTCTCGCGGATGCCATCGGCCCCGACTTTCCAGCCGGCCTCTTCGAGCAGCGCCTTAGCCTTCTCAGGGTCGTAGGCATAGTCTACTTCCTTGAGCTTGCTCAGGTCGCCGCCAGGCACCATGTTGGCGGGCAGCGGCGCGAGGCCGGGGTTGCCGATATTCGACCACGCGGGCAGTTGGAGCAGCGCCTTCTTATCAATGGCATAGTTCATCGCCTGGCGCACCTTGAGGTCGGCTGTCGGCCCCTTGGCCGTGTTCATCAGGTACATACGGCTGGTGCCGGCCTTGGGCGTGGTGAGGACTTGCAGGTCCTTGTTGCCCTTGATCTGGGCCACCTGCGGCTCGGTCATTGTCACCAGTTGAATCTCGTTGGCTTCCAGCGCCGCCAGGCGGGTCGCCGCGTCAGGCACCTCGCGGTAGACCAGTTCATCCAGATACGCCACGCCCTTGTTCTTGGCGATGGGCGACGGCCACTTGTAATCGTCGTTACGCACCAGGACGACGCGCTGGTCCTTGACCCACTCCTTGAACTTGAACGGGCCGCTGCCCACCAATGTCTTGACGCCGTAGTCCGCGCCCGCCTTCTCCATCGCCGTGGGCGAGTCGATGCCCATGCCGCCGTCGCTGAGCATGACCAGGAAGGACGGATTAGCCGACTTGAACGTCACCTTGACGGTCGAGTCGTCCACGACCTCGGTCTTGTCGTACTTCTCCGCGCCGACCGCCTGCCAGGCGAAGGCCCGCTTGGTGTCCGGCTTTACGATATAGTCGAAGTTGTACTTGACGGCCTGGGCGTTAAACGGCGTGCCGTCGTGGAACTTGACGTCCTTGCGCAGCTTGAACGTGTAGACCTTGCCATCGGGAGAGACTTCCCACGACTCGGCCAGCCAGGGCTTGATGTCGCCCGTCTTGGGGTCCACCGCCACCAGGCGGTCCAACACGTGCGCCGCGACCATGCGCGATGTCGTGTTGATGCTAATGTGCTGGTTCAGGGTATCGGCCACGTTCTGGCCGTGCGACACGGTCAAGGTGCCGCCTTTGACGGGCTGCCCGGCGGCCGGCGCGGCGGGCTGTTGGGCCGGGGCCTGCGTCGGCTGCGCGGCCGGGGCCGCCGGCTTCTGCTCGGCTGGCTTCTGCTCAGCGGGCTTCTGCGCCGGCGCCTGTTGGGCGGGCTGCTGTTGCGCCGGTTGCTGTTGCGCGGTCGGCGCGGGCGCTGATGAACACCCCGCCACCCACACGATGAGTAGGGCCATCAAGAGACCGAGATAAGTTCCACGTTTCCGCATGGTATTCTCCCTCCTTATGTGAACTGACCAGGGCTAGGGACGCGAGGACCGCGCCCAGGACAGGGAGACCCTGCCCCTACACCAACGCGCGCCCCTTTACCGCCTTAGCTTCGGGTCCAGGGCGTCGCGTAGACCGTCGCCGAACATGTTGATCGCCAGCACCGTGACCATCACCGCCAGGCCAGGGAACATGGTGAACCACCACGCCTGGCGCAGATAGGTACGGCCATTGGTCAGCATCGAGCCCCACTCGGGCGTCGGGGGCTGGGCGCCTAGACCCAGGAAACTGAGACCGGCCGCCGTCAGAATAGCGCCGGCCACCCCGACCGTCGCCAGGACGATGAGGGGCGGCAGGACATTGGGCAGGATATAGCGGAACATGATGCGCAGGTCGCTGCAGCCCGTCACCCGCCCGCTCATCACATAGTCGCGCTCGCGGACCGTGAGGGTCGTGCCGCGCGCCACGCGGGTGTACGACGGGATGCCGCCGATACCCACGGCGATCATGACGTTGAACAGCCCCGGCCCCAGGATGGCGATAATCGTCAGGGCCAGCAGCAGGCCCGGAAAGGCCAGCAGAATGTCAATGAGGCGCATGATGAGCGTGTCAAGCCAGCCGCCGTAGAAGCCTGCAATGATCCCCAACAGCGTGCCAATGGTCCCGGCGATGGTCACGGAGATCAGGCCGACGCGGAGGGTGATCTGCCCGCCGTAGATGATGCGGCTGAGCATGTCGCGGCCCACGTCGTCCGTCCCAAATAAGTGTTCGGGCGACGGCGGCTTGAGGGCGTCGGCGACGACCTGCTCCAACGGGTCATAGGGCGCGATGAGGGGCGCGGCGAAAGCGACAATCACCATAAAGATGATAATCGCCAGCCCGACCAGCGCGCCTCGGTTGCGGCGCAATTGACGAAAAACCATCACCCACTGGCTCTGCGGGCGTCGCGCGGGCGCCTCGCGGGCCAGAGGGTGAGCCGGGTTCAGGGTGGAAGAGGCCATACAGTTATCCTATGACAGTTGGTTCGTAGTGGAAGCGCGTCAGCGGTGTCCCCCGCTCTTCGCCCACCACCACCACATCTTCACTGCGCACATAGAACACGCCAGGCTGCCAGATTTTCGGCTCGATGGTGAAGCACATGCCGGCCTCGATGGGGTCATCCCAGCCGGGCCGCAGCCAGGGGTTCTCGTGGACTTCCAGGCCGATGGCGTGGCCCAGGCCCAGATAGTAGTAATGCGGCCCAAAGCCGTCGGCGGCCACCTGGTCGCGGAACCAGTCCGCGATCTGGGCAGGGGTGACGCGGCCATCGGCCATGATGTCCCATACCCCCTGGGCGTGGGTAGTGATGCTGCGGTAGGCGTCCAGCGCGACCTGGCGCGGCTCGCCCATGAACACCGAACGGCCAAAGTCGGAGCAGTAGCCCTGGTAGAGCACGCCGAAGTCGAAGGCGACGGTCGTGCCGGACTCCAGAACCATATCCGTGTTGCGGGTCATGATGTGGCGCTGAGGATCGCTGCCATTGCCGACGCAGATGATGCCCGGATAGAACGAGGGGCCATCGCCGCCGTGCCGCTTGATCTGGTAGTCCACCTCGGTCGCTACGTCCCACTCGGTCATGCCGATTCTCATCTGGGCGATGGTCGCGCCGAGCGCCTGGTCGGTAATCTCGGCGGCCCGCTGCAGCAGAGCAATCTCGTCGGCATCCTTGATGCGGCGCACCCGATCCATCATCGTGTTGGTAGCGGGGATGAACCGCGTGTTCGGCGCGCCGGCTTGGAGCGCCAGGAGCGTCTGTCCCCACAGCATCTTGCTCACGACCATCGTCTTGCCGTCGGGCTGGAACTCGGCCAGGATGCGGGCCAGGTAGGCGTCGGGATCCTCGCCATCGGGCAGGACGCGAATGTCGCGGATCCACGTCTGGGTCTCGACCTGGATGGCGAAGCTGCGCTGGAAGATCAGCACCGGATCGTGTTCGAGGCCCAGCAGCAGGCCAGTGATCCAGTCGCCCTTGCCCTTGAGGATGGGATAGTACAGCGGGGCCTGCGGGCCGCCCAGGTAGGTCATGTCGGGGCCGTAGTTGAGGAACATCAGGTCCGCGCCCCACTCACGCATCGCGGCGCGCATCCGCTCGACCCGCTTTTGATAGTCTGCCATAAAGTTCCCTCACGCCTCGACCAGATACAACCGATGGTCCGCCCGATACAGCGACTCCCCGCCGCCCGGCGTCACCAGCACCACATCCTCGACGCGGTTGCCAAACCGGTCGGGCACGCGGATGCTCGGCTCGACGGTAAACGTCATGCCCGCCTGGAGCACCGTCTGGTCTACCACGTCCAGCCACGGCGGCTCGTGGACCGTCACGCCGATGCCGTGCCCCAGGCGGTGGGTAAAGTTGGGACCGTAGCCAGCGTCCTCGATGACCCGCCGCGCGATGGGGTTGGCCTCGGCGGCCGTGATGCGGCCTGCACGCATCGCCTCCATAGCGGCGCGCTGCGAGGCCAGGACGGTCTCATGCACCTTGACGTACTCGGCGGGCGGCTCGCCCACAAAGGCCGAACGGCCAAAGTCGGAGCAGTAGCCCTGGTAGACACAGCCAAAGTCGAATGTGACGGAGTCACCAGCGGTCAGCCTCTTCTCGGTGGCGCGCGCCGCCGCGTCCGAACGTCCCCGCCCCGGCCCGACGAAGCGAATCCCTGTCACAAACGAGGTGTACTCCGCGCCGTGAACCTTGAACT
>JAHCIP010000344.1 GCA_026129165.1 Anaerolineae bacterium
TCATCTGATTCCGGCCTACCTGGCCCACCGCGCCCTGGTAGACGCGGACCAGATGACGCTGGCCGAGGCGGCCGATATCTACCTGGCGCGGCTAGGATTGTAGAGGTGGCGCAGACTGGAAAGTCTGCGCGGGCAGGCTTTCGAGCCTGCCCCACTCATAGTAGCCAGGTAGGGGATGTAGAGGGCTATGTTTGCAAGCGCTTGGGAGGTGACACGCCGCGCCGGCGTCGCCGTCATCCTGGTCAACGCGGTTCTGATGTACGCCGGCTTCTTTATGCTCATCCCCTTTGTGTCGCTCTATGGCACGCGGGAACTCGGCCTCACGGCGGCGGCAGTGGGCCTGGTGCTGGCGACCCGCATCGTCGTCCAGCAAGGGCTGACCATGTTTGGCGGCATAGTAGCCGACTCGGTGGGCTACAAGCCGATCCTTGCGGCGGGCATCTTCATCCGCACCATCGGCTTTACCCTGTTCGCTTTCACCCATGATTTCACCAGCCTTTTGCTGGCGGCGGTCGTGGCTGCGTTGGGCGGCGCGCTGTTCGAGGCGACGCACAAGGCCGCCCTGGCCTCGTTTGTGCCGCCCCGCGAGCGCGCCATCGCCTTCTCTCTGGTGAGTACCGTTGGGCGCATCGGAACCATGCTCGGGCCGCTCATCGCCGTGGCGCTGCTGCCCATTGGTTTCGCCACCCTCAGCCTGGTCTCGGCGGCCTGCTACGTCGTAGCCTTCACGGCGACCGTCCTCTTTCTGCCCGCCACCCGCGCGATGCCCAAAGAGGCGGACGGGGAGGCGGCGAGCCAGAGGCGAGGGGGATGGGCGGAGGCGGTGCAGGTCATCCCCGCCATGTTCCGCCTGGTGTGGGCGGATAAACCCTTTGTCGTCTTCACCGCCCTGACGGCGGGCTACTGGTTTATCTTCTCGCAAATTTTCCTGACGCTGCCCCTCTACGTCAGCTATCTCAGCGGCAGCGATAACGCCGTCGGCTCGCTGCTCGCTATCAACTCCGCGTTCGCCCTGGTCGCCCAGTACCCTATCATCGCCTGGGTGGGGCGGCGGGCCGCCTCGCTGCCCATCATCATGGGGGGCTGCGGCGTGATGACGGTGGGGCTGGCGCTGTTCTCGCTGGGCACAGGCGTGGCGAATGTGGCCCAGCCGGGGCTGTTCGTGGCCGTCCTCGCGCTGCCCGTGATCCTCTACGCGCTGGGCGACCTGCTGGTCCAGCCGACGTTGTCCGCCATCACTAGCGACCTTGCCCGGCCGGAGGCGCTCGGCAGCTACTTTGGCTTTAGCTCGTTTGGCATCGCTCTTGGCGGCGGCATCGGCAATGCGCTGGGCGGCTGGCTGTTCGATCAGGCGCGGCTGGCGGGCCTGCCCAATGGACCCTGGTATCTCTACAGCGCCCTCGCCGCCCTCCTGGCGATCGCCTTCTATGGCTACGGCCGCGCCTCCCGCGCCAGCCTGGCGCAACGCCTGTCGGAGGGTGGTTCGTCAGGGTAGGGCACGGATAGGGGAGGATGGACGGTTCAGTACCCCCACAATTGCACCTGGCGGTGGCCTGTGCTACAATCCCCACCCGTATTCGGCTCCCCGGCGAGCCACCCCTGTCGCCGCCTTAACAGTTCACCCCACAGTGAATCGAGGAGGTCCCCTGTGAGACACAAGACGCGACGTCTCCTGCTGTCGTGTCTGGCCATGTTCGCCATTGCCAGTACCTGCTTCATCTGGTTAACCCCCTTGTCCCCCGTCGCCGCGCAGCAACCCTCTCAGGACCGGGGCCCCGACCCTGAACTTTCCGCCCAGACCAACTCCAGCCTCGCGCTCAAGCGCATGTCGGTGGCCACCCAGGCGGTGGCCCGCGCCGGCGGTGCCCAGACGGTTTTCGTCCGCGTGGAGGCTGGCCGCGCGATGGACCTGTCGCGGGTGGCGAGCCGCGCCCTCCTGGCCGGCAGCCGCGCGCTGGGCGAGCAGATTTACCTGGCCGAGGTGCGCGCTAACCTGTTGATCAAGCTGGCGTCGCTGCCCGGCGTGCAGCGAGTGGAAATCCTGGACAACGCGATGGCATCGGCCGCGCCCAACATTGACCCCGATCGGCGGCCAGTCGCCTCCGTGACCGAGCGGCGCGAGCGCATTAAGGCCCTCCGAGCCATGGACCAGGGCTGGAGCGCCACCCAGGAGGTGGCGCAGGGGTTCCAGGCCGAAGACTGGTATGACGTTCGGGTTGGGCACAGTACGCAGAACGCCTGGACCAAGGGCTACCAGGGGCAAGGCGTCAAGGTCGCCGTCATCGACAGCGGCGCTGACATGGGCCACCCCGACCTGATTGGCACGTGGGTTCGGGTCAGCGACCCGCAGTCGCCCTACTACGGCTGGCCGATGGCCTTCGACCCCTACTCGATGCTGCTCTATGTCTACGACCAGAACTTCGGCTCGGAGTTTCTGGCCCACGGCAATGCCTGGTACGTGGATACCCGCGCCACGCCGGCGTCGTATCGCAACACTGGCGACCAGCAGGCCGGCGTTGTGCGCGTGAAGTTTACGCCGTTCGCTGATTCACCTGGACGGGGCGGTAAGGAGCCGGGTACGGAGCATGAGTATATCCTGCCCGACCGCAGCAAGAGCGGCGTCTATCACCTCGGTAATCACCCCGACCGCGTGCTGTCCGAGACCTATGGCGAGCACGCTGCCGTCCTGCTGGTGGACGAACACACCTCCGGCGTCTACGATACCGTCTATGTCGACCTGGACGGCGACCACGATTTCACCGATGAGAAGCCGGTAACTCGCGAGTCGCCTGCGTCGTACCGCGACGTGGACAACGACGGCCTGGCCGACCTATCCGGCGGTATGGTCTATTTTATCGCCGACGGAACAGCTCGCATCCCTGGCATCACCAATATCTTCCTAGAGCGGGCGGCCCCGCCCCCTGGCAATGCCTCCCTAGTCGCGTTCATGGGCGACTTCGACCCTGAGGTTGGCTTCCACGGTACATTGTGCAGTTCGGCGGTGGTTGGCCAGGGCCGCACGACAGGTCTTGTGCCCCGCTTCTCCGACCTGACCGGCCGCGATCAGCCTCTCAGCGCGGATCTGGGGGCGGCCCCACTGGCCGGTCTCGTACCGATTGGTAACGCCTACGCCAATTTCGACGTGTCCACCGTTGATGCGTACTACCTGGGGCTGCTGGGCTACGACGGCCACGCTGGCACCAACGACGACATCCAGATTCTCAGCAACAGCTACGGCACCTCGGACGTGGACAACGACGGCTGGGACTACCGCAGTCGCTGGATTGACCGCTACGTACGCGAGTTGAACCCCAGCGTGGCCTACATCGACTCGACGGGCAACGGCGGGCCGGGTTACGGCACCGACACGCCCAACGGCCCCGAAGTCGGCATTGCGGTCGGCGCGTCTACGATGTACGGCACGACGGGCTGGGACTCGATTACGCGCACCACGCAAATCCAGTACGGCGATACGACCACCTTCTCCAACCGAGGGCCGACGGCGCGCGGCCAGGTCGGGGTGGATGTGGTCGCCAACGGCGACCGAGGCGCGGGCGCGGCTCAACTCAACAGTATCGGCGACGGCGCGACCGCCTGGGAAACCTGGGGCGGCACGAGCCGCTCGACGCCGGTCGCGGCCGGCAACTTGGCCCTGGTCTACCAGGCGTTTAAGGCCACGCACGGCCGCTGGCCCACCTATGCCGAGGCGCGTGCCATCCTCAAGTCGGGCGCGGTACCGACTGGCTCCGATGTCATGACTGAGGGCGCGGGTTCGGTCAACGCCGACTACGCCACCGACATCGCCGCCGGCCGCCAGGGGCTCATGGCCATGCCGGATGAGTGGCGGGTGGGTGACTATCGAGGGCGGGAGTACCCCGGCTTCGCCAACATCATCTATCCGGGTCTGACCGACACTCAGTCCTTCAGCCTGACCAACCCTACCGACCACGCGGTCGAGGTCAAGCTCGCCGCCAAGACGCTGCGCCGCTTTGACAGCCGCATCATCCCCTTCTTCAGCGCCTCCACCTCTTCGGAAAGCGTGTACAACTTCAACGCGCCCGACTACCTCATCCCGGTCGGCGACATCCCCCCGGGGACCGACCTGATGATGGTATCGGCTAACTTCTCCCTGGCCCAGTTGGACCCGAACCGCAACTACACGGAAGACCAGGTGTGGCGGCTACTGCTGTACGATTGGACGGACATCAACGGCGACGGCAAGTTGTGGGAAGACCGCGACGGCGATGGGGTGGTGGACCACGCCAACGCCACGCCGACACGCAGCAGCAATATTGACGCTTTCCCCGACCTGGATTGGAGTCGGTCTGAAATCCAGCGCTGGGAATACGTCCGCGTGATGTACAACAACTCGGTGAACAATACGTTGCGCGTGCAGATGCATTCCCCCCGCGAGCGCATGCACGATGGCCTGTTTATCGGCTTGCAGCATAACACACGGACGAGTACGGTTCCTCGGACGCAGATGCAGATTCGGGTAGACTTCTTCCGCTACGAGGACTGGCCGTGGGTCCGGTTTAGCCAGCCCAACCTGACCATTGAAGCGCACGGAGCAGCGACAGCGACGGCGACGATGAGCATCCCCGCCAACGCGGCCCCAGGGGCCTATGAGGGTGCGCTCTATGCCACCTACAGCGGGCGCGCGCCGTACACCCTGTTCCTGCCTCACATCTCGGCCGCTTTCCAGCGCGGCGTGGCGGCCAAGACGCAGGGGAACGCCGCAACTGTCGCTGGCTACCCGGACCGCCAGGCGCGCATTCCCGTTATCGCCAATGTCGCCGCACGCTACGACTTCCAGTCGGCCGCGACACTCGGCGGTCCATCGGCCGACGACCCGGGCGCCGCATATAACAACGGCGCCATGGCGGGCTATTTTGTCTGGAACTGGCGCCCGGAGTCGGGTGACTGGCGCTTCTTCTTCCTGGACGCGACGCAGGCCCCACCGGCCGGGACAAGCTGGATCGTGCGCAATGTATGGCCGGGCCAGGGCACGACCAGTGACATTGATACGCTGCTGCTCGGCCCGACGTCCGACCCGTTCAGCGACCCGAATCATCCCGACAACGACCCACCCAACCCGAACCTGGCCCAGCCAGACTTCTACGGGCCATATACCCTCGACGTGATCGGCGCCAGCGTGAACCAGAACACCAGCGCCGGCCGCTGGCGCTTCCAGACGGCGACCGGCCAGCCCGACGAGTGGATCGCCGGGTCAGCGCGGGAAGGCTTGCACGCCGTTCTGCTCCATAACGTGCTGCATCCGGGTCTGCCCGCCTCGCTGCCGTTTACGACGACGGTCGGCGCGATGACCATCAGTCCCTCGTCTCTCAGCATTACCGGCACCGTGACCTCGGGCGACGTGGTCAGCGGGTGCGTGCCGCTGGCCTTCCAAAGCAACCTCGACCTGCCAGGCGTGACGGCGGAAGCCTTTGGGCTGGGCAAGCCTGAACACATCGCGGGGACGGCGCGTCAGGACGACCCCAACGACGAAAGCACTTCGAGTTTCAAGCGTACCTTTACCGTCAATCACGCGGCGACCCTGTCGCTGGCGTTGGATGGGGGCAGCGGCCCCGACCTCGACCTGTTCCTGGTCTACGACGCCAACAACGACGGCACGTTCTCGACGAGCGAGATTCTGGCTGGCTCGTTTACCTCGACGGCCCAGGAGAGTATTCTGCTCCGCCGGCCGCGCGACGGTCAGTACCAGGTCTGGGTCCACGGCTTCGATGTGCCCGGCGGCTCCGCTCCGTTCACCCTGGACGTGAACATTGTTCAGGGTAACGACGTGACCGTCCGAGGCGTGCCCAACGGCCCGATCACGGCCAACACGCCGGTCAACCTCGAAGTGTGCTACCAGCGGTCGCTGGCGCCTGGCGAAGAGGCCAGCGGCCAGGTCCTGCTCGGCCCCACCGTCGCGCCCGGCGTCGTGGTTGTCCCGATCCACGTCCGCCGCGCGCCGTAAGCGGCTCATGATGAGCGGATCCTGCCAGCAGC
>JAHCIP010000345.1 GCA_026129165.1 Anaerolineae bacterium
GCGCAACCGCTTCGGCGAGGTCGTCGTCCTGGCCGACGAGGGGGCAGGGGCCGGGCTGCGCACGGGACGCGGGGGTATTGTGGTTCGTCCGACGGACTACAACCCGGAGCGGCTCTTCCTGGACGATGAGCTTCTGCTGGGGCAGGGGGGCAAGATGCCAGTCGTCAATGTTGGCGACCGTCTGCCCGGCCCACTGGTCGGCCCGCTGGACTACTCGTTTGGCAATTTCAAAATCCAGTTGACCTCGGAACCGGCCGTCAGCCCGGCCAACCTGCCCCGTGGCGTGGCCCAGCCGCCGACGCCCGACCAGCTCAGTGTCGCCAGCTTCAACGTCGAGAACCTGGACCCCACCGATGTAGGACGCTTCGAGGCGCTGGCCGCGGCTATCGTGGGCAACCTGCGCTCGCCCGACCTCATCTCGGTGGAGGAAATCCAGGACAATAACGGGCCTTTCAACGACACCGTCGTAGACGCGAGTCGGACCTACAGCCGGCTGGTCGAGGCCATCCGCGCCGCCGGCGGCCCGACCTACACCGTGCGTCAGATTGACCCTGTGGATGACCAGGACGGCGGCGAGCCGGGCGGCAATATCCGCGTCGGGTTCCTGTTCCGCACCGACCGGGGGCTGGCCTTTGTAGACCGCCACGGCGGCACGTCCACCACCGCCGTGGGTCTGGAAAACGGGCCGGGCGGCTTGCACCTGACGGTCAGCCCCGGCCGCCTTGAACCGACGCACCCGGCCTTCCAGAACAGCCGCAAGCCGTTGGTGGGCGAGTTCCAGGTCGGCGGTCAGACCCTGTTTGTGATTGGGGCTCACCTCATCTCTAAGGGCGGCGACCATCCCCTCATGGGCCGCTTCCAACCGCCCGTCCTGTCGTCGGAGCCGGCGCGGGTGCAGCAGGCCCAGGTCCTCGCTCAGTTTGTCCAACGCCTGCTGGCGGCCGACGCCGACGCCAATATCCTGCTGCTGGGCGACCTGAACGACTTCCCCTTTTCGGCCCCCCTCCAGACCCTCAAAGCGGCGGGCCTCCAAGTCCTGGCCGAGACCCTGCCCGAAGGCGAGCAGTACTCGTATGTCTTCGAGGGCAACAGCCAGGTCCTCGACCACATCCTGGTCAGCGCCCCCCTGGCCCACATGGCTGCTCCCCAGTTTGAGTTTATCCACCTCAACGCTGAGTACGCCGAGCGTCTGAGCGACCACGACCCCACCCTGGTTCGCCTGACGCTGCCCCATGCGGCTGCCCAGCCCCTCCCTACTCTTCCCCCGCTTCCCATTATCCCGTGGACCCAGGCGCGGCAGTACCTGGGTCAGACGGTGCGCGCCGAGGGGACGATTGTGACGACGCGCAATACCGGCCGCGTGACCTACCTGAATTTCAGCCGCAATTTTCAGACTGATCTCAAGATTGTCATTTTCCCAGCCGAGGCGGCCCGCTTCCCGCAGCCGCCGGAGCTGATGTTCGACGGCCGCACCGTGCGCGTGACGGGCAAGGTCGAGGAGTACCAGGGCGCGCCCGAGATCATCGTGCGCGACCCGCAGCAGATTGAGGTCCTCAAGTAGGGGAGCATCATCCCCTTGGCGGACCGCCGGTCGTCCATCCGCCTTTTGACGCCAGGGCTTGACTGTGATATACTAGCGGCATATTAGTTCAACGCAGTGACGGAGACACACGCGGGTCAGCCGAACCCCCAGCGAGCCGCCGGTTGGTGTGAGGCGGCGGTCGGCCCCTGGCGTTCCCCTCCCGAGCGGCCCTCGCAAACGGTCTGGACCCCCAGGCCGGCGAAGAGGTGACGGCTGGCCCCCGCTAGCGGGCCGCGAGAGGTCGGAGGGTCGCTCAGCGCGACACGTCCGACGAACTCAGGTGGCACCACGAGCGCGGCTCGTCCTGGCTAGGACGGACTGCGCCTTTTTGTTGACGGACGACAGAAGGCAGAAGGCGGCAAGCCTCCGTCCTCGGTCCTCCGTCCTTCGTGCCGACATAGGAGGACTCATGCTCGACATCAATCGGTTACGCGAACGGCCCGACGAGGTGCGCGACGCGCTGCGCAAGCGCGAGGACGACCCTGGCCGGGTAGACCGGACCCTGGCCCTGGACGAACGGCGGCGGACCCTGCTCCAGGACATTGAGGCGCTCAAAGCGGAGTTGAACCGGGGGTCGCGGGAGACAGGCAAGCTGCCGGCCGACCAGCGCCCGGCCCACATTGAGACGATGCGCGGTCTGGGCGACCAGATCAAGGCCCTGGAGCCGGCGGTCGAGGCAGTGGAACGGGAGCGTGACGCCCTGCTGCTGGAGATACCCAATGTCCCCGCGCCCGACGTGCCGCTGGGCGACGAGAGCCACAACGTGGTGGTGCGCCAGGTGGGTGAGCCGAGAGCGTTCGACTTCCAGCCGCAGCCTCACTGGGACTTGATGGTGGCGCTGGGGATGATTGACTTCGAAGCAGGTGTCAAGCTGGCTGGCTCGCGCTTCTATGTGCTGAAGGGGTGGGGGGCGCGACTCCAGCGGGCGGTCATCCAGTGGTGTCTGGACCTACACGCCGAGCAGGGCTACACCGAGATGTACACGCCGTTTATGGTGCGCGAGGCGTGTATGTGGGGCGCCGGCCAGTTGCCCAAGTTCCGCGACAACCTGTACCACGACGCCGAGGAGGACTTCTGGCTAGTTCCGACGGCCGAGGTGCCGCTGACCAATATCCCCAGCGGCGAGATTCTGGACCTGGCCCAGCTACCCATCCACTGGTGCGCCTACACGCCCTGCTTCCGCCGCGAGAAGATGGCGGCCGGGCGCGACGTGCGCGGCATCAAACGCGGCCACCAGTTTGACAAGGTCGAGATGTATAAGTTCGTCGCGCCGGAGACGAGCTACGATGAACTGGAGCGGCTGACCGCCGACGCCGAGGAGACGTGCCGCCGCCTGGGCCTGGCGTACCGGACTAAGTTGCTGGCGACAGGCGATCTGGGCTTCGCCGCCACCAAGACCTACGATGTGGAGGTCTGGGCGCCCGGCCAGGGCGAGTGGCTGGAGGTCAGCTCGTGTTCCAACGTGGAGGACTACCAGGCCCGCCGCGCCAATATCCGCTTCCGCCGCGAGCCGCGCGCCCGCCCAGAGTTCGTCCACACCCTCAACGGGTCGGGCCTGGGCATGCCGCGCACGGTCATCGCCATTGTCGAGAACGGCCAGCAGGCCGACGGCTCTATTGTGATCCCCGAGGTCCTGCGCCCCTATCTCAAGACCGACCGCATCACCGCCCCTACTCAATAAGAGAGGCGAGCCGGTTAGGTCTGACAGAATCACTAAGGACACGAAGGCACAAAGACACAAAGAATAAATTATTCTCTCCTTTGTGTCTTGGTGCCCTTGGTGCCCTTGGTGATTCACAGCAAACAACGCCTGCTACCCACTAGCTACGCAGGTTAACCCCCAGCGCAGGCTGGCCTGCTGGAGGTCGGCCACGTCAATGTCGCCGTCGCCGTCCAGGTCGTAGCGGGCCTGGGCCGGGCTGACCGGGCGAGCCGGCCACTGGGCGGCCAGCAGTTGCAGGTCGCCCTGGTCAATCTGGCCGTTCTGGTTGAAGTCAAGCCAGGCGCACGGCGGCCGGGCGCGGCCCGAATGCGGGTCAATGACCATACCGCTGGTATCCACCACCTCAAAGTCCGACCCTTTGACAGTGCGCAGCGTGCTTAGCAGGTCATTGTCCCAGCGCTCGTCGGGCGCGCCCGACACGAACCAGTCCGAGCCGTTGTCGGCGACCAGCATGCCGTAGGTCTGCATGGCCCGCAGGATGGTCTGGACTGGCGGGGCGTAGGGGCGCACGTCGAAGCTCGCCCGCAGCCGCACCCGCAGGCCCATGGGCGGGGCGTTGGGGTCGGTCACCGACGAAGCGTAGTGGCGGGCAGGCCAGACGTAGGCGCGCTGGGTGCGGTTGACGGTGAAACGCAGGGCATGGGGGATGACGCCCTGGGCGACCTCGTCGTAGCGCACCAGGCCCGGCAGCATGGGCAGCCCCGCCGCGTCGGCGCTGGTCCAGCCCGCCGGCCGCAGCGCATTGGAGCGCAAGTTATAGACCGCGCCCGAGCCGGCCTGCCAGCGGGGCGGCTGGGACTGGGGCTGGGGCTGGGCGTGGTACAGTTCGTACAGGACACAATTGTCACGGTCTACGGCGAGTACGTGGCGGTCGCCTGTGCTGCTCGGCCCGCCCTCGATGGGTGCGTCGAGGGGAACGCGGTACGGGCCAGGGTCACTCTGGGCGCCGAACTCGACAAACTGGACGGGGAGCAGCGGGGCGGCCGAGGGCACGAGCGTATAGGGGATGCCAATCGGCCCGCCTTCCCACAGCCCGGCCCCAAAGTCGGCGTGCAGGCCCGTCGTCAGGCCCATGGACGTCAGGTAGGCCGTCGAGTTGGGGTGGACCGGCAGCCCGACGACGGGCGTATTCCAGGCATTGTCCGGCGGTAGCGTCGGACAGCCCCCCACCTCCGCCCCCGCCCGTGCCGCCGACGGCGGCCGCAGCAGGCTCAACCCCAACCCCAACACGAGCCAGACCCAACGCATAGCTCCTCCTTACAGACCGGGTGGGCTTACCGGGGAGGACGCCGAGGCCGCTGAGACTCGCATTCATCCCTCGTATCCCTCGGCGCCCTCGGCGTTCTCGGCGGTGAGAAACCCCTCGCTGAGATACTCACGCTGCAAGCGCTGCGCCAGGGCCTGCCGCCGCTCCGCGGTCGGCCATAGCTGGGCGACATCTTCGGCGCGGCTCAGCACGCCCCAGGTGGTGGCGATAAAGGTCACGCGCCGCAGCCGCCGACTGGGCACCGGCCGCGCCAGGGGCCGCAACGGCCCCAGTTCGAAGCACAGGTAGAGCGCGTTGGCGCGCGGGTGGTCGGCCTCGTCAGGCAGCAGGTCGCGCCGCCGCCGCAACCGGATCTGGCGCACCCAGCCCCACCACCGCACACACCGCCCCTCCGCCCCCCAGGCGTCCGTCTGGTACAGCGCCAGCACCTCGCAGCCTAGCCTCGGCGGGGCATGGGCCAGCGGCAGGCGGTACCAGCCCTCGGTCTGTGCCCGCGCCAGGTCCCGCGCCTGCGTCACCACCGCCACCAGGACCGGCGTCTCCTCAGTTGGCAAGTATTGCGTGTTCATTACAGAATCACAAAGGCCACCAAGACACGACGGGCACAAAGAACAGATATTTAAACCCTTTGTGTCTTGGTGATTCAAGACAGACGCAGCCCCTACGCAATCCGATCCACCCACTGAGGAGCATAGCGGCGCAGGTCATCGCGGGCGCGGGCGACGGCCACATCCGAGGCCCGCGCTTCGAGAAACACGTCAAAATTGGGCAGGCCCTCGGCCATCTCCAGCAAGTAGACCAGGTCGAAGGGGTGGATTAGGTCAGCGTGCTCCTCCGGCCGGGGCAGCCGCGCTTCGAGCTGCCCGCCCCGCTGCCGCAGGTGGGCCTCGGTGCGCGGCGAACTGAGGTGGACCTCAGGCGTCCCGCCGGTCGACCACGTCGCCAGGCATTGGGCCAGGCCGGCGCGCGTCGCCAGCCCGCCCGGCCGCAGGTGGTGGTGCAGCAGGTCAAACACGACCGGGACGCCCACCACCCGCGCCATGTCGACCACCTCGGCCGCCGTGTGGCCCAGGTCGTGCTCCACCGCCAGCCGCGCTCGCGTCGCCTCCGGCAGCCCCCGCGCCCGCTCCCCCCACCGCGCCCGCCCCTCAGCGCCCTCCCCACCCACATGCGTCACGATCACGCCCCCCACCGCCCCCAACCCATCCAGCAGCGTCGCCAATTGGGTCAGCCGCGCCGCGGCCCCCGCCGCGACGCGCTCGTTGGCCGCCCCCAGCATGACCCCCGGCGGCGCATGCATCGTCAGCCGAATATCGGCCGCCCGCGCCAGCCTACCCACATAGGCTAGCTCGACGGCGCATGCCTCGACCTGGGCCAGCGCCTCCACCGGCGGGCCGGGCGCGAGACGCGGGTCGAGAC
>JAHCIP010000346.1 GCA_026129165.1 Anaerolineae bacterium
CCTCGAACTCGAGGGTGCAGATGGAATGGGTGATGCCCTCGATGTAGTCGCTGAGTCCGTGGGCGAAGTCGTACATGGGATAGACACACCACCGATCGCCCGTGCGGTGGTGCGCCGCGTGGCGGATTCGGTACAGCACCGGATCCCGCAACCAGAGGTTCGGCGAGGCCATATCAAGCCGTGCCCGCAGCGTGCGGGCCCCGTCGGGAAATTCCCCGGCCTTCATCCGGGCAAACAGGTCGAGGTTCTCCTCGACGCTTCGTGCACGAAAGGGGCTCTCGACGCCCGGGCGATCCGGGCTGCCGCGCCGTTGCTCCGTTTCCTCCGGCGACAGGTCGCACACGTACGCCAGTCCTTTGCGGATCAGGCGGGTCGCCAGCTCGTAAAGCGCAGGGAAGTAGTCCGAGGCGAAGAGAGGTTCCAGCACGGTGCCTTCCGGCGCGGGACCCGTCGTTGCCGGTTGATGGAAATCGAGGCCGTCCCCCACTCCGGTGCAGGCCGGTGGCCGGCCAGCCGGCTTGAGGCCGATCCGGGATGCCGCCCAGCCCTCCACCAGCCAGCAGACATCCGCCACAATCGCGTCCACATACGCGGTCTCCTCCCGAGTCGGATTTGTGTCGTCGAGCCGCAGGTTGCACACGCCGCCAAACTGGTCGGCGATGCCGAAGTTCAGGCAGATGGATTTGGCATGGCCGATGTGCAGGTGACCGTTGGGCTCGGGAGGGAACCGGGTGTGGATCCGGGGAGTGCGCCCCGACGCGAGATCCCCGGCCACCTGCGAGCGGATAAAATCGTCCGGGACGGCGGCATCGGGAGAGGGAGCGGCGGAGTCAACCATACGTGCGGGCGGATTGATACGATCCTGATCCCCTCCAAGTCGAGGCATGAGGCATGCCCGGCGCGACGACGTCTGCCGTTTGCGCAGCGACTTCACTTCGCGCTTCCGGACGTCCCGCAGTGCCGACACACTGGCGGCGTCTTCATGAGCAAGAAAACCACTTCACGGCCCCGTCCCTCGTCGAAATCCGATTTGCGCCAGCATTCGTCCCTGGTCGTGGACGGCATCGAGCGCGCCCCCAGCCGGGGCATGTTGTATGCGACGGGTTTCAAGCGTGAGGATTTCAGGAAACCCCAGATCGGGGTGGCCTCGACCTGGAGCATGGTGACGCCGTGCAACATGCACATTGACCAGCTGGCGGTCAGCGTGGCCCAGGGGATCAACAGTGCCGGGGGAAAGGCGGTCGCGTTCAACACGATCACCGTTTCCGACGGCATCTCGATGGGCACCGAGGGCATGAAATACTCCCTGGTTTCCCGCGAGGTGATCGCCGACTCGATTGAGACGGTCTGCCTGGCGCAGAGCATGGACGGCGTCATCGCCATTGGCGGCTGCGACAAGAACATGCCAGGGGCGCTGATTGCCCTGGCTCGCCTGAACATCCCGTCCATCTTCGTCTACGGAGGAACGATCAAGCCGGGCTGGTACCAGGGCCAGCGGCTGACCGTGGTCAGCCCATTCGAGGCGGTCGGCGCGTATAGCGCGGGCAAGATGAACGAAACCGACCTGATGGAAATCGAGCGGCGCGCCTGCCCCGGCCCCGGCTCGTGCGGCGGCATGTACACCGCCAACACTATGTCCTCGGCCATCGAGGCGCTGGGCATGAGCCTCCCGTACTCGTCCACCATGGCGAATGAGGACGAGGAGAAGTGGGAGAGCGCGGCCCAGTCCGCCGTCGTCCTGATGGGCGCGGTTCGCGCCAACCGCCTGCCGCGCGACATTATGACGCGCCAGGCGTTCGAGAACGCCATTGCCGTCGTGATGGCCGTCGGCGGCTCGACCAATGCCGTCCTCCACCTGCTCGCCATTGCCCACGCGGCGAAGGTAGACCTGAGCATTGACGACTTCGAGCGCATTCGCGCCCGCGTTCCCGTCCTGTGCGACCTCAAGCCGTCGGGCAAGTACGTGGCGACCGATCTCCACACAGCGGGCGGCGTGCCGCAGGTCATGAAGATGCTGCTGAACCACGGCCTGCTCCACGGGGACTGTCTGACCATCAGCGGCCAGACGGTTGCGGAAATCCTGGCCGCTGTGCCGGATGCTCCGTCGCCCGACCAGGACGTGATTCACCAGTGGGACGACCCCGTGTACACCCAGGGCCACCTCGCCATCCTGCGCGGCAACCTGGCGACCGAGGGCGCCGTCGCCAAGATTACCGGCATCAAGAAGTCGTCCATCACCGGCCCGGCCCGTGTATTCGAGTCGGAGGAGGAGTGCTTGCAGGCGGTCCTGGCGAACAAGATCCGCCCCGGCGATGTGCTGGTCATCCGCTACGAGGGGCCGAAGGGCGGGCCTGGTATGCGCGAGATGCTGGCGCCCACATCGGCCATTATCGGCGCGGGGCTGGGCGACGCCGTCGGCCTCATCACCGATGGCCGCTTCTCCGGCGGCACGTTTGGCATGGTCGTCGGCCACGTCGCGCCCGAAGCGGCGGTGGGCGGGGCGATTGGACTGGTGCAGGAGGGCGACTCGATTACCATTGACGCGCCCAACCGCCTGCTCCAGTTGAACATCGCCGACGACGAACTGGCCCGGCGCCGCGCGGCCTGGACCCCACCGGCCCCGCGTTACACCACCGGCGTGATGGCGAAGTACGCCAGGCTGGTGTCGAGCGCGAGTGTCGGCGCGGTGACGGATTAGGGCGTGGGAAGATAGGGTAAGTGGTAGGCAGGCGTAGGAAGGCAAAAGCGGGCCGCCCGGTCTGGTGATAAGACCGGGCGGCTCATTGACTGGCCCCTTATGGGAAAGGCACATGCTGCATACCGTATTCTCATCCGATGATTCGACCTATCAACAATGGCAGACCGACTTGCTGGTCCACACCTATCAGAAGGTCGGCCAGTCGGGCGCGATGACCCGACTCTGGGCCGGCGCTGGCGAGCCGCCGGCCTTGCCAGGTCACGTCTTCAAGACACCGTCGTATGCCTATCACCCGGTCAGCGGCGACCATTACCCACCCTACAATCGTTTGTTTGGTCTGGCCGCCTGGCTACGCGAGACGCCACCGACGGAAGAGACCATCTTACACCTTGAGCCGGACTTTATTTTTACGTCACCCATTGAAGCGGAGGTCGAGCGCGGTCGGCCGATTGCCCACCCGTTTTGGCATATGTATGTCAGTTACGCCCCCACCGTCGCGCGCCGCCACTGCGCCCACCCAGAGCGTATCCAGCCGGTCGGTGTCCCCAAGCTCATCCACCGCGATGACCTGATCGAGATCCTCCCTTACTGGCAGGCCAAAACGGAAGCCATCCGTGATGACCCGCAGTGTCGAGAGGAGGCGCATTGGTGGTCCGATATGTGGGGCTACGTCTGCGCCGCCGCCGAGCTTGATTACCACCATACCGTCCAGGAGTTTGGACATCATACCAGCCAGGACCGCAGCTATCCGCTGATCCATTATTGTGTCCCGGTGGAGGTCCTCTCGCCAGCCTGGAAATGGTACAAGGGGGATTATGTCCCCTGGCAGACTGTCACCCCGCCGCCACCAACCGCGCCGTATGCGATGCGAGTTCTCATCCGCGAACTCAATGAATTAGCGGTTCTCAAACGCGCCCTGTAACCTATTTCAAGCCTAGACGCCCGTATCCTTTGGTGATCGCCTTACGTTTCTTATCCAGGACCACGACGCTTCACAGCGTCTATTTCTCGTTTGAGCCAGGAGGGCGTATCCATGACAGATCGGTTGTCGTATCAGACCCCCATGGCGCGTAAAGCCCGGCTCTTCGTCACGGAACTGGCCGATGACCTCATCGTCTATGACGAGAGCGCGAACCAACTGCATACCCTCAACCCCACCGCCGCCTTTATCTGGCGATTGTGCGATGGACGTACCTCAGTGGCCGACATCGCCGCCCAGTTCGGGCAGGCCTATGGTGTCACCGACGCGACCGATATTGTCTGGACCGCCCTGGATCAGCTCGTCCAACAAAACCTGGTTGTGACTGAGATGGAGCGCCCGGCCTGGCTGGCCGGCCTGACACGCCGCGAGCTGATGCAACGGGTGGCGGTCGGCGCCTTCGTTATGCTGCCCTTGGTGCGCAGCCTGGCCGCGCCTACACCGGCGCAGGCCCAAAGTCCGGGCACCACCCTCGCTCCGACCACGACAGGCGCTCCCCCACCACCGCCGGGGCCGCCGCCGTCTAGTCCACCATCCCCGCCACCCCCTGTTATGATGGGCATGCCTGATGAGGGCAGCGATGCCTCGGCGCGAGGGGTAAAACCGGACCAGGTGTGGTGGTAACACGAGTCAGCTATGAAAGTGAGCGTGGTCGTCCCCACGATCCGCGAGAGTAGTATCCAAAATTTCCTGGCCGCCTGGCAGGTTGAGTTAGCCCAAACGCACATCATCGTGGTTGAAGATAACCCCGAGCCGACGTTTGGGCTAGCTCATTCGCTCGCCGTGACCCACTACTCCTGGCAGGACATTGAACGCGACCTGGGGCAGGACAGTTGGATCATCCCCCGCCGCACCGACTGCATCCGGTCCTATGGGTATTACAAGGCCTATCTTCACCAGCCTGATCTCATCATCACCCTCGACGATGACTGTTACCCAGACTCGGCTCATCCTGATTTCGTCCAACGCCATTGGGAGCGTATCCAGGCTGGCGGGCTCTCCGAAGCCTGGTGTTCCACCGGTGAGGGGACTCTGCCTCGAGGCGTCCCGTACTTTAACCGCCGCCGGCACTGGCCCTGTGTCCTGAATCATGGCTTGTGGACCCAGATTCCCGACTTTGACGCGCCCACCCAACTCCTCCACAGCCGTCATCCCACCCCTTATATCCCCATTGATCAAACCATCCCGGTCGGTCAATATTTTCCCATGTGTGGGATGAACGTGGCCTTTGTGCCTCACATCGTTCCCGCCTTCTATTTCTGGCTCATGGGCCGCGACTATGAGTACGACCGCTTTGGCGATATCTGGGCGGGTATCTGTCTCAAGAAGATTTGCGACCATCTGGGCTATGCCATCAATAGCGGCGGGCCTTACATCGCTCACCAGCGCGCCTCGAATGTCTGGGACAACCTGCGCAAGGAAGCCGCCGCGCTCCGTATGAACGAGGAGTTGTGGGCGGTGGTGGACCGCATGACCCTCCACGGCGCTACTTTCCAGGACTGCTACCGCGAGGTTGCCCACCAGCTAACCATCCCAGGCGACTACTGGACCCGGCTCAAACACGCCATGCTCCACTGGGCCGACCTGTTCTAGCGGCGTGCCCATCGCACACCTACCTAAAACTGTGGTGTCACCATGAACCCTCAACCAGACCCCTCGCGTACTATTGTTGCCTATCGCGTGGGCGACGATTCGTCCCTACGCCTGGTCCCGGCGCCCGCCTCCCGTGACTGGATGAACGATACCATCGGTCGGTTCGCCAATCGCTGTCTGCCGCTATTGGTCGCCAACCAGGCCGGCTGGGTGCTCCTCAACCGCCACCGGCTGCGCGTCACCTGGAACGGCGGCGACGGTATGGACGACCTGCGGATTGACTATTTCCGTGGCGCGCCGGCGTCACCGGCCCTGAGCCACTTCGGGCACGGCATCCTGACCTGGCAGATCCCGTATCTGTTTCGGACCCCACCCGGCTACAATATGTGGGCGCGAGGCCCGGCCAACTGGCCCAAGGATGGCATCCAGGCCCTGGAAGGCATCGTGGAGACTGACTGGGCTGTCGCCACGTTTACCATGAACTGGAAGATGACGCGGCCTTTCCATCCGGTGGTCTTTGACATTGACGAACCTATTTGTCTGCTGGTTCCGATTCGGCGCACCGAAGTCGAAGCCTGGCAGCCAATCATCCAGCCCATCGAGTCAGCGCCTGAGCTTCAGGCCCACTACGAACATTGGAGCGGCAGCCGCCGCGAGTTTAACACCGACCTCAAAACGCCGGCCTCCGAGGCCGCACAGCGGGGCTGGCAAAA
>JAHCIP010000347.1 GCA_026129165.1 Anaerolineae bacterium
GTGTTGAGCAGGCGCTCGAGTTGAGTCTGCAAGTCCTGCAGCATCCGTCGGTGTCACAGCCGACGAAGGGCCGGTTCGAGCGACTGCGGTCGGAATTGGAGGGCCAACTACTTCCCTCGCAAATCGAAGCCGCCCAAAAGCGGGCGTTGGGCAAAAGTCTTGAGGACGTGGTAGAAGAAGCGCTAGGCTCAGGTCTGTATCGGGCGGCGGGCCACGGGTGCGAGAGGCTGAGTTCGACCTGATCGGTTCATGCCAGACGAACGCCAGGACCCCGGCGAGTACGATGACGGGGACCAAGAAGAATGCGACGAGATACCACTTCCCCCCACGCGCCAGATCAAGAAGCGTCTGAGTAAGGCAACGACCGCATTTCGCCCATCGGTCAGCCCTGTCATCATGAGTGACGCGACCACGAAGCCGTAGCCGAGAAGGATGTAGAGGGCAAAGGGGACGCGAAAAGGCAACACGCCTGAGTTGGCCAGGTCAATCGGCCACGTCAGCAGGAACATCAGGAGAATGCCGATCAGGAGAGAGTGGCGTTTAAGAAACGTGATCGTGCGTGTCATAAAGCTCCTTTCCGTCCTGATTTGAACGATAGTCATAGTGTTACCTCTAGGTTCCCGGCGCGGCGCCGCGTGAAATGTCCCGCGCCGCCCAGGTCTGCATGAACGGCATGCCGGCCTGGGCGCAGATAGGGCGATTGCCGAAGCCGGTCAGTCGCCTGCAGCCAGCTGAGGGACCTTACCTGGCTCAGACTTAGCCATCGAGACGCGATACGATACGAGTTGACCGAAGTAGGTGCAACCCCAACCGAGAACCAGCAAGACCATTACTCCCGATGCGGCGTTGATGGTACTGCTGATCGGTATAGAGAACTTGTCTGCCAGCTCGGGCCTCAGGACGTAGCGGGCGATGCCGAATATGCCGCACAAGTCCCAGGCGGCCACCACGAAGAAGATGCGCCCGAGCATACTCAGGTCCGAACCTGTTTTGGCCACGCCGCTGAGGGTCGGGCGCGTCCTGGCCCACTCCCAGGTCGTCGCCAGGAAGAACAAGGTGATCAGACCGCCACCAATCCCGAAGAGCGCCGGAATCATCTGGCCGGTGGTGCCGGCGATACGCCAGGCCGTGAACAACACAAGCAACAGGATCAGCAGCCACACGACACGCCGCTCGACCCTGGCGGCCAGCGCCGCTCCGATGGCGACGATGAAGGCTCCGAGCGGCACAGAGAGCGCCCAGATAAAGCCCAACAAGCTCGAATAGGCATCCGGGCCAAGCTGGTTGGCGGCCGGCACCACCCACCACGAACGCAGCCAGCCCAGGCCAAACATGTACACCGCGCCGATCGTGAAGATCACCCACCCGATTCTTTCCACCGTTGATGTCGTCCTGTGCATCGCTCCCTCCTTGCCAGCCTTGCGACAGTTGTTACCTAGTACCGCCACCCCAGCATGTTCCAGTAGTTCAGGAACCAGACAAAGGTGACCGCCGCGACGGTCACCAGCGTGTAGTACGCGCGGAAGGCGACGCCCCAGTAGCGATTCCTCCAGGCCAGCGCCAGGTAGGCCAGCGCGCCGACAGTCAGCCCGGCCGACACAACACCCAGTCCTAACGCGATTGTGGTGAGCATTGGCGGACCGATCAATTCGTTTGACATGGCAAACATTCCCCACACCGTGCCGGCCACGGCCAGTGGGTTCAGAAGGCTGATCCCCAGGATGATCCACTGAGCTACGCGGGCGCCGCGCGGTGCGATGGTACGCCCACCCCTCAAGCGGCTCCAGAGCCAGCGGATCGCTGTCACGAGGATCATAGACAGGAAGATCAAGACGCAACCCACGAGCAATGCCCAGTTAAAACGGGGCGTCTCGTACCAGCTCTCCTTCACCAGACCATACTCAGGCAGAAGGCTCGTCGCCATATGGGTGATGCGCCCCCGATCGTCCTCCCGAAAGACGACGGCGAACGGACCGTCTACCTGGCGGAAGTAGAGCGGCTCCACTTCGACCACTCGGAGCTTGACCCCCTCAAGGGTAACCAGCAGCGTGCCGTCACCAGGATCGCTGACTTCGGCTATGAATCCCCCGATGAGCTCGATGATCTTTAGGAGGGTGGTCGCTGGGCTGCTGGTGTATCTATAGACGCCCACGAACCGACCCGCGCGCGGCGCGAAGTCGGCCGAAGGTTGGATGGGAGCGACCGCCGGCGCGGGATAGTAGTGGTCGAAAAACGCTCGCTGGAACCCCGCATGCTGAGCGGTCAGTTCCCCACTCCCCTTGCTGTTGTAGGCCACAAAGACACCCAGGTTCTGGTCGGGCAACAGTAGCAGCACACTCCGCATCGGTGGCGCATACCCGGTATGGCCGAGCGTTGGCTGGCCGTTGTCGCTGAAGTCGAAGAAGCCATAGGCAGTACCCAGGAGGCGCGGGTCTGGAGTGTACAACGTGCTGTGCATCTGCCGCGCCGTGGCTTCTTTCAGGATGCGCCCCTCGGCGACCTTGGCATCGCTGTACCGGCCGCCCTGTAGGTGCGCAATCATGAAACGCGCCATGTCCGCGACACTGGCTAGGTGATAGCCAGATGGGAGTCCCGCCGGCTGAGCGAAGTACTCGGGGAATGGCCGGAAGACGCCATCGGCATACGTGTAGCCCACGGATACCAGGGGGCGCAGGGTGGGCGGGACCGGTGATTGGACCGTTGAGTGCGCCATCCCCAGTGGGTCCAGGATATGTTGCTGGATGTACTGCTCGTAGGGCTGGCCTGACACCCGCGCCACAATGTACCCGGCTAGCACCGCATTATAGTTCGCGTAGCCCGCATACCCAGGCGGCCGCACTCGCGCCGACATGTGCGAGATCAGCCACTCGCGCACAGGCACAAGCTCATTGGCATCCCACACCCCACTCCCAAAAAGACGATCTTCGAACCCTGACGTGTGGGTCATCAGGTGCTTGAGCGTGATCGGCTGCGGATAGGTGTCCGGGATGCGGAAGTCGAGATAAGTGTTGATGTCTGTGTCCAGGTCCAGCTTGCCCTGCTCGACGAGCTGCATCACCGCCGTCCAGGTGAAGGTCTTGCCGACAGAACCAATGCGAAAGAGCGTTTGTTCGGGGTCAACAGAGACGCCCTCCCCCATGTCGGCGTAGCCGTAGCCTTTGGCGAAGAACAGCTTGCCGTCCTTGACCACCGAGACGGCTGCCCCGGCGATGTGATTGTCGGCCATCTCCTGTCCCAGCAGTTTGTCCAGGAAGGCTTCCAGTTCACCGCGATCGGTCGGGCCTACTGCTTGCGGCGGCGCAGCCGGTACATAACTGCCCAACCTGCCCCGGTTGTCCTGGGCCGTGGCCGATCTAGTGTCCGACAGCAGCATGACGAGCGTCAACATGATCGTCATGGATACCGCCAGGGATTTCTTCATCATGAGTCGGTTAGTCATTGTCTTGCTCCTTCGCCGTTCCAGGCGCATAATGACAACAGAGATGACGAACGATTGTTGATCGCGGGGCGGCGTCCGATCCAGGCCTGTGCTAAACGTGGCAGATCCCACGACGAACAACACCAGGTACAGAACGACGAGCGCCAGATACTTCACGAGCATTGTCAAGACAGTTTTGCGCGACACTGGTGAATATGGTAGAAGCCAAATACGATACCGTTGGCTGCTCTGGCCCACCTACCAAACACGCCCTCCATCTTGGGAAGCAGCACGCCTCGCTCGACAGCAGCGACGGCCGCAAGCGACATCCGCTGCCTGCCTGTATTATGCTGCCCCTGATTCAAGTGAGGCCCCGTTGCATACGAGTACGATCTTGCCTACTACACCTCCCTTTCCGAGCACCTCTTGCGCCTGTCTCGCCTCGGCCAGAGGAAATCGCTGCGCGACAAGCGGCTTGATCTTCTGCTGGTGAAGGAGGTCGAATAGGACGATCAAATCCTGTCGAAACTGTGCCGGCCTCAACCGTTTGAGCCATTGGATGCTGTAGGGGACTACCCGTTTCCGGCCTGGCAGAAGCCAGCCGCCAGCAATATACACCGCGAAAATTGGGATGCCATGCAGGCGATTGCGACGACCCGGACGCCCTGAGACCAATCCTTCCCCACGCAGTGAGGTGGTATTACCGTAAGCCACCACTCGCCCACCGGGACGGAGCGCTTGGCGGGAATGCCACATATGGGCGCCGCCGATGGGGTCAAAGACAGCGTCCACGCCCTCGCCTGTGAGGCGGTGGATTTCTTTCACGAAGTCCTGATGCTGATAGTCAATGGGGATACCGCCCAGGTCGGAAACGGCTGACGCCCCGCGTGATGAACAGGTACCGTACATCTCCAACCCGGCGACGCGCCCAAGCTGCAAAAGCGCCGAGCCGACCCCGCCGGCGGCACCGTGTATCAAGATGCGCTGGCCCGGTCTCACCTTCGCAGAACGATGCAGCATCTGGTAGGCCGTGATGTAGTTCAGAATGAGGCTGACCGCCTCGGCGGGGTCCAATCCCGATGGCACCGGAACCAGTTCTTGCTGTGGCAGGCAGACGAACTCCGCGTAGGCGCCGTGTATTGGTAGCGCGGCAACCCTCTGGCCCAGTTCGACTCCAGTGACACCGTCGCCGAGCCGATCTACGACGCCAACCAGATCCCAGCCCGGCGTGAAGGGCACCGGAGGCGTCTCGGGATGAACGCCCTCGCGCGCCATGATGTCGGGCAAGGAGACGCCCGCCGCCAGCACTCTCACCCGCACTTCACCCGCCTTCGGCTCAGGGCACTCTTCCTCAACCACCTGAAGTGCATCAGGCCCGCCGTAATGCGTGACGATGATGCGCGTGTTGCTCATGCTGTCTGTCTTGTAAGGCATAGGCGCAGTCTGAGTGACCATTTCATTCTCCTTGGGGCGAGACCCTGTCACGCGTGTTATCCTCTGTACGACGCATCAGGAAGGCGAACAACTCCTCAAGATTGGCGAAGCCGATGCGCTCGCCGCTAGATGGGTCTTCGAGCGAGGCCCGCCAGCACCGCGTTCCATCCTCGTCCGCCGCCCACAGGCGGAGCAGGTACGATTGGTAGAGTGTGGCGCGGGGGTCACGTACACGTGGGTTAGATAGTTCGTTCATGGGCTACAGTCTACCAGGCCACCGTCAGGAGCACATCAGCCAATCGTCATGAACAAGCCAGGATGTTCCTGACGATCTGATGTTCCTGACAATCTAGTGTTGGTTAACGAATCACCACGCCACGTAGAGGTTTCTCCACGACCATGTTGCAGAAAGGGAGATAGAATGTAGGGAGCAAAGAGATCGCGGGGAGGGCCTATGGCCAGCCTGAGGTTGAGTTTGCTAGGGTCGCTACGGGTCATGGTGGGGGACGCGCCGGCAACCTTCGAGTCCGACACAGCGCGTTCCTTGCTGGCCTATCTCGCGGTTGAATCGGATCAACCTCATCGCCGGGAGGCATTGGTAGGGCTACTGTGGCCAGACAGCCCCGAAGACATCGCGCGCCGCAACCTGCGCCAGACCCTGTACGCTTTGCGTCAGGCCATTGGCGACCACACGGCCCAGCCTCCCTACCTGTTGATTTCCCGCGGCGAGATCCAATTCAATACCGCCACCAACCACTCACTCGATGTCGCTACCTTCGAGGCGCTCCTGGCAGCGTGCGACGCGCACCCGCATGAGAACATAGAGAGTTGCCTGGCGTGCGCGGAACGATTACGGCAGGCAGTAAACCTATACCGGGGCGAGTTCCTCGCCCAGTTCTTCCTCGACGACAGCGCCGCCTTCGAAGAATGGCCATGGGTGCAGCGGGAGCGGTTACATCGGCGCGCACTCGATTCACTCACGCAGCTAGCCGACTACTACTCGGAACGGCTTTGGGATTGAACAGGGAATGTATCTACGGCGAGTAACGCCCGAGCACAGGAAGTACTTAGCGTTTCACCGCGAGAAAATCTTCATAATGAAGCACCTTAATCCCCCTCCA
>JAHCIP010000348.1 GCA_026129165.1 Anaerolineae bacterium
TCATGCACCCGATCTTCCGGGATGCCGCCGTCGCACAGATGACGGGCACTGGGGGGTTGCAGCGCGTTCCGCGCGACTACGTCGAGAATTTCCAAATCCCCCTCCCCCCGCTGGAAGTGCAGCGGGAAATCGTGGCGGAAATCGAGGGCTACCAGAAGGTGATTGACGGCGGCCGCCTGGTCCTCGACCACTACCGCCCCCACATCCCCATTCGCCCCGAGTGGCCCATCGTAGAACTGGGAGAGCTGTGTCAACCAGAATATGGCTTTACTGAGAAAGCGGCGGACGAAGGCGATGCACGGTTCATTCGAATTACCGATATTGCGGAGGATGGAACACTTCGCACGGAGGGATCTAAATTCATCACCTTGACCGAGGACGCGAAGTCCTCGCTGCTTTCGAAGGGGGACATTCTGGTTGCGCGAACTGGTGGTACTTATGGAAAAACAATGCTTTTCAACGAGGACTACCCGGCAGTGTTCGCGTCGTTTTTGATTCGGCTGCGATTTCCTGGGAATCTCGTTCATCCTAGGTACTTTTGGGTGTTTGCACAAAGCGATATGTACTGGACGCAGGCTGAGGCCCTTGTCACAGGCGGTGCACAGCCCCAGTTTAACGGCAACGCGCTCAAGCGAATCAAGCTTCCTCTCCCACCCTTCGACGTGCAGCAACAGATCGTGGCTGAGGTCGAAGCCGAGCAGGCGCTGGTCAACGCCAACCGCGAATTGGTGGCCCGCTTCGAGAAGAAGATCCAGGCGACGCTGGCGCGGGTGTGGGGCGAGGGCGAGGCGGCGGTCGTGGCGGCGCCGGCGGTGGTGAAGGAGGCTCCAGCGGTGGAGGACGCCCCGACAGTGGAGGAGGCCCCCGACCCGGTCAGCGACCTGCCGCTGTTGCGGTACGCGGCGGCGCAGGGGTGAGCCAGTCTGGAACCAGAGGTGTAAACTATGTCAATGGAAAAGGCACAACAAGTGGTTGAGGAGTTTGAGGCGATTATCGAGAGCGCTATTGAGCAAAAGTATGCCCTGTATTCGCCCGAGCTACGGGAGGTTTTGCATAAGACCAGGTCTGTATGGCAGTGGAACTTGCGTAGATTTCTGGATGCGTATTCCCAGGGTGATGTTTATCCTATCGAGCGCCTAGATAAGCTCATCTATCAACTGTTCGATATAAAGCTTCAGCTGTATTACATTATGGAGGTTGACCTCGGTCTGTATAATCAATTGGTCTATAATCTAGGATATGATCGCAATAATCCCTTTGCGTTGCCTCATGTATTACTTACGCGATTATCTCTCGACCAAACGCTGATTGCGAAGTCGCGTATTTTATGGGAACGTATCATGAACTTCGTGTATTTTCTAGAACAGGGCAATGAACTTGAAAAAAAGGTATCAGGCAACAAATCTAAACGAAAGGTCTTTTTTGATTTTGTTCGCTCTAATCCTCGATGGCGCTTCCTGGAGCCGTATGAGGGGGTTCTAGGAAGATACGATGGCGCATATCGTACACCAGAATTTCATAAGGCGTCTGTTCTCAGGGCTGAATTGTTTGGCAACAGGTCTATTGATCCAAATGAGTTGTTGGAGCTAGTCAATCGCTCTATGATAGTCATTTGGAATAATATACTTTCCATTGTTGGCGGGTGCAAAGTAGAACATTTTACAGACTTGCATCGAACACCTGAAGGCGGAATTGATCCTAGATACTTAGAATGAGGGAAGAGTCGCCAAAAGTACAACGTACTAGGGACCTAGGGTGGGGTCGTGCCAGACTGCCCAAAGCGGGCGAGGGGACCTCGCCCCTACCCCCTCCCTCATTCGTCCATCCTCCCCATTCGTGCTCTAGCGCCACTATCCCCCTATCTTGACTGGACTACCCGGCCAGGGTACAATTGGGGCGATTGCAAGAGTCTTCTCCCGATTCCCCATACCCCCTAAAGGATGTCCGATGCGCGAAGTCAACGTGGCGGTGGTCCAGGCCAAACCCGAGCTGGGCACGGTCCAGCAAAATCTGGCCCGCATGTCCGATATTATTGACGAGATTTCCCGCCGCCAGAAGGTGGACCTCATCGTCTTCCCCGAACTCATGACCACCGGCTACGAGGTCGGCGTCGGCTTCACCGAACTGGCCGAACGCATCCCCGGACCGAGCGTCAACATCATGTCGCAGCGCGCCCGCGAGTTCAACACCCACATCGCCTTTGGCATGGTCATCAAGGAGCGCGTCGAGTCGGTCCTCTACAACGCAGCAGTCCTGATTGACAACGAAGGCGAGGTCGTGGGCGACTACCGCAAGGTTCACCTGCGCGGCGAAGAGCGCATGACCTTCCGCCCCGGCTTCAAGCTGCCCGTGTTCGAGACGGCCTTTGGCGAGGTCGGCCTGATGATCGGCTGGGACCTGGCCTTCCCGGAGACGGCGCGCTGCCTGGCCCTCGACGGCGCGGAGTTGATCCTGACGCTGGCGAACTGGGAAGAGCCGCACGTCGAGGAGTGGCGGGCCTATGTGGTCTCCCGCGCCTTCGAGAATACGGTGTTTATGGCCGCCGCCAACCGCGTGGGCGAAGAGGTGACGCTCAACTTCTTCGGCCAGAGCATGATCGTCGGGCCGAGGGGCGAGATGCTGGCGCTGGTGGACGAGCCGGGCGAAGGCTACGGCGTGGCGCGCCTCGACCTCGACCAGGTGCGCCAGTACCGCGAGGAGTTCCAGATCATCCAGCACCGCCAGCCGGCGGTCTATCGGTCGCTGGTGCGGAAGTATTAGACCTGTGTCCGCGCCGACCGAGGTCGGGCCTGATGGGCGCCTTGCGCCGAGCGTCCCTCTACAGGGACGCAATGATCCCTGTCGGCGTAGGCCGAGTGCGAAGCCTCCCTGTGGGACAGTCGGCCACCGGCCCACTAGCCCCGCCTTCAGTCGGAGGTGATTATGCCTGCCACGACTGGCCCGCGCCTCATCGCGGGCAACGCCAACCGGCCGCTCGCCGAAGCCATCGCGCGCCAACTCGGGGTGCAGTTGGACCAGGCCACCATCAGCGCCTTTAGCGACGGCGAGGTGCGCGTCCAACTCCATGAGAACGTGCGCGGCGCGGACGTCTTTGTCGTCCAGCCGACCAGCGCGCCGGTCAACGACCATCTCATGGAACTGCTGATTATCATGGATGCCCTGCGGCGGTCCTCGGTGGGACGCATCACGCCCGTCATCCCCTACTTCGGCTATGCCCGCCAGGAGAAGAAGACGGCGGGGCGCGAACCCATCTCGGCCAAGCTGGTGGCGAACCTCATCACCGTCGCCGGCGCCCATCGCGTCCTCACCCTGGACCTGACCGCCCGCGCCATCGAGGGCTTCTTTGATATTCCGGTGGACCACCTGCGCGCCGGCCCTATCCAGGCACACTATTTGCAGCACCAACTCCCCGTGGCCGAGTGTGCTATCGTCGCGCCCGACGAGGGCGCGGTGGATCGGGCGTCGCGGTTCCAGGAACGCTTTGGGCGCGGCTCCAACTTCGCCATCGTCCTCAAGCACCGCCCCACGCCCGACGTCACCGAGGTACGCGGCATGATTGGCGACGTCGCTGGGCGCATCTGCATCCTGGTGGACGACATCATCTCTACCGGCGGCACGCTGATGCGCGCGGCGGAGTTACTGTTGGAGCATGGCGCCCGCGAGGTCTACGCCGCTGTCACCCATGCCGTCCTGGCTCCCGACGCGCCGCAGCGCCTCCAGGACAGCCCCCTGGCCGGAGTCATCGTCACCGACACGATCAACATCCCGCCAGACAAACGTTTCCCCAAGCTTACGGTCTTGAGCGTCGCGCCGCTGTTGGCCGACGCGATTCACCGTATTCACAACGACCAGTCGGTCAGTGAGTTGTACAATTAGACCCATAGACCCAGGGAGGGATGATGTCGACGCCGACAGCCACCACCGTCAAACAGAACAACCCCTACCAGAACGCGCTCCAGCAGCTTGACAAGGCGCTCTCGTTCCTGGACGTCGAGCCGGGCCTGGCCGATGTCCTTAAGAAGCCGCAGCGCGAGCTGACCGTCCACTTCCCCGTCGCCATGGACAACGGCTCGACGCGCATGTTCACCGGCTACCGCGTCCACCACTCGCTGGTGCGCGGGCCCAGCAAGGGCGGCATCCGCTACCACCACCAGGTGGACCTGGACGAGGTGCGGGCGCTGGCGATGTGGATGACCTGGAAATGCGCTATCGTCAATATCCCCTACGGCGGCGCCAAGGGCGGCGTGGTGGTGGACCCGCGTCAGTTGTCTCTGCGCGAACTGGAACGGATGACCCGCCGCTACGCCACCGAGATTAGCATCCTCATCGGCGAGGAGGAGGACATCCCCGCGCCCGACGTCAACACCAACCCGCAGACCATGGCCTGGATCATGGACACCATCTCCATGCACGAAGGCCACTCGGTGCTGGGGGTGGTCACGGGCAAGCCGGTGGACGTGGGCGGCTCCCAAGGCCGCGTCGAGGCGACGGGGCGGGGCGTCATGTACGCGGCGCGGGAAGCGGCGCACCACATGGATATGCCGCTGGCCGGCACGCGCGTCGTCGTCCAGGGCTTCGGCAATGTCGGCTCGGTGGCCGCCCGCCTCATGGCCCACTATGGCTGCAAGGTGGTCGGCGTCAGCGACCAGTACGGGGCCATCTACAACCCGCGCGGGCTGGACGTCAACGGCGTCCTGGATGCACTCAAGACGACGGGCAAGGTCGGCGGCTACCAGGACGCCCAGCCTATCTCCAACACCGACCTGCTCACCCTGCCCTGTGACATCCTGATTCCGGCTGCCCTGGAGAATCAGATCACCGCCGAGAACGCCGAGCAGATCCAGGCGCGGCTGATTGTGGAAGGCGCCAACGGCCCGACCACGCCTGAAGCCGACGACATCCTGAACAAGCGCGGCGTCTTCATCGTGCCGGACATTCTCGCCAACGCCGGCGGCGTGACCGTCTCCTACTTTGAGTGGGTCCAGGACATCGGCTTCTTCTTCTGGAGCGAGGAAGAGGTCAACGACCGCCTGCGCGCGGTGATGATTCGCAGCTTCAACGATGTGCTGAAGATCGCCCAAGAGAAGAGTACAGACCTGCGGACGGCGGCGCTGATTCTGGCCGTGCTGCGCGTGGCGAAGGCGCTGGAGATCCGTGGCATCTATCCGTAGAGCGTCAGGCGTGATGCGTATCGCGTACTGCCTGGCCCTGGGCATCATTCTGCTGGCGCTGGCCGCCTGCCAACCGCCGACGGTGGTCGCCCCGACGCCGGGGCCGACCGCCGCGCCGGCCGCGACTGGCACGACCGCGCCGGTGGCCGTCGTCAACCCGACGCGAACGCCGGGGCCTGTGACGCCCTCGCCCGCCGCCACCCGCGCCGCGACCCAACCACCCTCCACTAATCCACTACCGACCAACCTACCACCCACCGCTTTACCACCTACCAGTATTCCACCCACTCAACCACCACCCACCGCGATTCCACCCACCCCCACCCCGGCCCTGCCCTTCGGGCTGGAGCAGGCCCACCTCCTTGCGCCGACGCTCGGCACGGCCAACAAGTTTGGCCGGCTGCGGATGCCCGCCGACCCAACCACGTTCAACCCCGACAACACCGTCCGCACCGACCCTGGCGCGTTTCGAGGCTCGCGGGAACTGGTGGACCAGGCGCTGGAGCAGGGGCTGGTGGCGTTTGTGCTGGAGATTGACCCGACCGACAGCCCGGCTGTCGTCGCCAAACGCGCCTTGAGCCTGGCGACGATGCATCCCACGGCGCGGCCCTGGCTCATCATCATCGGCAACGAGTTGAACCTGTGGCGGATGCAAGACTACCCAGTCGAGACCTACTACGCCCAGTTGCGCGCTGCCTACGACGCCGTTAAGGCCGCCGCGCCGACGGTTAACATCTCGACCGACGGGCAGAACTACTGGGAGGGCGCGCCGTTCGAGC
>JAHCIP010000349.1 GCA_026129165.1 Anaerolineae bacterium
CGCGAGGCAAAGACAACTCCAGGCGCGGATGCAGCGGCCAAGATCAAGTTTGGTGAACCGGCTGTCAAGACCAATGCAGGATTTACCACCATTGATCTTGAGGCTACCAATGGAGATACCGCTGTACACTCTTTCACCGTTCAGATTGCCTTTCTTAAGGGCGATGAACTGGTCGGTTTAGCGAATGGCGCCGTGAATGATCTGGAAGCCGTCCAGACTAAGACAGCGAAATTGGCCGCTGTAGGCGCCATTCCGGCCTATGACAAGATGATCGTCAATGTGGATACGCTCGTGAAGTAAATTCTCCAGCGGTGTACACAGACCTCCGAAGCCCTCTGGACTTCGGAGGTCTGTGTGTTATTACATCCGGTCCGGGGCGGTGACGCCGAGCAGGCCGAGCGTGCGCGCCAGGGTCTGCTGAGCGGCGGCGCACAGCTTGAGCCGCGCCTGCGTCAGCGCCGCGTCGGTCTGCTTCGGCGGCAGGACAGGGCAGCGGTCGTAGAAAGTGTGGAAGGCCGTCGCCAGATCGGTGGCGTAGAAGCACAGGTGGTGGGGGGCGAGTTGCTTGGCCGCCAGCGTCACCACCTCCTCCAGCCGCAGCATCTCGCGGATGAGCGCCATCTCGCTCGGGTCGGACAGGACGCTGACATCGGCCTGCGGGTCCAGTTCGATGCCGCGCTCAGCGGCCTGGCGCAAGACACCGGCGATGCGGGTGTGGGCGTACTGGACATAATACACCGGGTTGTCGTCGCTCTGCTTGACGGCCAGGTTCAGGTCAAACTCGATGTGCGTATCCACCGAGCGCATGAGCAGGAAGTAGCGCACCACATCCGGCCCAACTTCGTCAATTAACTCGTTGAGCGTGACATAATTGGCCTTGCGCTTGCTCATCCGCACGACCTGGCCGTCGCGCAGCAGAGTCACGAACTGGTAGCTGACGACGTGGAGCTTGCTCGTGTCGTAGCCCAGCGTCTTCAGCGCGGCGGCGACAATGGGATACTGGGCGGCGTGGTCCGCGCCCAGGACATTGACCATCAGGTCGAAGCCCCGGTCGAACTTGTTCTTGTGATAGGCGATGTCGGGCAGGCTGTACGTCGGCTCGCCGTTGGAGCGCACCAGGACGCGGTCCTTCTCGCCGCCGAACTGGGTCATGCGGATCCATGTCGCGCCCTCGGCGTCGTAGGCGACCCCCGCCTCTTTCAGCCCCTTGACCACCTCCCATACCTCACCGCTCGTCGTCAGGTTGTGCTCATTGAACAGAACGTCGAAGCGAATGCCCAGCCGCGTCAGCGCCGCCTGCTGCGTCTCGGTGATGACCTCCTGGGCGAAGCGGCGGAAGCGGTCCAGCGGCTCGTCGGCCAGGGTGTCCCCAAACTCCGCCTGCAACTCCCGCGCGATTTCGATAATGTCCTCGCCCTGGTAGTAGTCCTCGGACCACTCGACCGTCTGCCCCAGGAGTTGCCGATAGCGCGCGCGGACCGACTCGCCCAGCAGTTCCATCTGGCGGCCAGCATCGTTATAATAATACTCGCGCGTCACCTGGTAGCCCACCGCTTCGAGTAGCCGGGCCAACGAATCGCCTAGCACGGCATTGCGACCGTGGCCAATGGTCAGCGGGCCGGTCGGGTTAGCGCTGACAAACTCGACCTGGGCGCGCTGGCCCTGGCCGTAGGTCGCGTCGCCAAAGCTCGGCCCCGCCTGGAGAATCCGCTCGACCTGGGCCGCCATCCAGTTGGCGGACAGCCACAGGTTGATGAAGCCGGGCGGAGCTACCTCGACCTTGCCTACCAGCCCACCGGTCGGCAGGTGCGCCGCCACTGTCTGGGCGACAGCCAACGGCGGCTGCTTGGCGAAGCGGGCCAGGGCCATGGCGACGGGCGAGGCGAAATCGCCGTAGCCGGCTTTGGGGCGCTGGATCGGAATCTCGGCCGGTAGGTCGAAGGCAGGGAGGGCGCCGGCCCCCTGTGCGGCGGTCAAGGCGGCGTGAATAAGGTCGCTCAATTGGTCTTGGATAGTCATACTGGCCTGTGGTATAAGTCTTTAAGAAGAAGATACTCAATTGTAGCGCAGGATGGCTTAAAACCGAAAGAGTAGCGAGCCGCTACGCCGAACAGTCCAGGCACTATTCTTGCTCGTTTCGGTCTGTCAACATAACCATGCTCTTGATGATGGAGGATATGATGCAACGCTTGCGTGTCTCGACAATCGCGGCAGCCCTGACGGTTCTGGCTCTGCTGATGGTCGGCGTGGTGCTGGCCCAGGCGCCCGCTGCCCCGGCCCCTCTGGCGCAAATCGCCACCCCCCTGCCGGTCCAGGCTCGGACAACGGGAGGGGACTATCCGCGCCAGGTGTATATCTCCCTGGCCGAACAGGCGGTCAGCCATGTGATGGACATGATCCAGACGACGGGCAGGACTGGGACGACCGGAACAGCGGGGGCGACGGGGACGACGAGTGGAACACCGGTAGCGGGAGCGGCTCGATTGGCGACGCCGACGACTGGCCTCAGCTTAACGGCGACGCAGCCGTTGGCCGAGTTAGTCGTCAATATGCGGGCCGTGCTCGGCGTCAGTGAACGCGCCCTGGACGACCTGGAAGCCATGAGCACGAACGCCGCCTGCCCTAATCTGGCCGACGATGTGCGCGATGCCGATGTCGCGCTGCTGGATGTGCAGCGGGCCGTGCGCCGCGCCGGGAGTGGCGCGGTGACTGTCGAGGCGCGTCTAATGAACCAGTTGGTCCGCGCTCAGTCGAACTTGCAGGCCGATATGACCTGTCTGACGCCGTCGAGCACGTCCGGCGGCTTGAGTGTCGGTACGCCCTCGGCGGTCGGTACCCCTGGCGCCCTCCGAACGCCGACGGCGGTAACGCCGTCAGGTACAGCGACCGTCCGTCCCGCTGCGTCCAACCCAAGCGGCTCGTCCTCCGCCTCGGGCAACAGCCCGTTGGACGCCATCAGCCGCTTCCTCCAGGCCATGCGTGACCGTCTGAGCGGGGGCAGCCCCACCCCGACCCCGACCCGCTAACCCGGCAATCCGGTTGACCACGACGGGCAACTGGATTACCATTAATATAGACTTGTGCTTGTGGGGCAGACTTTCGAGTCTGCCCCCTTTGATACGACGAGAGGTCGCAGGCAGAGAGAGACTAACACTCGAAAGGGAGTATGCCATGTCAGCCAACGCGTCCTTAAGTGCTAACCCCGACAGGCCCGCCGAAGCACATAAAAGGGCTCAGGCTGATGGGGATAAAACACGATCAGCGGAAACCGCCCCTCTCTCCCCAACTTCCAGTTCAGTTATCATAGATACAGTGCCGGGACGCATTGCAGAGGGCGATGACGATAGTGCAGCGGGCGAGAAACTTGTATATTACGAGTCTTCAGAGATTTGGCGCGACCACCAGTTTTTGCGTGGGCGGCTGGAGACAATTGAGAAGAAAATGCCAGACCTCAACCTCGGGGATTGGAGCGAGGTCTCCGCGATTCGGGCGGAACTCGAGGCAGTGGATACGTCCTTGCAGACAGTCGAGGCGCAACATCGCATGGGGCAATGGAGCGAGCCCCTGAATAACCCAAACGAGGCCCTCCAGGCAGAGGCTCACCTCCGTCAGCAACTTGAGGCACTACGTGAGCAGATGGCGCAGCAGTATGAGGCAGCATGGCAGCGTTTGGAGGCAGCGCGTCCGCTCTCGCCGGAGGAAGTTCAGGAGTTGGAGGCAGCGCGTCAGCGTTTGGCGGTCGAGCGTCAGCAGTTGGAAGATGCGCGTCAGTGCTTGGTGGAGGAGTGTCAGCAGTGGGAGGCCGAGCGCCAGCGTTGGGAGGGGGAACGTCAGCAGGTGGAGGCTGAGCGCCAGCGTTGGGCTGAGGAACGTCGGGAGGTGAAGGCCGAGCGTCAGCAGTTGGAGGCGGCGCGTAGGGACTCGAGGGACGAGCGTTACAAGGCGGATGAAGCACAGCGGCGCCTTGAGACAGAGCACGAGCAGTGGGAGAAAGAACGTCAGCGTCTGGAGGCAGAGCCTCGGCTCGCAGTGGATCGTAGCCGACCTGTACAGGGGCAAGTGCAAGCTAGACCATCGCAGCAAGGATGCCTTCCAGGGTGGGCGCGTTGGCTCAAGCGGTGAAGCTAGTGAACTTTACAACATGGCCCCTGTCGTCCTCGTCCTGGCGGCTTTGAGTCAGGACGAGGACGATCTAAAAGGCCCCACTGATCTGTCTATGGTAGTCCATCGGTTAGCCCCGTTGCGCCTCCGACGCCGCCACGTCTGCCACCTCGCTCCACCGTTCACCCACCGACAGGTCTACCTTCAGGCGTACCCCGCCGGGTAGCTCGAACGCCTCCTCCATCGCCGTGCAGATAACAGGAATAGTTCTGTCAACCTCGTCGGTCGGGACCTCCAGCACCAGTTCGTCGTGGACCTGGAGCAGCATCTTGCCCCCTAAGCCCGCCTCGCGCAGCCCCCTATCCAATCGAACCATCGCCAGCTTGACGATGTCCGCCGCCGTGCCCTGGACCGGCGCGTTAATAGCCTCGCGTTCGAGGCGCTGGCGTTCGGCCAGGGGCAGGCGCGCGCCACTCTTGAGGCCGGGGAAGTAGCGGCGCCGGCCCAGCAGGGTGCTGACGTAGCCGTCGCGGCGAGCCTGCTTCTTGAAGTCGTCCATCAGCTTCTCGACGCCGGGCAGCTTGGCGTTGTAGTTCTTGATAAAAGTCATCGCCTCGTCGGTGGTCAGGTCGGTGCGGGCGGCCAGGCCGAAGCCGGAGATGCCATAGATGATGCCGAAGTTGGTCGTCTTGGCCAGGCGGCGCTGGGCCGGCGTGACCTGGTCCAGCGGGATGTTGAACAGGAGCGCGGCGGTGCGGGCGTGGATGTCCTCGTCGTTCTCGAAGGCTTCCACCAGCGTCGGCTCCCCGGTCATGGCGGCGAGGATGCGCAGTTCGATCTGCGAGTAGTCGGCGGTCAGCAGGACATAACCCGGCGCGGCGATAAAGGCGTGGCGGATGCGCTTACCCTCGTCGGTGCGGATGGGGATGTTCTGCAAGTTAGGGTTGCTGCTGGAGATACGCCCCGTGGCCGAGCCGCACTGGTTGAAATCGGTGTGGATGCGGCGGCTGCGCGGGTGGACCAGCAGCGGCAGGGCGTCAATATAGGTGGACTTGAGCTTGGCGAGTTGGCGGTGTTCGATGAGTTTCTCGATGACCGGGTGCATTCCGCGCAACTCTTCCAGCACGGTGATGTCGGTAGAGAAACCCGTCTTGGTGCGCTTCTTGGGCGGCAGGCCCAGGTGCTCGAACAGGACAGACGCCAGTTGCTGGGTCGAGCCGAGGTTGAACGGGTAGCCCACCAGGTCATAGATATCCTTCTCCAGCACGTTCATGCGCTGGTAGAACTCGGTGGACAGGCCCATCAGGTAGTCTGCGTCTAGCAGGATGCCGTTCATCTCCATGCGGGTCAGGATGGGGACGAGGGGCATCTCGACCTGATTGAACAGGTCGAGCAGTGCGCGGTCCTGGAGTTCACCTTCCAGCAGGCTCGCCAGCCGCAGCGTCATGTCCACGTCGGCCCCGGCGTACTGGGCCGCCCGCGCCGCCGCCACATGGTCCATTGTTACCTGGTCGCGGCCTTTGCCGATGAGTTCCTGGATATTGGTCATCTCGACGCCCAGCCGGGTCCAGGCCAGTTCCTTGAGACCAATCTGCCCCCGGCCCGGATCCGCCAGCCAGGCGGCAATCATCGTGTCGAACAGCGGCCCCTGGACATCCAGCCCATGCTCCCACAGCACGGCCAGATCGTAGTTGGCGTTGTGGGCGATCTTAGGAATGGCCGGGTCGGAGAGCAGTGAACCGAGCGTCGCCTGGATAGTCTCAATGGGGAGGTTGATGCTC
>JAHCIP010000035.1 GCA_026129165.1 Anaerolineae bacterium
ACGGGAACGGGCGCTCCGTCGTACTTGTAACTAGTTGGTTACTTACGGCCGCAAGCAAGACGGCCGGACAAAACCTCAATTTTTCCGGGAGAGCGAAAATGGCGACGCAGCGCCTTGGCATCATCATGAACGGCGTCACGGGCCGCATGGGCACGAATCAACACCTCATCCGGTCCATCCTCGCCATTCGCCACCAGGGTGGCGTCGCCCTCCCCAACGGCGATGTCATCTTCCCTGAGCCTATCCTGGTGGGGCGGAACGAGGTCAAGCTGAGAGGGCTGGCGCAGGCGCATGGTCTAGAGCGGTGGAGCACCGACCTAGACGCCTGTTTGGCGGACCCTCAGTACCCCGTCTACTTCGATGCGCAGACGACCAACCAACGCGCCGAGAGCGTGCGGAAGGCCATCGCGGCTGGCAAAGACATCTATTGCGAGAAGCCCCTGGCGGAAGATCTCGACACCGCCCTCGATCTCGCCCGCCTGGCGCATCGGGCGGGGATCAAAAATGGTGTGGTGCAGGACAAGCTCTGGCTGCCCGGTCTGCTCAAGCTCAAGCGTCTGATTGACAGCGGCTTCTTTGGGCGCATCCTGTCGGTGCGCGGCGAGTTCGGTTACTGGGTGTTCGAGGGTGACTGGCAGCCGGCGCAGCGCCCCTCGTGGAACTACCGCAAGGAAGATGGCGGTGGGATGATCACCGATATGTTCGCCCACTGGCGCTATGTCCTCGATAACCTGTTCGGTCCGGTGCGGGCGGTGTCGTGTCTGGGCGTGACTCACATCCCGGAGCGCGTGGACGAGCAAGGCCAGCCCTACCCTGCTACCGCCGACGATGCCGCTTATGGCACGTTTGAGATCGAAGGCGGTATCATCGCCCAGATCAACTCATCGTGGGCCGTGCGCGTCTATCGGGATGAGCTATTTGTCTTGCAGGTGGATGGCACGCATGGCAGCGCCATTGCCGGGCTGCGCGGCTGTAAAGTCCAGCACCGCGTGAACACTCCGCGAGCGATCTGGAACCCTGACATTCCCAACCCGTTCAACTTCTTCTCGCACTGGGAGGAGGTGCCGGATAACGGCCAGTTTGACAACGCCTTCAAGGTGCAATGGGAGCTGTTCTTGAAGCATGTGGTGTGTGACGAGCCTTTCCCCTGGGATTTCCTGGATGGCGCGCGAGGTGTCCAGCTATCCGAGTTGGCGTTGCGTTCGTGGCAGGAGCGCTGCTGGGTGGACGTGCCGGGGCTTAAGTTAAACTAAAGTCGGCGCGCCGTTGCTGGACGAAGATTAAGCCTGCTCTGGCGAGGTCTCCATGCCTATGGCTAGTCGGACAATCGGCTTCCTCACCAGCGGTATCAGTGATGACATCAGTCGCGACATGTGGACCGGGTTGGTCAACGCCGCGCAGCAACGCGACGTCACCGTGTTCACCTTTGTCGGTGGCTTCTTGCGCGATCCGACCGGCTTCGCGGCCCAGTCAAACATCATCTATAATGTCGCCTCGGGCAAGAAGCTCGACGGCTTAATTACCTGGGCCTCGTCCGTGGGCGGCCTGGTGGATACGGCTGAAGTCATCGCCTTTCACCGTCGTTATCACCCTTTGCCTATGGTGAGCATGGCCTTGCCGCTGCCCGGCATTCCTTCCCCCATGCTGGATAGCTACCAGGGGCTGCGCGAGTTGCTGGCCCACTTGATTGAGGGGCACGGCTACCGTCGGCTAGCCTTCGTCCGAGGCCCGGAAACCCACTACTCGGCCCAGGAGCGCTATCGCGCCTACCTGGATGCGCTCCAAGAGTACGGGATTCCCTTTGACCCCCACCTCGTCAGCGCTGAATTAGGCTGGACAGCCGAGACGGGCGCCGAAGCGGTGCGCTTATTTCTCGACGAGCGTCGCTTTCGCCCTGGCCTGGACCTGCACGCCATCGTCGCGGCCAGTGATACCCAGGCGCTCGCGGCATTACGCGCGCTCCAGGCGCGGGGCATCCGTGTCCCCCAGGACCTGGCGCTGACGGGTGTCAATGACAATCGCGCTGGGCGCGTCGCCACCCCGCCCTTGACAACCGTTGCCTTACCGTTCTACCAGCTGGGCGAAACGGCGGTCGAAACGCTGCTGGCGCTCGTAGAGGGTGAAACGGTAGGCCCACTACCGCCTCTGCAAGGCCGCCCGATTATCCGCGAGTCGTGCGGCTGCGCCGACCGAGATGTGGCGGCAGCGGTCGTGGGGGGCGGTGGGGTGGTGAGTCGGCCTCCGGCCAGCCCGCTGGACATTCACGCTCACCCCGCCGCCGCCGCGATGGCCCTGGCGATGCATCGCTTCTCGTCGCCTGATGTGGACAGTCAGGCGCGTGATGTGGCCTCTGCCTTCCTGGCCGATGTACAGACCGAGGCTGGCTTGTTTTTGGACGCCCTCAACGAGGCATTGGATAGGGCACGCGCCAGCCGTGACGTGGCGGTCTGGCAGCGCGGTCTCTCGGTGCTGAGGCGCGAGATGGTCCCGCACCTCAGGGGCGCGGAGCGCCAGCGGGCTGAAGATCTCCTCCAGCAGGCGCGGGTTCTGACCGCCAAGCGGACGCAGCGCCTGGAAGCCTATCACCATTTGCAGACCGAACAGCAGGCCCATCTGCTCTACGAACTGGGCGCCCGAATGACGACGGCCAGTGACAGCGGGCAGTTGATGGATGCGCTGGCCGAGGGTCTCCCTCGGCTCGGCATCCCCAGCGGCCTGCTCGCTCTCTATGAGCAGCCGCAGTTATACCAGTATCCTTGGCCGGCGCCGGACTATGCGCGGCTGATGCTGGGCTACGATGACAAGGGCCGTATCGGAGTGGAGGCGGAGGGCCGCCGCTTCCCCACCCAACACCTGGCGCCCGATGGATTGCTGCCGCGCGAGCCGCGCAGCTATGTGGTCGAGCCGCTCCACTTCCAGGATCAGCAATTAGGCGTGGCGGTCCTCGAGATGGGACCGCGCGACGGCGCGCTGTACGAGACGCTGCGTGTCCAAATCAGCAGCGCGCTGCGGGGTGTCCAGTTGAGCGAGCAGAATGTCAGTCTCTACCGCCAGGCCCTGGAGGGGCAGCAAGCGGCCCAGGAAGGACAGCGCCTGGCCGAGGAGGCTAACCTGCTCAAGAGCCGCTTCCTCTCGATGGTGAGCCATGAACTGCTGACCCCGCTCGTCCTGTTGGTGGGCTTGAGCGAGATGATGCTGCGCGAAGGGGCGAGGGGGCGAGAGCCGCTGCCCGACCCCTATCGGCAAGACCTGCGACGCATCCACGTGAGCGCCCGGCAGCTCAGCAGCCTGGTCCGCGATGTCACGGACCTGGCGCGGAGCGAGGTGGGTCAGTTGCGGTTGGTGCAAAGCCCGGTGGACCTGGCCGACGTTCTGCGGGGCGTCGGGGTGGTGGGAGAGCAGATGGCCCGCGAGAAGGGCCTCCAGTGGCGGGTCGAAATTCCCTCCACGCTCCCGCCTGTTGTGGGCGACGCCGCCCGACTCCACCAGGTGGCGCTCAATCTTGTCGCCAACGCGGTGAAGTTTACCCAGCGCGGACACGTGGCGCTCCGTGTCCAGCAGGACGAACACGGCGTGACCGTCCTGATCAGTGACACGGGCCTGGGTGTGCCCATTGGGGAGCAGGGCGCTATTTTTGACCAGTTTCGGCAGTCGGAGCGAACGGTGGCGCGTGGCTTCGGGGGGTTGGGGATTGGGTTGGCCCTGTGCCAGCATATCGTTGAGATGCATGGGGGGCAGATAGGCGTGCGGTCCTCCGGCGAGGAGAACGCCGGCTCAACTTTCTACTTTACCCTGCCTATCGGCCGCGATGGGGCGACGCAGGACGCGAGACAGCCGTCCTTGTCGCAGACGGTGCTGATTCTGACCGAACACGCCGGCCAGGTGGCGCGCTTGAGGGACTATCTACGCCAGCGTGGTTATGATGTCGAAGTCCTGCCTATTCGCGAGCGGTCGGATTGGCTGTCGGTGGTCCTGGCGTCTCCGCCCGGTGCGTTGGTGCTGGACTCGCCTGCGGCGAAGCTAGGTTGGGAATTGATCGCGCCCTTGAAGGAAAATCCGACGACCCAGGATATTCCCCTTCTCTTCTACTCGCTTGATCAAGATGAAGATGCCGGCGCCATGCTGGCCCTGGACTACCTCAGCAAGCCGATTGGAATTGCGGCTCTGGCGCACACCCTCAAGCGTTATGGCCTGGGCGAAGGCGCGCAGGCCAACACGATCCTGGTCGTTGACGATGACCCGGGCATCCTGGAGATGCATAGCCAGATGATTCAGGCGATTATGCCCACGGATCGCGTCCTCCAGGCGTCGAACGGCCGCCTGGCGCTCGACAGCATGCGGCGCGTCCGACCGTCGCTGGTGCTCCTCGATCTGATGATGCCCGAATTGGACGGCTTTGGCGTGCTCGAGGCGATGCAAGCCGACGCGAGCCTGCGCGACATCCCGGTCATCGTCTTGACGGCCCAGGTGCTGACTCAGACGGACATGGCCCGGCTGAACCAGGGCGTCACCACGGTCCTAAGCAAGGGTCTCCTGACGACGGAAGAAACTCTCGCCCATATTGAACGGTCCCTGGCTCACAGTAAGAAACTGGGCAGTGATGTGCAACGGGTTGTACGCAAGGTCATGGCCTATATTCACGAGCACTACGCCGACCCGCTCTCGCGCGATGAACTGGCCGACTATGCCGGCGTCAGCCCGCGCCACCTGACGCGCTGTTTCGATGAGGAAGTGGGCATTTCCCCTATCACTTACCTCAACCGCTTTCGCATCCTGGAAGCGAAGCGGTTGTTAGTGCGCGGCGACAAGAGCATCACGGAGGTGGCGATCGAGGTGGGCTTCTCGAATAGCGCCTACTTTGCCGAGATGTTTCGCCGCGAGACCGGCGTGTCACCGCGTGACTTTCAACGGCGCGAGCCGGGTCCAAGCAAGTAACAATAAAGTAAGTTCTGGTACGCTTTTTGCTTGCTTTGTACCCATCGGCAACTGAGTCCTAAATGTGATAATCCAGGTCTCAAAAGCCAAAGACGTCGGCCAGCATCTAGAGTAAGATACGGTCTAAGTAGAGATGTTGGCGTGGCAAACAAACTTTGGCGCATCCAATCCCCATCCTTACATTGTCGCGCCACCTGCATGACTACCTCTTGTCTTTACCCCCGATTGCCCCTCTGATGGAGGGCAGGCCGGGCGCACAAAGCTCTTGTCCCACGAAGCTCTACGCGTGTTAGATGTGTTGCGGTGATACTGGTAACAGCGCCTCTGCAGGCTCCAGTTAAGAAAGGCGCATATGGCTAAAACCATTTTGCTCGCCGCCGCCGACCCCAATATCGCCTACCTCCTGCAGCGCTATGCTGAGGAGAGCGGATTTGCGACGGTCTCTGCTCATGAGAGTCAGGCCGCGCTCGACCTCGCTCGCCGGGCACGGCCGGCGCTGATCATTGTGGAGGTGGATCGTCCTAGCATGACAGGCCGCCAGATGTTGGCGCAGCTCAAGGCCGAGCCGAGAACGAGCGATATTCCCATCGTCGTGTATTCGTACTCCGACGAAGAAACCGAGGAGCCACCGGCTGGTGCGGCGGGCCGCCTGACCCAGGCCGTGCTGTTTGATGATTTCTTAACGATGCTGGAAAACGTGGGCGTCAAGCCCTGAAATGGAAGGGGAATGAGAATGGCGAGGACACGTTATGCCCAGGTTGGTCTGGGGGACCGATCGCGCATGTTCTCGGAAGCGGTCGTGGAACGGTTCGCCGAGACGTCAGAGTTGGTCGCACTATGCGACCGCAACGAAGGGCGCGCCCGTTTGCGGCAGGCGTGGGCGCGCGAGCGCGGCGTCGAGGCGCCGGTCTATCTGGACAGCCAGTTTGAGCAGATGATCCAGGAAACCAAGCCCGATGTGGTGATCGTCACCACCGTTGACGCGACGCATGACGACTACATTTGCCGGGCCATGGAGCTAGGCTGCGACGTCATCACCGAGAAGCCGATGACGACCGATGAGCAGAAGTGCCAGCGCATTCTGGACACCCAGCAGCGGACCGGGCGCAAAGTCACGGTGACGTTCAACTATCGCTACGCTATGCCGCGCACCCAGGTCAAAGACCTGCTGGCGTCGGGGGTGATTGGCAACGTCGTGTCGGTGGATTTCCACTGGCTGTTGGATACGCATCACGGCGCGGACTACTTTCGCCGCTGGCATCGCCGCAAGGAGAACTCTGGCGGCCTGATGGTCCACAAATCAACGCATCACTTTGACCTGGTCAACTGGTGGCTCTCGACTGTGCCCGCGACAGTGTACGCCACAGGGGATCGCAATTTCTACCGCCCGGAGACGGCCGAGCGCTATGGTCTGCACGACCGCAACTGGCGCTGCCACGGCTGCCCAGCCGCGGACCGCTGCCCGTTCTACCTGGCCCTGGACGCCTACGTCCGCCTCAAGAGCCAATATCTTGACCAGGAGAAATACGACGGCTATGCCCGCGACCAGTGCGTGTGGGGCGAGGACATCAACATCGAAGACACGATGCACGTGGTCGTCAACTATCGCAATGGGGCGAGCATGAGCTACTCACTGCACTCGTTCATGCCCTGGGAAGGCTACATGGTTGCCTTCAATGGGACGAAGGGGCGATTGGAGCACGTCATGCAGGAGCAGGTCTATATCAGTGGCGATGGCTCGGTCCCTGGCGAAATCGTGCCGGAGGGCACGACCATCAAGGTCTTCCCGCACTTCAGCCCCGGCTACGAGGTCGAGGTATGGCAGAGTGAGGGCGGCCACGGCGGCGGCGATCCCATCATGCTCCAGACCATCTTCGCGCCGTCCACAGTGAACGATGAGTACAAGCGGGCGGCCGATCACCGCGCGGGCGCGTGGTCCATCCTGACCGGCGTGGCCGCCAACCGTTCAATGGCGAGCGGCGGACCGGTGCGGGTAGACGAGCTGATCCACGGGTTGGCGATGCCGGAGTATATGCCGATGCCGAGTCCGAGTGACCCTATCGACCCGATGCCCATGAAGCTCTCGGCGGCGGTGCGAGTGTAGGCGGGGGGTTGGAGCCACGCGGACGCGCCCCGGAGCGCGTCCTACAGACTTCGAGGAGGAAGGCAATGAGTTCAGTCGTTGAAACACGAGCGCAAGAGGGTAGACGCTTCAGTATCACACCGTTTTTCCAGGCGCTGGTGCGTGACATCCGCCGCCACTCGGTTCTCTACTTGATGGCCCTGCCCGGCATCCTATACTTCCTGATCTTTCGCTACTACCCGATGTACGGGGCCATCATCGCCTTCAAGGACTACCGCGTTCTGGACGGGTTCAATGGCTCGCCCTGGGTGGGGTTCAAACACTTCCAGGCCATCTTCTCCAGCCCCTTCTTCTACAACGTTCTGACCAACACCCTGTTGATCAGTATCTACAAACTCATCTTTGGCTTGCCGGTGGCGGTGATCTTCGCGCTGCTCCTCAACGAGGTGCGCGTCGCCTGGTTCAAGCGCAGCGTCCAGACCATCACCTACCTGCCCCACTTCCTGTCCTGGGTGGTGATCTTCGGCGTGCTCCTGACGACGCTATCACCTTCGACCGGCCTGGTCAACAAGGCCATCGTGGCGAGCGGCGGGCAGCCCATCAACTTCATGACCGACCCCAAATGGTTCCGGTCTGTCCTCGTGGTATCGGACATCTGGAAGGATCTGGGCTGGGGCACCATCATCTACCTGGCGGCCCTGGCGGGCATCTCGCCTAGCCTGTACGAGGCGGCGGCGGTAGACGGCGCGACGCGCTTCCAGCGTATCGTGTACATCACCCTGCCGAGTATTGTGCCGGTCATCGTTCTGGTGACACTGCTGCGCATTGGTAACCTCCTCAGCGCCGGCTTTGAGCAGGTGTTCGTCCTCTATAACCCGGCCGTCTATAGCGTCGCGGACATCATTGATACCTGGGTCTACCGCCAGGGCATCCAGGGCTTCCAGTTCTCGGTGGCGGCGGCGGTCGGTCTGTTCAAGGGCGTGGTCGGTACGGTGTTGCTCGTCACAGCCAACTGGGCGGCCAAGAAGTGGGCCGGCACCGGTATCTGGTAAAAGGGAGGCGATGCGCCATGATGCGAAGTATGGGTTTCGGCGAGAAGGCTTTCGACGTAGGGGTCTGGATAATCCTCGCCCTCGTCACCCTCGCGGTGATCTTGCCCTTGTGGTACCTGATTATGATCTCGCTCACGCCGTTTGAAATCTGGACGCGGACGGGCGGCTCGCTCTTCGTTCCGCCCGCCCAGTGGACGTTTGAAGGCTACAAACAGCTCTTAAGCTCAGCCCGCCTCCCGCGCGCGTTCGGCATCAGCGTGTTCATCACCACGGTGGGCACAGCGCTCAACCTGATTGCGACGACGCTACTGGCCTACCCGCTGTCCAAGAAGGAGTTCAAGCTGCGCCAGCCCCTGTTGCTCGCGGTGCTGTTCACGACTCTGTTCAGCGGCGGCCTGGTGCCTACGTATCTGGTGGTGCGCCAACTTAACCTGACCAACACGTATTGGTCGCTCATGCTGCCTAACCTGATTAGCGCCTTCAACCTGCTGGTCATGAAGGCGTTCTTCCAGAACCTGCCCGATGAGATCGAGGAGGCGGCGCGGATTGACGGCGCGTCTGACTGGCAGGTGCTGTGGCAAATCGTGCTGCCGCTGTCGAAGCCCATCCTGGCGACGGTGGGCCTGTTCTACGCCGTGGCGCACTGGAACAGCTTCTTCGACGCCATCCTCTATATCTCCAATACCGAGATGCATCCCCTCCAGGTGGTGCTCCGCTCGATCCTGTCGGCGGGCAATATCAATGAGTATGTGAACCCTGATGCGGCGATTATGCCGCAAGAAACGCTGCGTATGGCGGCGGTCGTGTTGACGACCCTCCCCCTGCTGTTCGTCTACCCGTTGCTGCAGAAGCACTTCACCGCCGGCACGTTGCTGGGGTCGGTGAAGGAATAGTTCTACTAGGTGAGAGGAGAAGACTATGCGTACCCGTACCGTCCTGACTCGGTTGACTGTCTTGACAGTGTTCCTCTTGGTCCTGGCTGCGTGTGGCGGCGGAGGACAGGCTGGCACTTCCGCCCCGGCGGCGCCGGCGGGTGGTCAGGCCGCGGCGCCAGCCAGCGGCCAGGCTGCTGGCTCGACCGCCTCGTCGAACGTGGATGCCAATGGCAAGTTCAAGACCCCGCAGACTATTGAGGTTATGGCGACGGTGCGCTCCAGTGAGTTGGCCCCGCCCGGCGCGGACTGGATTGTCGCCAAGGCCGTCAAAGACCAACTGAATATTGACCTCAAGATGACGTGGGTGACGCAGTCCAATGAATACGACCGCCTGTTGCAGACACGGGCCGCGGCCAACGACTTGCCCGACGTCTTCCTGGCCAGCCCGACTGTCGTCAGCAATCTGGCCCCCCAGGGGTTGCTGGCCGATTGGACGCCCTATCTCAAGTTCATGCCTACTTTTGTTACCGAGCGCGAGGTTGAGAAGCTCAAGCCCATCGGTACGTTTGACGGCAAGCTCCTCGCCCTGGTGACCAAGACGCCTGACCCGTACAAGCAGTCGGTGATGATCCGCAAGGATTGGCTGGACAAGCTGGGCCTCCAGGTTCCTAAGACGCTCGATGAGTATCTGGCGGTGATGAAGGCGTTCACCGAGAAGGACCCCGACGGCAACGGCCAGAAGGACACCTTCGGCTGGAGTGCCGCGGTGGACACCGCGACGGGCCGCCTGCTGCGGTTCAACCCCATCTTCGGCGCGTTCGGGGCCGAATTCGATACGAACTATCCGTGGCGCGTTGACAATAACAAGCTGGTCTACGTCCCAACCTCCAACGAGCGCCGCGATGCGCTGCAGTTCATCGCGCAGATGAACGCCGCGGGCGTCATCGACGCCGACTGGAAGGCCCAGAAGGATGAGGACTTCCGCAATAAGTGGAAGGCCGGCAAGATCGGCATCTGGTTCGAGGACTGGTGCGCCGGCTTCTGCTCCGGCAACCACGACCCTTTCGCCAAGGCCAACCCCACCGGCCGCACCATTGATATTGACCCGCCGGTCGGTCCAGGCGGCAAGAGCGCCGTGAGCTTCTGGACCCGGCTCAACGCGGCGCGCTTCGGCATGTCGCAGAAGGCGGCGCAGGCGGGCAAGGGTGAGGCCATCGCGCGCTTCATGGAGTGGTTGAACGGGCCAGGCAATACGCTGACCACTTTCGGTGAAGAAGGCAAGATGTGGAAGCGCGAGGGTGACAAGATCACGGTGGACCAGGCCAACGACTACCGCATCGTCCGCGCTCTGTCGGCCTGGTCGGTCAAGGGGAGCGAGGAGGAGCTGCGCTCGCGCTACGACCAGACGACGAGTTATCCCAATGGTGAGAACATCGCGGTGTGGGACATCCTGCAGCGGGCGCAGAAGATCGCCAAGGTGGACACGACGGACCTAGCCGTGCTGCCGCCGGCCCCATCCGCCCAAGCCGCTGACATCACGCGCCTCCAGGCTGAGGGCGAGTTCCAGTTTGTCACGGGTCAGCGGCCGTTCTCCCAGTGGGACGCCTATGTCCAGTCTCTCAAGGCGGCTGGCGTGGATGCCTGGCAGCAGGCCGCCGAGGCGAAGGCTAAGGAGGCGGGCCTCATCAAGTAATTACAGGCGAGTCCCAGGCGAAAACCTAACCTCGGTCCCCTTCCCTACGGGAGAAGGGGGGGAAGACACCTCTCCCTGGCTACGACGCGCAGCTAGTCCTTTAGGAGGGGAGGGGCCAGGGAGAGGTGTCTTCCACAAAGTTGCGCGGCGGACGTCGCCTATGGCGTAATGCTAACCCGCCAGTGGTTCAATCTAGAGGAGAAATCTCATGTTTCCTGGTAAACGAACGCACGCCTATCTCATCCGTTTGATCATTCTGATAGCGGTCCTTGTGATCCTGGTTGCTTGTGGCGGCGGGGCGACAGGCAGTGGCTCCCAGGGCAACGCGCCTGCCGGGGGCAACGCCGCTGTCGCGCCGACGACGGCCCCGGCGAGTGGCGGGGCGTCGGCGACGACAGCCCCGGCCAGCGGTGGCGCGGCGGCGACCAGTGCGCCGGCCAGTGGGCAAGCCGCCAGTGGCGGCAAGCTCGCCAACCCTGTAACCATCGAAATCTTCTCCGGCGTGCAATCCAGCGAGTTGGCTGCGCCTGGCCCTGACTGGCCTATCACCAAGGCCGTCAAAGAGCAGACCAACATTGACCTGAAGATGTCGTGGATTACGAACAACTCGGAGTACAACCGCCTGGTCCTGACGCGGGCGGCGGCTAATGACGTGCCCGATCTGTTCCGCATCAGCACCGATATCGCCCGCGACCTGGGCGCGCAGGGGTTGCTCGCCGACTGGACGCCCTATCTCAAGAATATGCCCAGCTTCGTCAAGGACCGCGATGTCGAGAAGCTGGCGCCCATCGGCACCTTTGACGGCAAGCTCTACGCTCTGACGACCAAGAACCCGACGCCGTTCAAACAGGCCGTCTCCATCCGCAAGGACTGGCTAGACAAGCTGGGCCTCCAAGCGCCCAAGACGCTGGACGAGTACCTGGCGGTGATGAAGGCGTTCACCGAGAAGGACCCGGATGGCAACGGCCAGAAGGACACCTACGGCTGGAGCGCCGCCGTGGCGTCGGATGGCCGCGTCACCCACTTCGACCCGATCTTCGGCGCGTTTGGCGCGCTGGCCGAGCCGCAGACCCCCTGGCGCATCGAGAATAACAAGCTCGTCTTTGTGCCGACCACGCCCGAGCGCCGCGACGCCTTGCAGTTTATCGCTCAGATGAATGCGGCGGGTGTCATTGAGCCGGATTGGAAGGCTCAGTCGGATCCGGACTTCCGCAACAAGTGGAAGGCGGGTAAAATTGGTATCTTCCAGGATGACTGGTGCGCGACGTACTGCGCTGGCAACTATGACCCGTTTGCTAAGGCTAACGCGACGGGCAAGCTAGTGGACATTGACCCGCCGGTCGGTCCGGGTGGCAAGAGCGCGGTGTCGCAGTACTCGCGCGTCGGCAATATGTACGCCATGTCGCAGAAAGCGGTCCAGGCCGGCAAGGGTGAGGCCATCGCGCGCTTCATGGAGTGGACCAATAACGAAGGTCACTTCCTGGTGATATACGGGGTTGAGGGCGACATGTGGAAGCGCGATGGCGAGAAGGTCATCCTGGACCAGAAGAACGATTACCGCATTGTCCGCGCGCTGGCGAACTATGGCTATCGCGGTGCGCCCGAGGAGAATCGTACCATCTTTGACCAGACCGGCACCTATCCTAACGGCGAGACGATCGCCGTGTGGCCGATTGTCGAGCGGGCCGAGAAGATCGCCAAGCTGGATGTGACCGATCTGATCGTACTCCCGCCGCCTCCGTCCGACAAGGCCGGCGACCTCAACCGACTGCGCTATGAGACCGAGTTGCGGTTCATGACCGGCCAGAAGCCATTCAGCGAGTGGGACGCCTATGTGCAGGCGCTGAAGGCGGCGGGTCTCGACCAGTGGCAGGCGAGCGCTGAGAAGCGAGCCAAGGAAGCCGGCCTGCTGAAGTAGAGCCGGTTGAGCCCCAAGGGTAGAGACGCGTTATACCCCGAGTACGAGGCACTTTATCGCGTCTCTACCGCCTCAATGGAGCCTACGCCATGATCTTGCCGACACGCGACGCCATCCTTGACTGTCTCGGCCAGTTCCCGCCCTCCGTGGCGGTGCACTGGTCGGCGGAGGGGCGCGAGGAGCGCGACGGGGTGGAGTACACCCGTATCCGCTATGACCTGGCCCCGGCCCCTCCTCTGGCTCAGAGCCGGGGCCAGGGGACGGGCGAGCGCGTCACGGCGTGGCTGCTGCGCCCAGCGGACGAGGGCCGCGCCGCGAGCGACGGACCGTTGCCAGGTGTCCTCGCCATCCACCCCCACGCGGGCCAGTACCACCTGGGTAAATCTGAAACCGCTGGCGTGACCGGCAACCCGGACTGGCACTACGGGCTGGAACTGGCGCGGCGGGGCTATACCGTCCTGTGCCCCGACCTGCTGGGCTTTGAAGATCGCCGCCCGCCGGCCGAGCAACGGGCGGCTCACTCTGGCGCGCTAGAGGACCGTAGTTACGAGTTGTGGCTGGGGAAGGTGCTGGCCGTGCAAGGCTCGTCGTTGCAGGCGCGCTATATCTCCGACCTCAGCCGGGCCCTGGATGTCCTGGCCGACCAACCCGGTGTTGACGCCGACCGGCTCGGCTGCATCGGTCATTCCGGCGGCGGCCAGGAGACGCTCTGGCTGGCCTGGTACGACGAGCGTGTCAAGGTGGCTGTGTCGGCGGGTGGCGTCTCGCTGCTCTCTGTCATCATCGCTAACTCCATCAACCACATGATGGCAATGTGGGTACCGCGCCTCTTGACCGTGTGCGACCTGGACGGAGTTGTGGCTGGTATCGCCCCACGCGCCTGCCTGCTCACCCACGGCGAGAGCGACCCTATTTTTCCGTTGGAGGGCGTGCGCCACATCGCTTCGGCTGCTGAGGCCGCCTACCAAGACAGGGGCGCGCCGGACTGCTTCGCCCTGCGTATCTTCCCTGTCGGCCATCTCTTCCCGCCCGACATGCGGGAGGTCGCCTACCAGTGGCTCGACCGCTGGCTGAAGGCTAGCGCCGACTAGAGTCGGGCCTGCTGTGCGCCCCGCGCCGAGCGTTCCTGGAGAGGGACGCGACAATCTCTAGAGCGATCTCCGTCGGCGTAGGCCGACGGTCGGCCACCGGTCCCTCAGCCCCGACTTAAGTCGGAGGCCCACTATAGACGGAGGACTCCTCATGGTCACAACCCATCCCCTCTCCCCCTCGGACGTCCAGGAGCAGTTCGGCTCCAACTTCATTCCCACCTCGTTCGTCACCCAGGACGGCGCGGCGTTCTGGCTCCAGCGCGCCGGGCAGAAGCGCCAGTTGGCGATTGCCGCGCCGCCTGACGCCGCCGTATTTAGCCGCTTTCACGGCCAGAGCCAGGCCTTCCGCGATGGCTACCGTCTCATGCTCTGCCCGACAAGTCACGCCAACGCACGGGCGCTACGCGCCACGCTCCCCTCGCTGACGCCGCAGCCATTCGGTCTGGCGACCTCGGCCGGCTTTGGCGATCGCCTCGGTCTGGCGACGCCGGGCCATATTCGCGCCCTGGAGCGCGTACTGGCCGAAGCGCCGGGCAAGACTATCGCCCCCATCTTCGCCCAGCAGTCCATCCGCGAGATGAACCGCACCCGCCGCACGCCCGACGATGTGCTGAGCGATGCCACCTGGGGAACCTTCCAGGCTGGCTGGCGGGGGCCGGTGGGGGCGGATGCCGACCATTTGAAGACGCCCGACGACATTGACATCTGCGCCGCCGCCGGCTACTCGTTCTATACTTTCGACCCGGGCGCGTATGTGGACAGCGAGGTGGACGAGGCGCCGGCCGAGGCGGTGCAGCGGAAGGTGGAGGGGCTGGCGTGGGACAGGTTGGAAAGCTCGGCCAAAGACCTGGAGCGCGCCTATGTCGGCCAGCGCTTCCGCTTCGAGCACCTGGACCTCCAGCCCGACAAGCTGGCCGTCTACCGCGCGGCGGCCAAGTATGGCGGGGCCATCGCCCATGTCGCCGCCATGTACCGCCACCTAGTCAGCAAGGGCGTTCCCTGCGAGGTGGAGGTTTCGGTGGATGAGACCGAGACGCCGACGACCCACTTCGAGCACATCTACATTGCCAGCGAGCTCAAGCGGCTGGGCGTGAAGTGGGTGAGCCTCGCGCCGCGCTACGTCGGCCGCTTCGAGAAAGGCGTGGACTACATTGGCGACCTGGGCGAGCTCCAGCGCGACCTCGACGGCCACGCGGCCATCGCCCGCGCCCTCGGCCCGTACAAGCTCAGCCTGCACTCTGGCTCGGACAAGTTCAGCGTCTACCCCTTGATTGTCCAAGCGGCGTATGGGCAAGTCCATCTCAAGACCGCCGGCACCAGTTACCTGGAGGCGCTGCGCGTGCTGAGCCACGTGGACACCGCCCTGTTCCGCGCGATTCTCGACTTTGACCGGGGGCGCTACGAGGAGGACAAAGCGTCCTACCACGTCTCCGCTGATGTCTCGAAGGTGCCGCCGGCGGCGAGCCTGTCTGACCGGCAACTACCGGCCCTCCTAGAAGACTTCGACGCCCGCGAGGTGCTGCATGTCACGTTTGGCTCGACGCTGGCTCAGTTTGGCGAGCAGCTGATGGCGGCGCTGTACGCCAATGAGGAAGCTTATGACGAGACGTTGGAGCGACACTTCTACCGCCACCTCAAGCCGTTCGCATAAGGAGCAATACCGATGGCCTCCGCAGAGTGGTATCTACCCCAGGACCGTTACTTCGACCCCGACCCCGCGCAGCGGCGCGTGGCGGTGGAGCTATACGAGTCGGTAGCGCGGCTGCCGCTGATTAGCCCGCACGGCCACGTGGACCCGCGCCTGTTCGCCGACGAAAACGCGACGCTGGGCAGCCCGACCGAGTTATTCATCATCCCTGACCACTACATCTTCCGCCTGCTCTACTCCCAGGGCATCCCGATGGAAGACCTGGGCATCTCCCGCGCCGACGGCGGCCCGGTCTCCACGGACTACCGCAAGATTTGGCAGATCTTTGGCGACCACTTCTACCTGTTTCGAGGCACGCCGACGGGCGTGTGGCTGGCCGACGAGCTGGACGCCATCTTTGGGGTCAAGACGAAGCTGACGGGCGCGACGGCCCAGGCGATCTACGACGAGCTGGAGGCCAAGCTGGCGACGCCGGAGTTCCGCCCCCGCGCCCTCTATGACCGCTTCAACTTGGAAGTCCTATGCACGACGGACGCCGCTACCGACCGGCTCACGTATCACCAGGCCATCCGCGACTCTGGCTGGCACGGCGACATCCGCCCCACCTTCCGCCCCGACGCGGTCGTCAACCTGCTCACGCCGGGCTGGCGCAAGAGTATTGACACACTCAGCGAAGTCAGCGGCATCACCGTCGACTCGTATGCCCACTTCATCCAGGCGCTGGAGCAGCGCCGAGCCTTCTTCAAGATGATGGGCGCCAAGGCGACGGACCACGCCGCGGAGACACCCTACACCCAGGAGTTGGGCTACTCCGACGCCGACGCCATTTTCCAGCGCGCCTTGCACGGACAGGCGACGGCTGAGGACGCCCGCCGCTTCACGGCCCACATGCTGATGGAGATGGCGCGCATGAGCGTCGAGGACGGACTGGTGATGCAACTCCACCCTGGCTCGATCCGCGATCATAATGCCATGCTCTTCCAACGCTACGGCAAGGACATGGGCGCCGACATCCCCCAGGCCACCGAGTTCACCCACAACCTGCGCCCGCTGCTCAACAAGTACGGCAACGACACGCGGCTACGCTTGATTGTGTTCATGCTCGATGAGGCGACGCAGGCCCGCGAACTGGCTCCCCTGGCGGGTCACTATCCGGCCATGCGCCTCGGTCCACCCTGGTGGTTCCACGACAGCATCAATGGCATGCGGCGCTTCTTCGACCGCGTGGTGGAGACAGCGAGTATCTACAACACTGTCGGCTTCAACGATGACACCCGCGCCTTTGCCTCCATCCCGGCCCGCCACGACCTGTGGCGGCGGGTCGCGGTGAACTGGATCGCCGGCCAGCACGTGCGCGGTATTGTGGACCTGGACGACGCCCGCGAGATGGCCCTTGACCTGGCCTATCGGTTGACCAAGCGGGCCTATCGGTTCGAGGACTAAGGGGGGGCTATGAGCGAAGGTCTCTTTGATCTCCACGACCTCGTCGCGGTGGTGACAGGCGGGAGCGGGGTACTCGGTGGGGCGATGGCGCAGGGGTTGCTAGACGCCGGCGCGCGCGTCGCCATTCTGGGGCGCGACCGCGCTAAGACCGAGCAGGCAGCCCAGGCGCTTGGCCGAGGCTCTGACCGCATGATCGGTCTGGCCGGCGACGTCACCCAACGTGAGACTCTGGAACAAGCCGCGCAAGACCTGGTGAGTCGCTGGGGGCGCATTGATATTCTCGTCAATGCTGCTGGCGGCAACCGGCCGGACGCCAACGCGACCCCCAGCCAGCCATTCTTTGACCTGTCCGCCGAGGCGCTGCGAGGCGCGGTGGACCTCAACCTGATGGGCACGATTCTGCCCTCACAGGTCTTCGGCCGGCATATGGCGGAGCAGAAAGCCGGCAGTATCATCAACATCTCGTCTATGGCAGCCAGCCGGCCCTTGACGCGCGTGATCGCCTACGCCGCCTCCAAGGCGGCGGTGGATAACTTCACGCGCTGGTTGGCGGTCCACCTGGCCCAGGAATGCAGCCCGCAGATTCGCGTGAACGCCATCGCGCCCGGCTTTTTCCTGGGCGAGCAGAACCGCGCGCTGCTGGTGGACCAGGCGACAGGCGAACTTACCCCGCGCGGCCGCGCCATCATCGGCCACACGCCCATGGGCCGCTTTGGCGAGCCGGGCGACCTGGTGGGGACGCTCGTCTGGCTCGCCTCGCCCGCCTCGGCCTTCGTGACGGGCATTGTCGTGCCGGTGGACGGCGGCTTCTCGGCGTCCAGCGGTATTTAGTATTCTCTCGGCAAAGGCGAGACTCTTCGCTGCTCAGAACCTTCGACTGCCTGCCCTCTGAGTGGAGGGTCATGCCGAGCGAAGCGAGGCATCTGCTCCGACCACCCTTGCAGAGCAGATCCTTCGCTCCGCTCAGGATGACAGTCGGAAGGTTCTCGGCTTCGCGTAGGTCCGTTCCGACTTGGTCGTCTCGGAGTGACAGTGGGGGATACTTTGCTTTGGGGGAGGGGAGGTCAGCATGAAAATCGTGGACGTTGTGACCGAGGTCTTTCGGTACAAGACGCGCGTGGTCCGCGACTCGGAGGGACACAGCCATCCCGGCGCGGAGCATGACGCGACGCAGACGCTCCTGCGGCTCGTCACCGACGAAGGCATCGAGGGCTATTGCTTCGCCGCGCCAGTCGAGCCAATCCAGCGGCTGCTCAAGCCCGCCCTCATCGGTCAGGACCCCTTCTATCGCGAGCGCATCTGGCAGCACTTCAGCGAGTGGCAGCGCCTTCACCTGACGGTCCTGTCGGACAAGGCGCTGGCAGCGGTAGACATGGCGCTGTGGGACTTGGCCGGCCGCGCGCTCAACCAGCCCGTCCACCGATTGCTCGGCGCGTACCGCGATAAGGTCAAAGCCTACGCCAGTACGATGTGCGGCGACGACCTGCCGGGCGGGTTGGATACCCCAGCCGCCTACGGTGAGTTCGCCGTCCGCTGTAAAGAACGGGGCTACACGGCCTTCAAGCTCCACACCTGGATGCCGCCCATCCCCGGCGCGCCCGACCCCCGGCGCGACGTGGCCGCCTGCCGGGCCGTCCGCGAGGCCGTGGGGGCTGAGATGCCGCTGATGCTCGACCCATTCCACAACTACAGTCGGACCGAGGCGCGTTTCATCGGCCGCGAGCTGGAGAAGCTCGGTTTCCACTGGATGGAGGAGCCGATGGACGAGCACAGCATGTCTTCGTACATCTGGCTCACCGAGCAACTCGACCTGACCATCGTCGGGCCAGAGACGGCGGAAGGCAAGCTCAAGACGCGGGCGGAGTGGATTGTGCGGCACGCCTCCGATGTCAGCCGGGGCGGCGTGTGGGACGTAGGCGGCATTACCCCCTTGATGAAGGTCGCTCACCTGTGCGAGGCGTTTGGCGTGGCGATGGAGGTCCACGGCAACGGCGCGGGCAACTTGCACGCGCTGTGCGCCATGTCTATCCCCGGTGAGTACTACGAGCGGGGCCTGCTCCACCCCTTCCTCGACTATGACGCGCCGCCTCCCTGGCTGAACGAACCCGTAGACCCGATGGACGCGGAGGGCTGGGTGCATGTCTCGCCCAAACCGGGCCTGGGGTATGACATCAACTTCGACTACATCCGCCGCAACCTGGTCTAGCAGGAGTGAGCATGGCTGCGACGCCGATCACAGTCTATCTCGCGGGTGATTCAACCATGGCTGAGAAGGCGCCGGACAAGCGCCCGGAGACGGGCTGGGGCGAGTTCCTCCAACAGTACTTCCCATCGGATCGAGTGAGGGTGGAGAACCATGCCCAAAACGGCCGCAGCACGCGCACCTTCCTCTCCGAGGGCCGCTGGCAGGCCATCCTCGACCGGCTGCGGCCGGGCGACTACGTGTTGATCCAGTTTGGGCACAATGACCAACCCAAGGAGAAGGTAGACCGTCACACCTCGCCGGACGAGTTCCGCCACAACCTGACGCGGTTCGTCCAGGATGTGCGCGCGCGAGAGGCCACGCCGGTCTTGCTCACGCCGGTGATGCGCCGCCGCTTCGACGCGGCCGGCCACTTCGAGGATAGCCACGCCGAGTACCCCGCCATCGTCCGCGCCGTCGCCCAGGCGCACGCCGTCCCGTTGATTGATATGCACCGCGCCAGCGAAGAGGTCATCCAGCGCTACGGGGTGGAGGGATCGAAGCGGCTCTTCCTGTGGCTGGGTCCCAACGACAATGCCAACTACCCCGACGGCATCGAAGACAATACCCATTTCTCACCCGAAGGGGCTTCGGCCATGGCGGCCCTGGCCGTTCAGGGCATTCAATGGCTTGGGCTGGGCCTGGCCGACAATCTGGCGCAGACGGTTGAGGGCGGGCGAGCTACCTGACGCGCTGTCGTACCGCCCCGACGCTTCTCTGTTGACCCTGTCTCACAGTTGTGTATTATTTTAGGACATAGATGTTGGCAGATGGTCATGACGATACAGGCGCCGCGTAAAGAGATGGCTGATTTCCTCGCCGGTGGTGGCGAGATGAGCGAACTGATTCGGGCCAAGGACTGGGCACAGACACCCCTCGGCTCGATTGACACCTGGCCGCAGAGCCTGCGGACAACGGTCAGCGTCTGTCTGAACTCGCGTTTCCCGATTCTGCTTTGGTGGGGCCAGGACCTTATCCAACTCTACAACGATGCCTATCGCCCGATGCTCGGCGCGACCAAGCATCCGTTGGCTCTTGGTTCGGCTGGGCGGGTCATCTGGCCCGAAATATGGCATATTATTGGGCCTATGCTTGCCGGCGTCATGGAGCGGGGCGAGGCTACCTGGTCAGATGACCTGCTTCTTGTCCTGGAGCGCAACGGTTACCCCGAAGAGTGCTACTTCACCTTTTCCTACAGCCCCATCCGAGATGAGTCGGGCGGAGTGGGGGGGGTGTTTACCGCTGTCCACGAGACGACACAGCGTGTTATCGGCGAGCGCCGATTAGCGACGCTGCGGGAGTTAGCCGCCGAGACCGCTCAAGCGACGACGGAGGTTGGCGTTTGCAGCCTCTCCCTCAATATTCTTGCCCATAACCCCCTTGACCTCCCCTTTGCCATCCTCTATCTGCTTGACCCAACCGGCACGGTCGTGCATCTGGCTGGCGCGACAGGTTTACCAGCGGATGCCTCGGCCGCCGCGCCAGATGTTCTGCCCTTCACTGGCGAGGCTGACGGTGTTTGGCCGCTGTGGGAGGTGCTGGCTTCGGGTGAGCCGCAGGTGGTCGAGAACCTGGGGGACCGCTGGGGAGGGCTGGGCGGTCCCTGGCCGGACGCTCCGCCGCAGCAGGCCGTTGTGCTCCCCCTGGGACTCCCCGGCCCAGGCCGGGCTATCGGCTTTCTCGTGGCCGGCATTAGCGCTGGCCGCGCGTTCGATGACGACTATAAGGGGTTTTGCGATCTGGTGGGCCGACATATCGCCACGGCGATTACGAATGCGCGGGCCTATGAGGAGGAGCGCAAGCGCGCCGAGGCGCTGGCCGAGCTAGACCGGGCTAAGACTACCTTCTTCTCCAATGTCAGTCATGAATTTCGTACGCCGCTCACCCTCATGCTCGGACCCCTGGAAGACCTATTGGGGCTAGCGAACGGCGAGTTGCCACCCACCTACCGTGATAGTCTGGCCCTGGTGCACCGCAACGCTTTGCGCTTGCAGAAGCTGGTCAATACCCTTCTGGACTTCTCGCGTATCGAGGCGGGCCGCATTCAGGCCGCGTATATGCCCACCGATCTGGCTGCATTGACGAGTGATCTGGTGGGGGTCTTTCGCTCGGCTGTCGAGAGCGCTGGCTTGCGGCTGCTCGTCCACTGCCCGCCTCTCACCGAGCCGGTCTATGTTGACCGCGATATGTGGGAGAAGATCGTCCTGAACCTGGTATCCAATGCCTTCAAGTTCACGCTCGAAGGTGAGATCGAGGTGACGCTGCGCGAGGGGCCGGATCACATCGAGATGGCCGTGCGGGACACAGGGCCAGGCATCAGCGCCGAGCAACTGCCCCGCATCTTCGAGCGCTTTCATCGGGTCGACCGGGTACAAGCTCGTACTTACGAGGGGACAGGGATCGGTCTGTCGCTGGTTCAAGAGTTGGTCAGGCTCCACGGCGGCTCCGTGTCAGTCCAGAGCGAGGAGGGGCAAGGCACGACCTTCACCGTCTTAATTCCGAAGGGCAAGGCCCATCTCCCGGCCGAGCAGATTCGGACCGCCCGCAGCCTTACGTCCACTGCCTTGTCCGCCACTCACTATGTGGAAGAGGCCCTGCACTGGCTGCCCCCAACGGAGGCCAACATCCCAGGGCCGGCGACAGCCTCAGAAGTGGCGAGCGAGGCGAAGCGCCCTCTGGCCCACCCACGTCCGCGTATCGTATGGGCCGACGACAACGCGGATATGCGTGAGTATGTGGGCCGCCTCCTGGGCGAGTTGTACGATGTGGAAGCCGTGCCAGATGGTGAGACCGCCCTGGCCGCAGTGCGCCGCCAGCCCCCCGACCTGGTTTTGGCCGATGTGATGATGCCGCGCCTCGACGGTTTCGGGCTATTGGGCGCGTTGCGGGCCGCCGAGCGTACGCGGAGTATTCCGGTCATCCTGCTGTCCGCGCGGGCTGGTGAGGAGGCGCGGGTCGAAGGACTGCAAGCTGGCGCGGATGATTACATGATCAAGCCGTTCAGCGGCCGCGAATTACTGGCGCGTGTGCAGTCTCACCTGGCGCTGGCCCAGACGCGGCATGCGACAGCTGAGGCGCTGCGCGAAGCCGACCGGCGCAAGGATGAGTTCCTCGCTACCCTGGCCCACGAACTGCGTAACCCATTGGCCCCTATCCGCAACGCTGTCCACATTCTGGCCCTCAAAGGCTCATCTGACCCGGCGGTGCAGGCCGCCCATGCCCTGATTGACCGTCAACTGAGTCATATGGTACGCATCATTGACGACTTGTTGGACGTGGGGCGCATCACGCGGGGTAAACTTGACCTGCGCGTGGAACGGGTCGAACTGGCGTCTGTCATCGCCCAGGCGGTGGAAACAACCCGCCCCCTCGTCGAGGGCGCCCACCACCACCTGAGCGTCGCCCTGCCCACCGAGCCAATCCTCCTGGAAGCTGACCCGGTGCGGCTGGCGCAGGTCTTCGCCAATCTGCTCAACAATGCCGTCAAGTATACGCCGCCGGGTGGACAAATCTGGCTGACCGCGCGGTGTCATGAGGATGGGGTGATAGTCTCTGTCAGGGATACCGGGGCGGGCATTCCGCCCGACCAACTGGATAGCATCTTTGAGATGTTCAACCAGGTTGACCGCTCGCTGGAGCGGACGCAAGGGGGTCTGGGGATCGGGCTGACCCTGGTCAAGCGGCTGGTGGAGATGCATCACGGCACGGTGGAAGCGTTGAGCGAGGGGGTAGGGCGGGGTAGCGAGTTCCTCGTCCGGCTGCCTATCCTCAGTCAGGCCGTCTCTATCGAGCCAGCGGCTCCGCCGGCCGAGCCAGGGAACGGACCACCCCATCGCCGCATCCTGATTGTGGATGACCACCGTGACATTGCCATGTCGCTGGCCGAGTTGTTGGCGATGGACGGTCACGCGACGAAGCTAGCCCACAACGGGCTGGATGCGCTGGAGATGGCGGCTCAGTGGCGGCCGGATATCGTGCTGCTGGATATCGGCTTGCCAAAGCTGAACGGCTACGATGTCTGCCGACGCATCCGCAAGGAGCCGTGGGGCCAGGCCATGGTAGTGGTTGCATTGACAGGCTGGGGCCAGGCCGAGGATCGCCGTCAGTCCCAGGCGGCCGGCTTCGACCATCACCTGGTCAAGCCCGTGGACTATCGGGACATTCAAAAATTGTTTGACTGGCCCAGGGGGGATAATTTGTGACCTTGACAAGGCCCGGCCCTCGCAGTAACATCTTTCCCATACTCTATTGGGAGGCGAGCCGATGACTACTCACTCCGAACTGCTCTCCCGCTGTCAGGCCGCGCTCGACTTCGCGGCCCAGCAGGTGCGCCGTCTGGTCGAAACCAACCCCGACTTTTTTCCGATGTACACCCAGGGCGGCCGCTGGAAGCACGGCGGCGAAGCCTGGACCAACTGGTGTGAGGGCTTCCTCGGCGGCCAGCTCTGGCTGCTCCACCGCCACACCGGCGACGCCTGGTTCCAGACCCAGGCGGAGCACTACTGCCACCTGGTCGAGGAGCGTAAGACCGACCGCGCCGTCCACGACCTGGGCTTCACTTTGTGGCCGACCTGGAAACGCTGGTACGATCTGACGGGTGAACCCGCCAAGAACGCGGTCGTGATCCAGGCGGGCCAGACGATGGGCCTGCGCTTCAAAGAGAAGGGCCGCTACCTGCGCTCGTTTGTCGCCGACGACAGCCTGTTCATTGACATCATGATGAACGTGGGCATCATTTTCTACGCGGCCCAGCAGACCGGCGACGCTACCCTGCTGCGCATCGCCACCGAGCACTGCCTGACCTCGCGGCGCTTCCTGGTGCGCGGCGACGGCAGCACGTCCCACGAGGGCCTGTTCAACACTGAGACGGGCGAGTTCATCCGCCAGAGTACTCACCAGGGCTGGCGCGACGACTCGTCCTGGGCGCGCGGGCAGACCTGGGCGCTCTACGGCTTTGGCACGGCCTACCGCTACACGGGCGATGTCCGCTTCCTCAACACGGCCGAGGCGTGCGCCGACTTCTACATCGAACGTACCCCGCCGCATGGCGTTCCGCCCAACGACTGGGACGAGCCAAACCCGACGCTCCCCTACGAGAGTTCGGCGGCGGCCATTGCGGCTAGCGGGCTGCTCAACCTGGCGCGGCTGACAGGCGACGCGGCGCGGGCGCGGCTGTACGGCGACTATGCCCTGCGCATCCTGGACACGCTGACGACGCCGGAGTTCCTGGCCGTGGACACACCAGGTTGGGAGGGCATCCTCAAACACGGCTCCTACCACGAGCGCAAGGGCCTAGGCGTGGACGAGAGTGTGATGTGGGGCGAGTACTTCTTTGTCGAAGCCCTGAGTAAAGTCCTGGGCTATGTGGAGCAAGGAATGGGGTGAGCTATGCAGGAGCGTGTCGCCCTGGTGACAGGGGCGGGTCGGGGGATTGGCCGCGCCATCGCCGTCGCATTGGGGTCAGCCGGGTGGCGGGTCGTCGTCAACTATCAGAGCAACGCCGAGGCAGCGGCCGAGACGCGCGCCCTGGTGGAAGGGGCTGGCGGTCAGGCGCTCACGGTCCAGGCGGACATGGGACGGGGGGCCGACCGTGAACGGTTGGTTCAGCAGACCCTCGACCACTGGGGCCGGATTGATTTGCTGGTGAACAACGCCGGCATGGGCGTCCCCAAACGGGGCGACATGCTCGACACGACGGAGGAGAGCTACGACCGGGTGATGGATGTCAACCTCAAGGGGCCGTTTTTCCTTACCCAGCGCGTCGCCAACGCCATGCTCCAGCTTCTCCCGCAGGGGCGGGTCCAGGACCCGAAGATTGTCAATATCGGTTCCATCAGCGCCTACACCAGCAGCACCAACCGCGCCGAGTACTGCCTGTCCAAGGCAGGGCTAAGCATGATGACCAGCCTGTTTGCCGACCGGCTGGCCGAGCACGGCATCCTGGTCTACGAGGTGCGGCCCGGCATCATCGAGACGGACATGACGGGCGGCGTCCACGAGAAGTATGACCAATTGATTGCCAAAGGGCTGACGCCCATTCGCCGCTGGGGGCGGCCAGAGGACGTGGGCGCGGCGGTCCTGGCGATTGCCGACGGCCACCTCCCGTTCTCGACGGGCGAAATCATCAATGTGGACGGCGGCTTCCACCTGCGCCGCCTGTAGTGTAAAGGAGGGGCGATGAGCGAGCGCAGCGGCTTGTGGACCCACTACCGTACCTGTAACCTATGCGAGGCGATGTGCGGGCTGGAGATTAGCCTGGACGGCGAGCGCATCACCGCAATTCGCGGCGACCAGGCTGACCCCTTCAGCCAGGGCCACATCTGCCCCAAGGCGGTCGCGCTCCAGGATATCTACGCCGACCCGGACCGCCTGCGCCAGCCGCTGCGGCGCACGGCGGCCGGCTGGGAGACGATTGGCTGGGACGAAGCGTTTGACGAGGCCGCCGCCCACCTCAAGCGGGTGCAGGCCGAGTTCGGCCCGGCCGCCGTGGGGGTCTACCTCGGCAACCCCAATGTCCACAACCTGGGTAGCAGCCTGCTCGGCACGACGCTTACTCGCGCCCTGCGCACGCCTAACGTGTTCACCGCCACCTCGGTGGACCAGTTGCCCCACCACTTCGCGGCGCGAATGATGTTCGGCCACCAACTCCTGCTCCCCATCCCCGATGTGGACCGCACCGACTTCTTCCTCATCCTGGGAGCGAACCCATTGGCCTCCAACGGCAGCCTGATGACCGCCGCCGGCATAGACCGCCGCTTGAAAGCGATACAGGGGCGGGGCGGACGCATCGTGGTCGTAGACCCGCGCCGCACCGAAACCGCCGCCCGCGCCGACGAGTACATCCCGATTCGGCCCACGACTGACGTTCTCTTGCTGCTCGCCCTCATTCGCACGATTCTGTCCGAGGGGCTGGCCCGCCCCGACCGGCTGGCCGGCTTCATGACCGGTCTGGACGACCTGTGGCCCATCGTGGCCGACTATACGCCCGACCGGGTCAGCCCGGTCACGGGTATTCCGGCCACGACCATCACCGGGCTGGCGCGGGCCTTCGCCGCGTCTCCCTCGGCTGTGTGCTACGGCCGCATCGGGCTGTCCACCCAGCGGTTTGGCGGGCTGTGCCAGTGGCTCATCAACGTCCTGAACATCATCACAGGCAATCTGGACCGACCGGGCGGCGCCATGTTCACCACGCCCGCCTTTGACGTTGTTGACGCGCCGCGCGCGGGGAAGTATGGCCGCTGGCGCAGCCGCGTGCGTGGGCGGCCGGAGTTTATGGGCGAGTTGCCCGTGACGACGCTGGCGGAAGAAATCACCACGCCGGGCGAGGGACAAATTCGGGCGCTGGTGACCGTGGCAGGCAACCCCGTCCTCTCCACACCCAACGGTCAGCAGTTGGACCGGGCGTTGGAGTCGCTAGACTACATGCTCGCCATTGACATCTACCTCAACGAGACGACGCGCCACGCCCACCTGATTCTGCCGCCGACAACGGGCCTGGAGACCGAGCACTACGATGTCCTCTTCCACATCCTGGCGGTGCGCAACACAGCCAAGTACTCGCCCCCGCTGTACGAACCCGACACCGATACTCGCCACGACTGGCAGATCTACCGCGCCCTGGCGCAACGCCTGGCGACGCCAGAGCGTCCCTATGACACGGCCCACCCCCTCAACCAGATGACACCGGCCATGATACTCGACTTTGGCCTGCGGACCGGCCCCTATGGCAAGGACGGCCTCTCGCTGGACACGCTGCGAGCGAATCCCCACGGCGTGGACCTGGGGCCGCTCCAGCCCCGCCTGCCCGACCACCTGTTTACCCCCGACAAGCGCATAGACCTGCTGCCCGCGCTGCTGGTCCAGGACCTCCAACGGGCGCGAGCGGCCTTCTTCAATGGCGTAACGCACACGGACGGCTTCAATCTGACGCTCATTGGCCGGCGCGACCTGCGCTCGAACAACTCGTGGATGCACAACAGCCGCCGCCTAGTGCGCGGCAAGGACCGCTGCACCGTGCTGATGCATCCGGACGACGCAGCGGCGCGCGGGCTGGCCGATGGACAGCGCGTGGCGGTGCAGTCGCGGGTCGGCTGTATCGAACTGCCGCTGGAAGTGAGCGCGGCGATGCTGCCGGGCGTGGTGAGCATCCCGCATGGCTGGGGCCACGACCGACGCGGAGTCCGGCTGGCCGTAGCCCAAGAGCACGCGGGGGCGAGCCTCAACGACCTGACGGATAAAACCTTCCTGGACGAACTGACGGGCAACACCGCCCAACGGTGTCCCCGTGCGCGTCTCAGCCTCGTAGCATACTACGCTTTTTCGGCCATGTTATGCTAGAATGATGCTGGCGCACAGAACCTATGCCAGTAACCTCCCGAAGGCTTCAGAACCTTCGGGAGGTTGAACGACGGAGCCAGTATGCTCATCACCCACGGCTGTGTGGTGACGTTTGACGAAACAGGTCAGGTCCTCGGCGACGGCGCGGTCCTCATTGAGGGCGACCGCATCACGGCGGTTGGCTCGACCGCTGACCTGATCGCGCAGCACCCCAATGCGGAGCGCCTGGACGTGGCCGGCAAGCTGGTCTTACCCGGTAACATCTGCGCCCACACCCACTTCTACGGCGCGTATGCGCGCGGCCTCGCCATCCCCGGCCCGGCTCCCCGCGACTTCCCCGAGATTCTGGCCCGCCTGTGGTGGGCACTGGACAAGGCGCTCACCCTGGACGATGTGTACTGCAGCGCGATGGTCTGCCTCGTGGACGCCGTGCGGCGCGGGACGACGACGCTGGTGGACCACCACGCCAGCCCCAACGCGATTGACGGCTCGCTGGACGTCATTGCTGATGCGGTGCGTCAGGCTGGGCTGCGGGCTGGCCTGTGCTACGAGGTCACGGACCGCGACGGCCCCGAACGCGCCGAGGCCGGCATCCGCGAGAACGTCCGCTTCATCGAACGCTGTCGGCGCGAGGGGGGCGCGCAGTTGGCCGGCCTGTTCGGCCTCCACGCGGCCTTGACCCTGTCCGACGCCACACTGGACCGCTGCCGCACGGCCAAGCCCGACGATGTGGGCTTCCATATCCATGCCGCCGAGGGAGCGGCCGACCAGGAACGCTCGCTGGGTGAGTACGGCCTGCGTACGATTGACCGCCTCGACCGCCTCGGCGTGTTGGGACCGCGCTCCATCGTCGCCCACGCCATTCGGGTGGACGCCTGGGAGATGGCCCGCCTGCGCGAGACGGATACCTGGGTCAGCCACCAGCCGCGCTCCAACATGAACAACGCCGTCGGCGTGGCCGACATCCCGACCATGCTGCGCGGCGGGATGAAGGTGTGTCTGGGCAACGACGGCTTCTCCAACGACATGTTCCAGGAGATGAAGACGGCCTATCTGCTGCATAAAGTCTACCACGACGACCCGCGCGTGATGGGCGGTTACGACATCGTGCAGATGGCCGTCCACAACAACCGCTCGCTGGCGGAGCAGTTGTTTGGCGCGCCGTTGGGCCGCCTGGCGCCGGGCGCGCTGGCCGACGTCATGGTGCTGGACTACTACCCATTCACGCCGCTGACCCCCGGCAACGTCCCCTGGCACCTCCTGTTCGGCGTGGACGGCTCCAACGTGACCCACACCATCGCCAGCGGCAAGCTGCTGATGCGGGACCGCCAACTGCTGTTCCTGGACGAGCGCGAGATTATGGCGAAGGCGCTGGAACGCGCGCCGGGCGTCTGGGCGCGGTTTGAGCGAAACCAATAGTGAATTCGACTGTCACCCTGAGCGAAGCGAAGGGTCTCTCATAGCTAGGTGAGATGCTTCGCTTCGCTCAGCATGACAGGGAGGATATGAGGATGACATGGACAAACCGACCATTGCGATTTTAGGCGGGACGGGGCCGGAGGGGGCGGGGCTGGCGCTGCGCTGGGGCGCGGCGGGCTATCCGATTATCATCGGCTCGCGCGACGCCACGCGCGCTGCCATGACCGCGCACGAGTTGCGCGAGAAGGTCGCTGGCTCCAACATCAGCGGCGCGGTCAACCTCGAAGCGGCCGAGCAGGCCCAGATTGTCGTGCTGAGCGTACCGTTCGACGGTCAGGCGCGCATCCTGGCCGATGTCGCGACCGCCCTCCAGGGCAAGCTCCTGATTACAGCGGTCGTGCCGCTGGACCCGCAGGCCAAACGCCGCGCCCCCAACTGGCCCGACGGCCCGGCCGCGGTCCAGGCGCAGAAGCAACTCGGCGAGGGGGTCAAGGTGGTGGCGGCATTTCAGAACGTCGGCGCGCACCAACTCCAGGAGCCGAGCGCTGAGGTGGACTGCGACGTGCTGGTGTGTGGCGACGACCGCGCCGCCAAGGACCAGGTGGTCGCGCTGGCCGAGGCGGGCGGGATGCGCGCCTGGGACGCCGGGCCGCTGGCGAATGCCCTGGTCGTCGAGGGGATGACCGCCCTGCTCATCAACATCAATATCCGTTACAAGAGCAAAGGGGCTGGAATCCGCATCACCAATGTTAATGCGTAGGGTCGGATGATTAATATGCTCCACCAGATGACCCTCACGGCGGTTCCTAACATTCCCCTGATCCATGAGGGAGATGACCTGGCCGCCTTCATCGTGCAGGGACTGGCCTCGGCCGATTTCAGCCTTCAGCCAGGCGATATTGTCGTCGTGGCGCAGAAGGTCGTCTCGAAAGCGGAGGGGCGGCGGGTGCGGCTGAATGAAGTCCAGCCTGGCCCCGAAGCAGTCGCGTTGGCCGAGCGGATGGGCAAAAACCCGCGCCTGGTCCAGGTGATCCTCGGCGAGACGCGAGAGATTGTGCGGGCGGCAGGCGCGGTTCTGGTGGTCGAGCAGCGCAACGGCCTGATTTGTGCCAACGCGGGTGTAGACCGTTCCAATGTGGACCAGGACGCCGACAGTGAGACGGTCCTGCTGCTTCCCCTCGACCCGGACACCTCGGCGCGGCATCTCCGTGACCGCCTGCTGGAGCTGACGGGCGTCCGCGTCGCGGTCATCATTAATGACTCACATGGGCGTCCCTGGCGCGCCGGCGCGGCGGGTGTTGCCATCGGCGTGGCGGGCATTGCGCCCATTGAGGACCGTCGGGGCGAGCGTGACCTGTTTGGCTACGAGTTGCAGCACACCCTTGTCGCCCTGGCCGACCAGGTCGCCGCCGCCGCGTCCCTGCTCCAGGGGCAGGGCGACGAGGGACGGCCTGTGGTGGTCGTGCGCGGCGTGAGCTACGAGGCCCGCGAGGCTAGCGCCAGCGAAATCCTCCGTCCCAAACATCAAGACCTGTTTCGGTGACGGAGGACGGAAGACGGTGGCTCAAGACAGTTGGCCGCAATGTACCAGGTTGCGGTTGAATCATTGCATAGGAGGCCAGGATGCCTGAACGTGTCGCCATCTATCTCCAGGACAAGCACCCCATCCGCGACGGGATGGCCTATTGCCAGTACGCCGAGGCACGGGGTTTCGAGGCCGTGTGGCAGGCGGAGTCGCGGCTTGTGCGTGATGCCATTGTGCCCATGGCCGCCTTCGCCGCCGTGACCGAGAAGTTGAAGGTCGGTAGCGGCGTCATCAACAACTGGACGCGCAACCCGGCCATCATCGCCGCCACATTCCTCACTCTGGACGACCTGGCGCCCGACCGAATCATACTTGGTATCGGCGCGTGGTGGGACCCGCTGGCGCGCAACGTCGGCATCGAGCGCCGCAAGCCGCTCACCGCCATGCGCGAGGTGGTGGAGGTCGTGCGCCGACTGCTGGCGATGGAGCGCGTCACGTTCAACGGTGAGTTTGTGCATGTCAATGGCATCGAACTCGACGTGGTCCACGGCCGGCGCGAGCCGCGCCACGTCCCTATCTACATTGGCGCGACGGGCATGAACATGATGGAGATGACGGGCGAGATTGCTGACGGCGCGGTCCTCAACTACTGTGTCCCGCCGGAGTACAACCTGCCCGCGCTCGACGCCCTGGCGCGCGGCGCGAAGAAGGCGGGCCGCACCCTGGACGACATTGACCGCCCGCAGCTCATCGTCTGCTCGGTGGACAACGACCGCCAGAAGGCCCTGGACGGCGCGCGCGAGTTGCTGACCCAGTATCTGGCCCAGCAGCCGCACATCCAGCAGGCCAGCGGCGTCAGCGACGAGGTGGTGGGCGAGATTA
>JAHCIP010000350.1 GCA_026129165.1 Anaerolineae bacterium
CGCGTGAACGCCGCTGCGTCTCATTCGCGCGCCACGGCCTGGCCCCAATCTTATGTTTTGTCCACCCCTCTGTGCAATAGGGTCTGAACATAGCTTGGCGAATTTTACGGGGATCAAATTGAGCGTAAACACCCCGCTGTAGATCTTGTTTCAGCCCTTCACTCCACTTAAAACCAGTCTCGTCATAGTTCACAAAATTATCGGCCGAAATATTCTTGTCCGGTCTACGCTTCCAGCGGTCAACTTCAGAGTTGTAATTGTTAATGAAGTGCTGAATTTCTTTGATAAGGTTTAAGCGGTCGTAATCATAAGCCCAGAGATCACGGTTCGTCTTTACACCACCACTATACAGCTTGAAAATTGCTTCCACGTCCTCACTACGCGCCGCCTTCGTCTCCTTTGTGCCCATCGGCAGGAATGTGGCAAAGTCGTCCTGCATGCCCTCAGTGAGCCAGGTCTGTTTGGCGTCGGGCTGGAGGTCTTGCCAGGTCACGCCGTAGAGATGACCCGCCTGGCTCAGAAAGTCGAGCTTCTGCTCCTTGCGCCACATCTCCGGCACGCGGTGGTAGCGCAGCCTGCGCTCGGTGGACGCGGCGCGGCGGACGGCGACGGTGAGGCCGACGCCGACCTGGATGCCAAAGACGTTGTGCGTCGTTCCCGACAGCTTCGGGTTCTTGCGCACGTTGCCGTGCAGGTCCAGGTGATACAGCGCGGTAAAGTCTTGCTGGAGGTGTTTGCGCATCCCATCGAAGGCGACCTGGTCCACAAACGAGTTGTTGCTGACATAGCACACAATCCCGTCGCGGCCCTTGAGGCGGTCAGTGGCCCAGCGGAAGAACTTGACATACGCATCGTACAGTTGCGTCTTGAGCGTCGCCCGCGAATCTTTGGCATACGTCTGCTTGACGCGGTCGTCCACCTCCTTGTACTTGCGGTTCTTGTTATTGTCCATCTCGTTCTGCTGGCCGACATTGTAGGGCGGGTTGCCGATGATGACGGTGATCTCGGCGTCGGCCTCGCGGGTGACGCGCTCGGTGTTGCGCGGCGTGAACAGACCATACTGCTTGCCTTCAGTCAGGTCGAGCGTGTCCACGAAGCACACGCCCTCGAAGGGCGCGTACTCGCCCGTCGCCTCGTAAAAGGCGTGTTCGATGTTGAGGCTGGCGACGTAGTAGGGCAGCAGCATAATCTCGTTGCAGAATAGCTCGCCCGCGTACTTGCGGCGGATGTCGCGGCGCTGGAGGCGGTTGAGGATGTTGACGATAAAGTTGCCGGTGCCGGTGGCCGGGTCCAGGATGACCACGCCCTCGGACGACAGCGACTGGCCGAACTCGCGCTTGAGTACCTCGTCTACGCTGGCGACCATAAAGTCCACAATGGGCTGCGGCGTGTAGACGACCCCGTGGGTGTCGGCTTGCTTGCGCGAGAAGCCCTGGAAGAACCGCTCATAGACCGTATTCAGGAAGGCTTGCTTCTCGCTGTAGTCGCCGATGGTGCGGGCGGTGTTCTCGATGGCGAGGTAGAAGTGGTCCAGCCGCTTGAGATACGCCTGGCGGCTAAACGAACGGCTGGTGAGGGCGTCAATGACGGCCTCGATCTCGGCGGCGATGACGTTGCGGCGGGTGAAGTCGGGGTTGTCGAACACGGTGCGGAACAGCCGCTCGGTCAGCAGGTGCTGGACGAGCATCTCCTCGATGGCGCGGGCGCTCAGGTTGGGGTTGAGGGCCGTCTTGCACAGGTCATAGAAGCGGTCAAAGGCCAGGACGAAGCGCGGGTTGCGGCCCCTTTCCTCGGCGATGAGCTTCTCCATCGCCTCGGCCAGCTCGGGGATCTGGTCCTGGAACACGCCGACTGCCGCGTGGAACTCCTCGACCTGGCTCTCGCTGTAGCCAAAGAAGGCGTCGAGCAGACCGGTGAGGGCGGGGCGTTGCGTCAGGTCCACGTCGAGGACACGCCGCCCATCCTGGTAGAGCACGCCGCGCCGCGTATCCTCGAAGATAGTGTTCTTGAGGGGATAGCCGCGTCCGATCTTGGCCCGAATCTCCGTCTCTAGGTCGTCACGCGTGTCCTTGGCCTCCCAGTGGCCGCGCGGCAGCTTATAGTCATCCACGAACGTCGCGTCGGGTCGGGCGCGGCGGCTGTGGCCCTTCTCCACCAGCAGCGTCCAGCCCAGGTCGCGGCCCCGTTCGTCCAGCAGGGTCTTGAACGCCTCGCGGACGCTCAACTCGTTGACCACGCCGAGCTTGCGGTACTGGTCCAGTTGGGCATCGTAGGTGTCCACCGCCCGTGTCGTCGCCATCCGGGTCTCCTCACTCCGCACAGTCTGTAGCCGTACTTTAACCCGAAACGCCCCGTCGGTCAAGGGGGAACCCCGCCCCCATCCCCTCTCTTCCCCCCTTTCCCTCGTAGGGAAGGGGGCCGGGGGGTTAGGTTCTCCTCCACCAGAAATCCCTTTCGCCGCGCCGCGCGTCTCACCAATGGCGTCTCGACGTGCCTTGCGCCCATTCCATGTTAATCTCCGGCCCCTGTGGGGGCAGGGGGAAATGATGACCCAGCGCCGACACCCACTATCGCGCCGTGACTTCCTGCGACTGGCCGCCCTGGCCGGCCTGGGGACGCTGCTGCCGGCCGGCCTGGCCCGCGCCCAGGCCACCCCCACGCCTGCCCCCGCCAGCGCCTGCATCGAAACGCCCGCCCGCATCCTCGACCTGGCTGCCACCGCCGAAGCTCTGGCGACCACCTTCTACTACCGCGCCATCCAGAGCCAATTCTTCGCCCGCCTGCCCGCCACCTATCAGGTCTACTTCCGCGCCGCGCTGGACCAGGAGCGCCAGCACTACCTGTTCCTGACCGGCGCGGGCGGCCGGCCCCTGGCAACGAATTTCTACTTCCCGCCGGGAACCTTCGGCTTCGATGACTTTGTCGTCTTCGTCGCCACCATTGAACGGCTGGAAACCGACTTCCTGGGCGCGTACCTGGCCGCCGCCCGCCGCTACGCTGAACTCGGTCAGCCCGTGCTGGCCGCCACCGCCGGCCAAATCATCGGCATCGAGGCCGAGCATCGCATCATCGGCCGCGAACTCAAGGGCGAGACGCCACCGCCCCCCAACAACCTGTGTTTCGAGCGGGTCACCATCGACTGCCCAGAGCAGACCATTGGCGCGTTGAGCCTCTATCTCAACGGCGGCGCGGGCTACGCCGGGCCGCTGAGTATGCCCAGCGACGACGAGATGGTCGCCGCCATCCAGGGCGTCACCACCACCCGGGTTCCCCAGGCGACGGCCCTCACCTGCCAGGAAAGCGCCCAGAGTCTGCTCGACATCGCCGCCACGGCCGAAGCGCTGGGCATCACCTTCTACTACGGGGCGACTCAGGGCGCGGTCTTCGGCCGCCTGTCCCGCGAGCGGCAGTGGTATTTCCAGGCCGCGCTGGACGAAGAGCGCAACCACCTCAATTTTCTGCGGGCGAACGGCGCGGCCGCCCCCCCGACCACCTTCCTGTTCCCGGCCGGCGCCTTCGATGACCTGCCCACCTGCCTGGCGCTGCTGGACGCCCTCGAAAACGCCTTCATCGGCGCGTACCTCGTCGCTATCCAGCGCCTGACGCAGTTGGGCCAGCCCTTGCTGGCCCAGACCGCCGCCCAAATCCTGGGCGTCGAGGCCGAGCACCGCATTCTGGGCCGCATCATCGCGGGCGCCACACCGGCCAATGACTTGACCCTGGAACGGGCGGCCTACGGCTGCCTGGCCGAGGTGGTCGCGGCGTTGGCCCCATTCCTCCAGGGCAACGCAGTCTTCACCCGATCCGCCAGCCTGCCCAGCATAGACCAGATCACCACCGCCGTCGACCGTTTTGGCTGCGCCGCCGTGGCGACCGCCTCCTATCGACTCTATTTCCCACACGTGGCCCACAATCCGCCTACACGACCCTGACCGCGAAATCCTATTGACCGCGCCGCGAGTCTTTTTCAAAGGAAAGATAGCGTAGGGGGGGCCCCGCCCAGGGCGCGGTTCCCGCGTCTGTACAAGACGCCGTCCAGGGCGAGGTTACCTCGCCCCTACCCGTATCACCGCTTCGAACCTCACAAGGAGATGAGCATGCACGCGAAACAGTGGCGTATGGTCTGGGCCATGCTGCTCCCCGTCGTCCTGGGCCTGGGCGCGTGGGCCGCGCTGGCCGATCCCGACCAGGGGGGCCGCCTGGTCGGCGGCTTCCAACTCCACGTCTCCCCGACCCGCAAATCCGTCAGCGAGGAGCAGGTCATCGCCGGCCAGCCCTCGCTGGCCGTGGGCAGCCTGACGGGCGACCTGGCGAACCCGGTCCCGTTTGTCGCCTTTACCCAGCGGCGCTTCGGGACGAGCTTCCAGGACGTCCTGGTGCGCTTCTTCGACAAGGGCAGCAGCCAGTGGCGGACGGTGGCGCAGAACCGTAACGACGGTAGTCTGAACCGCGACCGCACCGTCATCGCCGGCCAGCCGAGCCTGGAATTCGGCGGGCCGCTGGTCAACGGCCTGCCCAGCGTGCCGTGGGTCGCCTGGCAGGAGCCGGTCCGGACGCTCGATAACAAGACCGATATCTTCGCTGCGTTCCTGGGCCAGGACGCCAACGGCGCCCTGTGGCAGATCACGGGGGAACAGGGCGGCAACCGAGGCGTACCGGGCCTCAACGCCAGCACCAGCGAGAACGCGGCGAACCAGGACCAGGACGCCCGCAACCCGAAAATCGCGTCGGGCATGCTGGCCGGCGAGACCCAGCCGCAGCCGTGGGTCGTCTTCGAGCAGACCGAGAACAACGGCGCGTTTACTCAGATCATCGTCAAGCAGTGGACCGGCACGACCTGGCGGCCCGTCGGCCCGCCGGTGAACGTCAACCGTTTCGCGCGGGCCTATGACCCCGACATCTTCTTTATCGGCAACGTCCCACACGTGGCCTGGGCCGAGGACCTGGGCGGCTTCCGCCTGCTCTACGTCAAGCACCTCGGTGATGTTCGTCCCGGCCGCGAACGCTGGGACCTGGACGCCGACATCTCGCGCGGCCTCAACGTGGTCGGCTTCAACCCGGCCGTCGGCCCGTCGCTGCACGGCACGCGCTCGACGCCCTACGTGGCCTGGGAGGAGCGCAACCGCTTTGGCAATGAGACGCTGGTGTTCGAGGCCCGCCGCGTGCCCGAGGGGGAGGCGTGGGGCAGTAATCGCCCCCCCTTTATCCGTGTCATCTCCGGCACGGGGGCCGTGGACCTGGCCAAGCAACTCCCGCTGTCCGACGCGGCGCAGGCACAGCTCGCGGCGCCGGACCAGGCCGGGACCGTCATAGGCTCCGCCACCATCACTACGTCATGCGACCATGTCAACGGCTGGGACAATATCACCGCGATTGAATTCAAGCTAGCGAACGAGGGGGAAACGGCGCTGCTGGCCCGCTTCGACGGCGAGACCGGCCGCATCTCGGTCCTGGACCCGGTCTACAACACCGTCATCGGCAGCGGCCTGCCTGGCGTGGACGGCCCGATTGAGACACCGAACGTCACGGTTCACCTGGAGCAGATGAGTGTGACCAGCCACGGCGAGGACAGCCCGGCGGTGGACATCACCTGGGTGCTTGACTTTAAGCGCCCGGTCCAGTTCAAGGAGTTCACCCAACTGCTCAACATCAAGACGCGCGCGGCCGTCACGCCCAAAGGTGACCAGGGCGCCACGGAGACAGGTTTCTTCGAGGTGGGTCGCCTCACGGTGAGCCAGTACCAGTTGACCCTGCCTGGCGTCGTCAGAGGCGATCACTGGCGCTAGGACAATGGGGAGATTAACCTCTCCCCCGTCCCCTCCCCTACAAAGGGAGGGGTGTTTTCCTGCCTCTCTTCCCCCCCTTCCCTGCTAGGGAAG
>JAHCIP010000351.1 GCA_026129165.1 Anaerolineae bacterium
GATTAACAGGAGTATTTATGACCTTCCCCCCGTAGAGTGGACGGGTAGAGAACTACCAAGTACACTTCACACGGGAGGACAACGATGGGACAGCGCAAGCAGTATACCCGAACGTTCAAGCTCGAAGCGCTTGAACTCGCCAAGACCAGTGGCAAGAGCGGAGCGCAGATCGAGCGTGACCTGGGCCTCTTCCCCGGCCAACTCTACGCCTGGAAACGGCAACTCAAAGAAGACGGCGTGGAGGCGTTCCCGGGTAGCGGCAACCTCAAAGAGAGCGACGCGGAGTTGCGGCAGTTGCGGCGCGAGAATGAGTTGCTGCGGCAGGAACGCGACATCCTAAAAAAAGCTATCGCCATCTTCTCGACGAGCCCAAAGCCGTGAGGTACGCCTTCATCGCCGCGCATCGAGACGCGGCCAGCGTGCGACGGCTCTGCGAGTGGCTGGCGGTGGCCCCGAGCGGCTACTACGCCTGGCGCACGCGGAAGCCGAGCTCAAGTCAGCGCGACGACGAGCGGCTGGTCGAGCGCATTCGTGAGGTCCACCACTCCTCGCGTCAGACCTATGGCAGCCCGCGCATCACAGCTGAACTGCGGGACCAAGGCGAGGGCTGTAACCACAAGCGCGTCGAGCGCCTGATGCGCTTGCATGGCATCCGCGCCAAGTCGCCGCGCCGCTTCGTGCGCACGACCGACTCGAACCACAGCCACCCGGTGGCCGACAACGTCTTGAACCAGCAGTTCGAGGCCGAGGCGCCGAACCGTGTCTGGACGGCCGACATCACCTACATCGACACGACGGAAGGCTGGCTCTATCTCGCCGTTGTCATGGACCTCTTCTCGCGGCGCATCGTCGGCTGGGCGATGGCCGACCACATGCTCACGTGCCTGGTCGAGGACGCGCTGAAGATGGCTCTTGGTCGTCGCCAACCGAGCGACGGTCTCCTCCATCACTCGGATCGGGGCAGTCAGTACGCCAGCCAGGATTATCAAGCCCTGCTCAAGAGCGCCAGCATCCAAGTGAGCATGAGCCGACGTGGCAACTGCTACGACAACGCCGTGCAGGAGAGCTTCTTTGGGACGTTAAAGGGCGAGTGCGCCTCGGAGCGCTACGCCAGCCGAGCCGCGGCACGCACCAGCTTGTTCGAGTACATCGAAGTCTGGTACAATCGCCGCCGTCGGCATTCTGCCCTGGGCTACCTCAGCCCTGAGCAGTTCGAGAACAACTTTTCTATGAGTTCCCCCTCTATCCACTAATCGGGGGAAGGGTCATTTAACATGAGCGCACCTATCGTTGAGGGTAAGACAGAGCCTAAGACCAAGGAGACAGTAGGTCTAATAAGCTGTTAGTGTAACATTGTTTCTGTAAAAGCGAAGCCGCGGAGTTGAAAGGGCGGTAGGTCAGGGTGTATCCTCAGGGTGCTGAAGCCGAAAGGAGACAGGATCATGACCTACCAAGCGAATTATACGCTGCCCTCCGAACTTGTGGAACTGGTAGCCGCCGAGGGCCTCGACGCCCTGCCCGAGTTGATACGCCTCGTCATCAATGCGGCCATGCAGGCCGAACGTCAGAAGCACCTCGGCGTCGAGCAGCCGTATGAACGCTCGGCGCAGCGGCGCGGCCAGGCCAACGGCTTCAAGCCCAAAACCGTCAAGACGCGGGTGGGTGAGATCACCTTCGCCGTGCCGCAGGTGCGGGAGGGAGGCTTCTACCCACAGGCTCTGGAGAAGGGCTTGCGCTCGGAGCGGGCTTTGAAGCTGACCGTGGCCGAGATGTACATCCAAGGGGTCTCGATGCGCCAGGTGAGGACCATCCTGGAGAAGTTGTGCGGCAGCGACGTGTCGAGTATGGACGTCAGTCGGGCGGTCGCCCAACTGGATGGGGTCTTGGAGGCGTGGCGGCGGCGTCCCCTCGGCGAGTTCGTGTATGTCACGCTCGATGCGCGCTACGAGAAAGTCCGTCAGGAGGGGGCGGTGCTGATGGCGACCGGCGTGGGGCCAGACGGCCACCGGGCCGTGTTGGGGGTATCGGTCAGCTTGGGGGAGCATGAAGTCAACTGGCGCACCTTCCTCCAGAGCCTGGTCGCGCGCGGGCTGCGCGGCGTCCAGTTGATGACCTCCGATGCCCACGAGGGCTTGGGCGTGGCCCGACGCACGGTCTTCGGTGGGGGGCCCTGGCAATGCTGCCAATTCCACCCCCAGCAAAACGCCAGCGACTATGTCCCCCGTGAGGAGATGAAGGCCGAGGGGGCCGCCAACATCCGCGCCATCTTCCATGCGCCCAACCGCCAGGAGGCCGAAACCTTGTTGACTAAGACCGTCCTGAAGTACGCCAAGACGGCCTCGAAGCTCTCGACGTGGATGGAGACTCACCTCCCCCAGGGCTTGACGGTCTTTGACCTGCCCGAGCCGCATCGAAGGCTCTTGCGCACCACCAATGCGTTGGAGCGCGTCAACGAGGAGATCCGTCGGCGCACCCGAGTCGTCGGCATCTTCCCCACCGAGGACGCCTGTTTGCGTCTCGCCAGTGCCATCCGCATGGAGATCAGTGGCGATTGGGAGGCGGGCCAAGCCTATCTGACCTTCAAGCCTGCCTAGTCCGTTCGGATGCGCCCTGGCTTTTTACAGAACCATTGTTGCACGATCTCTCATTGTGTTTTTCGACAAACATAGACAACCTTTGCCGCAAGATTAATACGTCCAGAGGTCAATGTGAACAGCGCTTTCGAGAGGCCGAAATGGGCATTGTTCAAGCTCCGCGCAAACCACGGGCTATACATGGGGGATTGCTCAAGCACGATGCGGTCTATCTTAAAGCCTGTCTGGAGCAGTAATCGACTGAGACTCTCGGTTGAGAAGTAATAGAGATGAAACGACAGTGAACTGAGATGGCACCATCGACGGTTAATGAGTAAACTCATTGGCCCAACATTCTTAAGCAGACGAAAAGGCAGACCAGGCAGCTCAATAAGTAGTAGTCCATCGTCCCTTAAGAGATGATGAATCATCTCGAGATCCGTCTCAGGCTTTGGTACGAAGTAAAGAGTGTCAAGATAGGTAATAACATCGAAGTAACCCTCGGGTAGATTCGTATCTCGAAGTGTACCCTGATGAACAGAGATCCCCCGCCGCTGCGCTTCGACTGCTGCATAGGAAGAAGGCTCTACACCATAACACTCCCACCCCTCCTCCACAAAGTGAGCTAAGAATTCCCCGCCGGCGCAACCGATATCTAAAATCCTTCCGGTCTTACAGAGTTCTTTGACTATCGCCGCCTCACGCCGTAATGTGTCCGTCCGCCAAGCGCCTAGGTCTTGGTTCAGCATACTTTCATCAGCGATATACTGGGCCTGGAAAAACTGCTCTATATCTGTCTGCACCCGTCGCGGGTTGACATAGATGAGCCCGCATTGATGGCAGCGCACGATGTCCCCTGGGCCAAATGGAATGAAAGGGAAAGCATGATCTATCTTACAGATGGGGCATAGCACCCTCTCACGACCTTCATGCGACCGTACTACCGACTGCAGCATACGCCGACCTCCAGTAATCCCTTAATGCACTCGCATAAATGTTTGTCTCGACGTTCAAGGGAAAAATTCTCCAAAATTCTTACTCGCGCGGGCTGACGCCCATCCAGCTTTGCGAGTCCCTCTTCGATGGCTTGAGCCAGACCCGGTGCCTTAAGCTCTGGTACATAAACACCGCAGGGGCCAACGACCTCAGGCAACGCCCCGGCGCCTGTTACAACCGGAATGCAGCCGGCTAACATGGCTTCCGCGACACTGAGCCCGAATCCCTCATGCTGCGAGGCCTGGACATAGACAGACGCGCGGCGATAATAATCGAGCAGGGTGGCATCATCCACGCGCCCTGTGAAAGCGACATTGGGCGTGGCGATGGAGCGTAAGTAGTCCACTGTCTTGTCCTTCCACGTGCCGACCAAAATGAACTGTACATCGGGTAAGAGGGCGGCCGCACGCACAAAAGGCTCGTGACCCTTGCGCCACAGATTGGCCCGATCAACGTTGCCTACGGTCAAGGCTATATGTTCGCGGGGCTGGGTCGGGAGAGAGCCGAAGGGGTCGGGAAGGCCATGATAAATGACTTGCACGCGGTGCGCCTGAATGCCGGCATTGCGCTCAGCTTCGGCCTGGCTGTAGTAGGCATTGGTGACAAGACAGGCCGCAAGTGACATCGTCCAACGGCTGACCAACCGTTTCAATCCACCTCGTTGATGACCATAGCCGATTTCAGGCATGTTCGCCAAGTCGTAGCCGCCAATGACAAGGAGCGAAGGCCGGCGGAGCAGCCGCGCGAACAGCATCGGTAAAAAGGTATGCCAGGACGCGAACCAGCCGAAGATAAGGTCATAGCGCTGTACTTGCCGCCATAGCGGTAGGGGAGAGACACGATGCGAGGCGAGATAACACTCGGTCACTGCGTAATGGCGCTGCAAGAGATCAAGGTCCAGCCTGACGAAGCGTGTCGGAGCATTATGGACAAAGAGAATGCGAGGGGACATCAGGCGTGGGGGTAGCTACACCTCAGGACGCCAGAGGCCACCCGCTCAAACACCGCCTCCATCTGGCGCGTATGAGAATTCAGGCTAAAATGGCTCTCGGCGCGTTGACGCGCTAAATGGGCAAGATGGTTTCGTTGATCCGCGTCCTCGACCAGTACGTTGATCGCTTCGGCCAGATCGGTTGAGGAAGTCACGGGAACCAGCCGACCGGCGCCGTCCATCACCTCGCGTACCCCTTCGATATCAAAAGCAATCGTAGGACGGCCAGCGGCCAGAGCCGAGAGCAGGGCCAGCGGGCTGGTGTCCTTTTCCACGGAGGGGTAGGCGAAAATATCCATTGCGGCTAATACCTGGGGCAGATCGGTCCGATAGCCAGCGAAGACCACCCGGTCTGTTAGACTGAGCGCCCGCGTGCGCTCACGTAAGCGCCGTTCATAGGAGTTATCGTCGAAGACCGGCGCGCCGACGAAAACCAGGCGTGTGTGTTGATAAGTCGCCGCGAGCTGGGCGAATGCCTCCAGCAAGTGATGTTGCCCTTTCCAGGGGGTGAGCCGAGCGACATGGCCGATAACCAGCTCATCCCTGGCTATACCCCACGCGTCGCGCACCGCGACGCCCTGGAGACCTGGGCGGAAGACCTCGGTGTCTACACCGTTCAGGATGACTGCCACCCGGTCTTGCACACACTGGGGCAGTTGACGAGCAATGGGGCTGCCGTCGGCAATAATAGCATCGGGTAGCCACCGCGCGGCCACTCCAAACATCCTCCGATACAATCCCCAGAAGCGCTCGGAAATCAAGTCCTGGACGTGCCAGATACAGCGCAGCCCAAGCTGGCGGGCAGCCAGGCCGCCGTATAGATGGGCAAACAGCCCTTTGGTGACCACCAGGTCTGGCCTCAAATCCGCCAGATGACGGGCGAGGGTACGAGCAGCCGCCAGCAGCACCCCCATATCCCAGGTCCAGGCGCATGGGTTGGGAAGACGCAGATCGCCATGTACTCGAAAACTAGTAGAGCGCAGGGCAGGGCGAGGCAGGATGCGGCACGGGAGCGAGGCGTGCTGGCATTCCTCCCACAGCGATCCTCTGGCGGGACAGATAACCAGGGGGCGCCAACGAGCCGGGCTCAGGCGCTGTGCCAGGTAGACGGTACTAAACTCCACGCCGCCCATAGCGGCCGCTGAGCTGACGAAAACGACTGACCGCTGGCTCATAGGACAGCGCCTCGGACGGCACTGCGGACGAGGGACCAGAGGAGAAACGGCTCGTAATGGCCCAGCGCCTTGTGCTGAAAATCGGT
>JAHCIP010000352.1 GCA_026129165.1 Anaerolineae bacterium
GGCTGCTGCCCGGCCTGGTAGAGGGGATGCGGCTCATCCAGCGCGACGAGGCCCGCCACATCGCCTTCGGCATCGCCCTGCTCGAACGGCTGGTCGGCGCGGAGCCAGGCCTGGCCCCCGTGCTCGACGCACGCCTGAACCACCTGCTGCCCCTGGCCCTGGCCATCATTGGCGAGGCCTTCCAACCCTACGGCGACGCCATCCCCTTCGGCCTGGACCCCGCTGAGTTTGTTGACTATGCCGCGACCCAGTTCAGCCATCGGGTCAACGCTATTGAACGCCGACTACGGAGCTACCCATGACCTACCAATACATCCTTGTCGAACCCGAACCGCCGATTGCCGTCGTGCGCTTCAATCGGCCCAAAGTCCTCAACGCCCTCAACCAGACGCTCATTGGCGAGATGGCCGATGCCCTGGAGACACTAGACCGCGATGAGCAAATAGGCTGTATCATCCTGACCGGCAACGAGCGCGCCTTCGCCGCCGGCGCCGACATCACCGAGATGGCGAACGCGACGGTCGTGGACCAGATGAGCGGCGACCAGTTCTCGCGCTGGGACCGCGTGCGCCGCATCAAGAAGCCTATCATCGCCGCCGTCAGTGGCTGGGCGCTGGGCGGCGGGTGCGAAATCGCCCTCATGTGCGATATGATCGTGGCGTCCGAGTCGGCGCGCTTCGGCCAGCCAGAAATCAACATTGGCATTATCCCAGGCGCGGGCGGGACACAACGCTGGGCGCAACTGGTGGGCAAGGCGCGGGCGATGGAGATTTGCCTCACCGGCGACCCAATTACCGCCGAGGAGGCCAGAGCCTGGGGCCTGGTCAATCGCGTCGTCCCGGTTGAACTGTACCTGGAAGAGGCCAAGACACTGGCCCGCAAGATCGCTTCGAAGCCGCCGCTGGCCGTGCGCCAGGCCAAGGAGGCCGTCAACAACGTGTTCAACGATTACCTGGACAAGGGCCTGACCTTCGAGCGCAAGAATTTCTACATGTTGTTTGCGACGGAGGATCAGAAAGAGGGGATGGCGGCGTTTGTCGAGAAGCGACCGGCGCAGTGGAAGGGGCAATAGGGAATAGGGACTAAGGAGTAGGGAGGGAAGGTGATGGATAACACCGTGCTGTACAGGGTGAGCGAGGGCGTGGCGACTATTACCCTCAACCGCCCTGACGTTCTAAATGCGTTTACCGATGCCATGCTGGACGGCCTGAGCGACGCCCTCAAGCAGGCCGAGCGCGACGCCCAGGTCCGCTGCGTTGTCATCACGGGGGCGGGGCGCGGCTTCAGCGCGGGGCAAGACCTGAGCGATGTCAAACGCCGCGAGGCCGAGACAGGCCACGCCGTCTCCTTCGCGGAACACCTGCGTCACAAGTACAATCCCATTGTCATGCGTATTCGCACGCTGGAGAAGCCGGTCATCGGCGCGGTCAACGGCGTGGCGGCCGGCGCCGGCGCGAGCCTGGCCCTGGCCTGCGACCTGCGCATCGCCTCGGACAAGGCCAGCTTTGTCCTGGCCTTCGCCAGGGTCGGCCTCGTCCCGGACTCGGGCATGAACTACTTCCTCACCCACCTTGTCGGCTACGCCCGCGCCTTCGAGTTGGCCGCCACAGGCGGCCGGCTGGGCGCCGACGAGGCGCTGCGCCTGGGCGTGGTCAACCGCGTCGTGCCCGTGGCGGGCTTCGCCGACGCAGCGCAGGGGTGGGCGGGGGAACTGGCGCAGTCGGCGACGCGCGCCATCGGCCTGACCAAGCGCGCTATGAACCGAGGCCTGATCGCCTCGGTCGAGGAGGTCCTAGAGTACGAAGCATTCTTGCAGGAAATTGCCGGTCGCACGGCCGACCACCAGGAAGGCGTGTCAGCGTTCCTGGAGAAGCGGGCGCCACAGTTCACCGGGAAATAGCCGAGAGATTCCTATGACTGCTTCTTCTCGCGGCTACTGGACAGTCTGGACCGCGACCCTGCTGTTCTTTGTCGCCTTTTACACGCTGCTCGTCCCCTTGCCTCTCTACCTGGCTGGCGTGGGCCTGCCTGACTGGCTCGTCGGCGTCGTGATGGGCGCGTTTGGCGTCGCTTCGCTGTTCTCTCGCCCGCTGGCCGGTCTACTCTCCGACCGCTGGGACCGGCGCTACATCATGCTCATCGGGGCCGCCGCGCTCTTCGTGGGCGCGGCGGGCGTGAGCCTGACCGCCTTTCCACCGCTGCTGTTCGTCCTGCGGCTGCTCCAGGCCGTCGGTTATGTCGCCTTTACCACAGCCGGCACGGCCCTCGTCTCGGACCTGGCCGCGCCGGAGGAGCGCGCTGCCCGCCTCGCCTTCTTTGGCATCGCCGCCAACGTCGCCATGACCATCGTCCCCGCCGCCGTCAGTGCCTTCCTGGATCGGCTGACTATCCCCGGCGCCCTAACGCTGGCCGGGCTGCTGGCCGCCCTGGGCGGGGCACTGGCCCTGTTCGTCCCCTCCCTCCGCACCCCGGTCAATGGACCACAACCGGCCTGGCGGGAGCTACTGCGGCCGCCGGCCGTCCTGCTGCTGCCGATGGCCGCGTCGTGGCTCCTCGGTCTGGGCTTCGGCGCCTATCTTCAATTCGTTCCCCTACTGGCCGAGAGGCGCGGGCTGGGGCCGGCCGGCCTCATTTACTCGGTCTACGGCGTCAGTATCATCCTGACCCGGCTCGTCACGGGCCGGCGTCTCGACCAGGGCGACCGCGTTCCCATTCTCCGCGCGGCGTTCCTCATCCTGGCCGCTGGCCTCGCCATCTTCGCGCTGGCCTATTCCATGCCGCTGCTGCTTGTCGCGGCGGCCTGTGTCGCGGCGGGGGGGGGCATCCTCCACCCGGCCTTCATCGCCATCCACGTCGAGCGGATGGCGCCGGCCGAGCGGGGCCGGGCCGTCGGCTTCTTCTACCTGGGCTTCGACTTAGGGGTTGGGCTGGGGGCGTGGGTCCTGTCGCCCATCTTACAGACCTTTGGCTTGACAGGAATGTATCTGTTCGCCGCCGTCGCGACGGCGGCGGGGGTGTTCCTGGTACACCGCGTCGCGCTCCGCGTTCAAGCGGCGCCCGCAACGGGTTAATCCAGGGCAAAAACAGGCCCACCCGCCGTCATGAGACCGGCGGGTGGGCAGTATATCAAAAGACGAAACCTTCAGTTTTCCTGGGTGTCTAGCCTCATCAAACTTTTTAGGAAGATTGTTTGTCTCTATCCAAGACATTCTATCTTCTTATCCTCATTCTGGCGTGCGCCACATCAGTGTTTATCGGCTGGTGTTCCTTCAGCCCTTCACTGTCGCTGACACTCTGCTTGCTGTTCCCGGACTGAGCAAGTAGCGTGAGACATCTCGAACTCTCGATGCCTCTCCAGAACAAAGCATGTTTGTTTGATTTCAGTGGCTCTACACTTCAGATCCCTGAAGGCTTCGCATCTTCAATATACCACATCCCAGGGGATTTTGCGTGGATTATTCACCACCTACAGTGAATGTTTCACCACCTTCTCCATTCTTGTCCACCTCGCTCATCTGGGCTATGATAACTCTATTCACCCTTCAGGAGCCAGAGATTATGTCCAGCCTTGACATGACGTGGGTACGCACCCAGTTCCCGGCCCTCCAGCAGCGCCACACCGGCCGCTCCCCCATCTTCTTCGACAACCCGGGCGGTACGCAAGTCCCCCAGCGCGTGGCCGACGCGATGCGCGATTATCTACTCTACGCCAACGCCAATACCCATGGCGCATTTCGCACCTCGCACCTGACCGACGCCGTCATCGCTCAAGCGCACCAGGCCGCCGCTGACCTGCTGGGTGCGGCCACGGCGCAGGAAATTGTCTTCGGTCAGAACATGACGACGTTGACCTTCACCATGAGCCGGGCCTTAGGCCAGTGGCTCTCACCCGGCGATGAAATCATCGTCACCCACCTGGACCACGACGCCAATATCACGCCTTGGACGATGCTGGCGCGTGACAAGGGGCTGACCGTGCGCTGGATTGACCTACACGCCGAGGACTGCACCCTGGACCTGACAACGCTGGGCGAAGTCCTCACGCCGAGGACCAAACTTGTCGCCGTCGGCTACGCGTCCAACGCCGTCGGGACGATTAACCCGGTCCAGAGCATCATTGAGATGGCCCACAGCGTCGGCGCGTTGGTCTACGTAGACGCTGTCCAATCCGTCCCGCATATCCCGACCGATGTGCAGGCCCTCGGCGCCGATTTCCTGGCCTGCTCGGCTTACAAGTTCTTCGGCCCCCACGCGGGCATGGTCTACGGCCGCCTGGACCTGCTCGAGGCGCTGCCCGCCTACAAGGTGCGGCCGGCCCCCAGCGAGCCGCCCCACAAGTTCGAGACCGGTACGCAGAACCACGAAGGGCAGGCCGGTACGCTAGCCGCGATTGAGTACGTGGCGTCATTGGCCGACAGTGAGCCGGCCGCGTGGGACTTGCTGAGCAGCCTGGGGCAGGCAACCGAACGGCGTTCGCGCCTGGTACGGAGCATGACCGCTTTGCAAGCCTACGAGCGTGACCTGGGGGCGCGGTTGATCCAGGGGCTACAAGCCCTCCCCGGCGTTCGCATCTACGGTCTGACCGACCCGGCGCGGCTGGACAAGCGCGTGCCCACCGTGTCCTTTACCCTGAACGGCTTCTCGCCCCTCCAACTGGCCGAGGCGCTGGCTGCTAGAGAAATCTACGTCTGGAATGGCAACTTCTATGCGCTCTCCGTGACCAGCCGCCTCAACCTGGAGCCGACCGGACTGCTGCGCGTCGGTCTGGCCCACTACAATACAGCCGACGAGGTGGATGTTTTCCTGAACGCGGTGGACGAAATCCGAACCAGCGCTAGCGCGTCGTAGTAGTGGTATGTTCTCGCTTCGGAGAGGTGGGTAGGGGGTGAAGGATGGTTGAACCAGATAATACGTCGGAGCTAACCCGCGAGGTCAAGAGCCAACTGGATGGGATGATTGTAGGCATCGAGCTGACCCTCATCAGCATCGTGCAGGGCCTGGCGCTGAGTGTGCTGGCGGGCAGCGCCGTTGACCCCCTCATCAAGCTGCAAGTCGAATACTGGCCCGCCATCATCGTGGGCGCGCTGGCGATTCTCATTTTCTGGTCGCGCTCGCTCATCCATACCCTGTCGTTTATCGGCTGGCCGCTGGAATTTGGGCACAACTTTATCTACTTTATCTCGACTCTCATCGAAGTAACCTTCCTGACCCAGATCGGCAACCCGCTCACCTGGTTCGCGCTGCAGAGCGTCTACTTCGTCATCGCCTGGTTTCTATACCTGTACGATCTGCGGGTGGTCTACAAGCACCACTACGACTTTGAGACAGTCAGCGAGCGTAAGCTTTATGACGATATTGTCGCTGACCAGTTACTCAATGTGCGCTTCCTGATGCCCGCTGGCGTGGTCTACAACCTGGCGGCCTGGTGGCTGGTACACCAGTGGCCCGACCTCTTCCTGGAGCAGCAGTGGCACGTTGCCCTATCGCTGCTGTCGGTGGTCGTAGGGCTGATTTATCTCTGGGATGGGATGATCATTCTCAAGCGCCGCCAGAACTGGATCGTCGCGCGCTACGTGCAGGAGCGGCGGGAGCCGCTGGAGGATGGGGAGTGAGGTCAGTCGTTAGTAGTCGGTAGACAGTAGTCAGTCGTCAGTATCCTAATTACCGACTACTGTCTACTGTCTACCAACTACTCTTATCTAGCCCGTCGTTTCGACGCGGCTGATACGCCAGCCTTGAGGGGTTTGGGTCAGCGTCACGGCCAGAATGACCTCGCCTTCGGTAAGCGTCAGCGCCACCTCGACTTTGGCCT